>SXOO01000222.1 GCA_005776725.1 Pseudomonadota bacterium | reverse complement strand
GGGCCGCCGCCGGGGCCACCGCCCGCGGGGCCGCCGCCGGGGCCACCGCCCTCGGGACTGCCCTCGGGACCGCCGCCAGGGCCACCACCCCCAGCGCCGCCACCCTCTGGGCCACCACCGCCTCCCTCTGGCGGCGCCTTGACGGGGGTGATCTCGTCGGGGCGATCGGCTCCACGGTCGAACGCGGGCAGGGCGGGCTGGCACTCGGGTGCGATTCGATACTTCTTCATGAGCTCGCGGATCACCCCGAGGCGCTTCGGGCCCTCGGTGGCGATGAGGCCCTCGACCAGCGTCATGTCGGCGCTGGTGGGCGCGGCGAGCTCCGCGATACGGGCGAGCCGGTCGGGGATGCCCTCTTCGAGCACTTGAATCGCCGCCCTGCAAACGGCGCGGAGGTTCTGCTCTTCGGCCTCCGACACCGTCGCCGTGACGGCGTAGGGGGCAGCGTCAGCCGTGGCGTTGCGGCGGCATCCGCTCGACGCGAACGCCGCCACGCCCCCGATGAGCACGGCCCAACGCACGTTCAGGCGTCGGACTTCTTCTTGATGGCGATCTTGGTCTTCTTGGGCGCCTCGGTCTCGGCCGGGGGCGCAGCGGTGGGCGCAGCGGCAGCCGTGGACATGGTGGCGACCTTGGCTCGCTCCGCGTCGAGGTCCCGCTTGAGGCGGCCGATCTCGCGCTCGAGATCGCGCATGGTCCGCTGGAACGTCTGGATATCGCCGCGAGTGGCTAGGTCAGCGTACTCGGCGAAGGCCTTCGTCCGCTCCTGCACTGCGTTGCGAACCTCCCCAGGGAGCTGAAGCGCCTTCATGAGCGCCTTCTGCACGTTTGGGTTGGTCATGAGCTTCATGGCCTGCGGCGACGACGCCCACTTCATCCCGGCTTCCTTCAAATTGCTGAACATGACGCACATCCTGGCACCGGAGGCCCCTGGGGCTGGTGGTTTGGGCTGGGCCATGCTCGGCCCAACCGGCGGTCGTGCCGACCGCATGGGAACGCAGGGCCCTCGCCGCCCGTCTGACGGGGTCGGTTGCGCCCGGGGCCGATCCCGGGCGCGGGGGGCGCCCACAACGCGCGGGACCCTAAGGGGCGCGGACTTCGGTGTCAAACACCGTTTGGAGCACGCTCGGCGGCCTCCGTTGGCGTGCCCACGGAGACGGGGATCACGCCTCCGCTGCGCGCCGTATGGCGGACGCGGTCTCCAGCAGGCGCCGCGCTACGGCCACGTGCAGGTTCTCGACGAGGCGTCCGTCCAGCAGGACGACGCCGCGGCCCTGGGCCTCTGCCTCGGCGAACGCCGCAATGACGCGCTCCGCGTGCGCGAGCTCGGCCTCGGCGGGCGCGAACACTGCGTTCGCGGCCTCGAGCTGCTTCGGGTGGATGAGCGTCTTCCCATCGAAGCCGAAGTCGCGCCCCTGACGACAGGCCGCCTCCAGCCCAGCCGCGTCCTCGAGGTCCAGATGAACGCCGTCCAGGACGGCGAGTCCATAGGCGCGCCCTGCCAGGATCGTGGCGCCGAAAGCCGTGAAGAAGGGCTCTCGACCCGGGGTGTGCGCACAACGGAGCTCCTTGGCCAGGTCGCTCGTGCCCATCACGAGCCCAGCGACCCGAGGCTCCGCCGCCAGCTCGCTCGCGCGGATGACCCCTAGCGGGGTCTCGATCATGCACCAGAGAGGCAGCGTGGGGGGCGCGCCCCCAGCATCGAGGGCCGCGCTGGCCGTCCGAAGCTCCTCGACGGTCTCCACCTTGGGGAGGAGCACCCCGTCTGCGTTCGCGTTGGCAGCGGCGTGGAGGTCGGCGAGGCCCCACGGCGTCCCCAGCCCGTTCACGCGGATTAGCACCTCGCGGCGGCCGTAGCCCTGGCGGGAGGCCGCGACCACGTTGTCCCGAGCCGCCGCCTTCTGGTCTGGGGCTACGGCGTCTTCGATGTCGAGGATCAGCCCGTCGGCCGCCAGGGTGCGTGCCTTCTCGAGGGCGCGCGGGTTCGACCCGGGCATGTACAACACGCTGCGGCGTGGGCGAGTAGTCGGGTGCATCTCGGCTCCAGTGGGCTGTCAGCCCGTGGTGATGGCCCCCCCGGGGGGACGCTTCGGGTGCTTCGCTGCCGCCATTGCAGCTCGGCGGGGGACGACGTCCACGATGACCTGATCGATCGCCGCGGCCACAGCCCGCCGGAGGTCGGCCAGCTCCTCGCGCGGGAGAAACTGCCGCATCCGTGCCTCGAGCCCCTGCCGAAACCGCGCCGTGACGCGATCGAGCTCTCCGTCGAAGCTCGGGGGCAGCGCGGCCACCCAGCGGACGAGCCGCGCGATGTGACGCCTCTCGTCCTCGGCGATGCCGCGGACCGCCAAAGCACGCTGGCGCGCCATCCCGATCTCTGGGCGCTCCCGCGCCACCGGGAGCCCTCGAGCCGAGGCGTCGCCGTCCGGAGGGCTCGACGCCTCGGCTGCCGAGAGGAACTGAGCCGCCAACATCTCGAACTGGCAGAAGCCCGCCAGCTCGTTGAGCAGGAGCAGCGCGTACCACGTACCCGCCGGTCGCTGTGCGCTCGACGCGGGTCCACAGTCTCTCCCGCCCGAGGGGAGCCAACCCGCGAAGACCGCCACATGGCGGCGCTCATCCTCGAGCTGCTCGGCGAGCTCGGCCTGGTGGAGTGGATCGACAAGCGGCAGTGCGGCGCGAATCGCTCCCTCGGCGAGCGACTCGGCCCGATGAAACGCCGCGATCAGGACAGCGGTGTCCGACGGCTCGATCGGGTGACGCTTCACCGCCTCCAGAACATGCGCCGCCGCAGCGTCCAAGTGATGCACCAGGCTCACGGGGCCGCTTCTTACCACCGAGCCCGCGGGGTGGCCATCTGCGTTGCCCCGAACCGGAGTCGGACGTCGCTTTCGAGGCTCTTGCGAACCCCGTAACCGGCGTGTACTTCATGCGCCCGCCGGGCCAGCCCGACCGGGCGGGTGGGATCTCTCCCTCCGGCCCACCGGGCACGGCCTCAGACGGCGGGGGGGATCTTGCCGGCCCATCACGACTCGCGAGCACCGGATGAGCGCGCGTCCTCCCTCGGGCAGGCGCCGCTAGACGCCGCCCAGCGGCGGGACGTCCTCCGTCGTGCCGAGACGCTGCTGGATGAGCTGCCCCGCGCCATCCGGGGCCAGCGTCGCGTCGTGGCCGAGGAGATCCTGTGGGACCTGGGCGATGGGCTGCGCGCGGTCAAGGCATGGCTCGCCAATCCGCCCAAGACCGACGCCGAGTATCGTCGGCTTCAGGCCGTCGCGGACGAATTGGACGCGCTGGTCGAGAGCTACCTTCCGCGACGCGGCACACACTTCCTCGCGGAGGTCGGCGGATCGCTGGCTCTGGCCGTGGGGATAGCGTTGATCGCCCGCGCCTTCCTGTTCGAGGCCTTTCAGATCCCCACGGGCAGCATGCTGCCTACCCTCCGCGTCGGCGACCGCATCTTCGTGACCAAGTTCGTCTACGGGGTCACGCTCCCGTTCGGGTGGGGCCGCGTCTTCGAGTGGCGAACCCCGGCGCGGGGCGAGGTGATCATCTTCCGCTTTCCCTGGGGCGGCGTTCACGACGGGAAGCACTTCATCAAGCGGGTGGTCGGCGTGCCGGGCGACGTGGTCCAGCTCCAGGCGAACGACGTGCTCGTGAACGAGGAGCGGCTCACCGTCGAGGGCGCGCCACCAGAAGCGGGCGCCTGTGAGGTCGAACCCGGAGATGTGTGTACCCGCCGCTACACCGCGGACTCGGTCGCCGAGGCGCTGGCCAGCGGGCGGCAACGCCCGGGCTGCGAGTGCATCTTGCAGGCCGAGGTCGCGGGCCCGATCTCATGGGTCAGCCAGCACGTCGCGCCGGGCTCCGCCTGCGAGTGCCAACGCTCCACAGCGAGCGCCGGGGACAGCGCGCTGTCGTGCGCCCCGATGCAGCGGCGCGTGGTCGAGAGCCCTCGCTCGGTGCTCAACGAGCCGTCCTGGCCGCCGCGCTTCCGGTCGCGGAGGCTTCTCGACGGCTGGCCTGGCGCCGAGAGCCGCGGCCCGATGCGCGTGCCAAGCGGCCACGTGCTGGTGATGGGCGACAACCGCGACTTCTCTGAGGACGGCCGTATCTGGGGCCTCGTTCCCTACGAGAACATCGAAGGCAAGGCGTGGTTCGTGTGGTACTCGGAGGCGCAAGTCCTCGAGCGCGTCTTCGAGACGGTGCATTAGCTCGAGTCGGAGGAGGGCCAGGTGACGCATGAATCCGGTGACGCGAGGCCTGCCGGCAGCCGGCCGGGCCTCATCACGACGCGGCAGGTGCTAGATGCGGCGGGCGTGGCCCGGGCGGTCGAAGCGATCGCGGCAGAGCTCCGCCGACGTCGCGGCGACGATGCCGCCGAGCTGGCGCTCGTTGGGATCCACTCCGGCGGCGTTCCCCTCGCCAAGCGCCTCGCACAGGCGCTCGCAGCAACGGGCTGGCCTGCCCCACCTGTGGGAATGATCGACATCACGCTCTACCGGGACGACGTCTTCCTGGGCCTGCCGCAGCCCATCGTGGGCGAGACCGAGCTGGGCTTCGACGTGAACGGCAGGCGCCTCGTGCTGGTAGACGACGTGCTCTTCACGGGGCGCACGGTGCGCTCCGCTCTGGACGCCCTCATCGACTTCGGCCGCCCTCGGAGCATCGAGCTGGCCGTGCTGGTCGACCGGGGGCATCGCGAGCTCCCGATCGAGCCCACCTATGTCGGCTGTCGCGCCGAGACCCGCCTCGACGAGAACGTCCATGTCGCGCTCACCGAGCTCGGCGCTGCTTCGGACGCGGTCGTGGTCGAGAGCCGCCGGGGGACAGCATGATCGACGGCGCAGTTCGCTCAGAGGCCGAGTTCCCGGCGTTGCAACACCTCCTGGGCCTCGAGGGGCTCACCCGCGGCGAGATCTCGTCGATCTTGGACTTGTCCACGCGGATGAAGGAGATCGGCGAGCGCCCCCTGAAGAAGGTCCCCTCGCTCCGCGGCAAGACCGTGTGCACGCTGTTCGTCGAGGCGTCCACTCGCACCCGAACGAGCTTCGAGGTCGCTGCGAAGCGCCTCTCCGCAGACACTATGAGCCTCACGGCCTCGGCGTCCTCCCTCACGAAGGGCGAGACGCTGCTGGACACGGCGAAGAACCTCGAGGCCATGGGCCCCGACATCATCATCCTGCGGCACAGCGCCGCCGGCGCGCCGCACTTCCTGGCGCGACACGTTCGCGCAGCGGTCGTGAACGCCGGCGACGGGCGCCACGAGCACCCCACGCAGGGCCTGCTCGACCTCTTCACGATCCGGGAGCGCCTCGGGCGACTCGAAGGCCTCGAGGTGGCGATCGTGGGAGACGTCGCGAACAGCCGGGTCGCTCGCTCCAACATCTTTGCGCTCCGGACCATGGGAGCGAAGGTGCGGTTGTCGGGACCCGCCACGATGATGCCGCCCGGCCTCGAAGCGCTCGGCGTCACCCCCTGCCGGCGCATCGAGGAGGCGATCGACGGCGCTGACGTGGTGATGATGCTGCGCATCCAGAAGGAGCGGATGGGTTCCGACCTGTTTCCGAGCGACCGAGAGTACTTCCGCTGCTTCGGGCTCACCCGGGAGCGGCTGAAACGCGCGCGGCCGCACGTCCTCGTGATGCACCCGGGCCCGATCAACCGGGGCGTCGAGATCACGCCAGACGTCGCGGACGGCCCGGAGTCCGTGATCCTGGAGCAGGTCACCAACGGCGTGGCCGTGCGCATGGCCGTGCTCTACGTGCTCGCACACCGGCAGGGGAGGGCGTCATGAACCGGCTCGTGATCACAGGGGGAACGCTCTACGGCTGCGACGGTGGCGGCGAGCGCCGTGGCGCCGTGCTCATCGAGGGCGGGCAGATCGTCGACATCGTGGCCGAGGTTCCCAGCGGCTTCCGCGAAGCCCCGGAGCTGGACGCGGAAGGGGCGTGGGTGGTGCCGGGCTTCATCTGCCTGAGGAGCCACGTCGGTGAGCCGGGATTCGAGTGGCGCGAGGACGTCGCGTCGGTCTCCCTGGCGGCCGCGAGCGGCGGGTTCACCACGGTGTGCGCCACTCCGGACACGGATCCCGTGAACGACGTGCGCGCCGTCACCGAGCAGATCATGACGCGGGCTGCAGCGGCGCCGGGAGCGCGCGTGGTCCCGGTGGGTGCCGCCACTCGCGGCCTCGAGGGCAAGCACCTCTCGGAGATCGGCGATCTCGCCGCGGCCGGCTGCGTCGCCGTTTCCACGGGCGAGCTCGCCGTGGCCTCGGCCCAGATGATGCGCCGTATCCTCGAGTACTGCCGCTCGCTCGACGTCCGGGTCTTCGCGTGCTCCGTCGACGCGTCCATGGCGCGCGGCGCCCTCATGAACGAGGGCTTCCAGTCGCTCCGCCTGGGCCTCCCCGGAGTCCCCTCCGAGGCCGAGGCCACGGCGATCCTGCGCGACGGCTGGCTTTCTCGTCTCGCGGGGTGGCCCGTCCATTTCCAGCGGGTCTCTTCCGCCGCGGGCGTGCGCGCGCTCGAGATCTTGCAGCGAGAGGGCATCCCGTTTACTGCCGACTGCACGCCGCACCACCTCTGGTTCTCCGATGAGGCCGTGAGTGGGTACGACACCGCCACCAAGGTCCTGCCGCCGCTGCGGTGCCGTGAGGACGTCTCGGCCCTGCGGGAGGCGCTGCGGGCGGGCCTCATCACAGCGGTCGCCACCGACCATGCCCCGCGCAGCCAGCTGGAGAAGTGGGTCGAGTACGACCACGCCAGCGCGGGGACGACGGGGCTCGAGACGGCCCTCGGCGTGGTCCTCGAGCTGGTGCGCCAGCGGGTGCTCACCCTGCAGGAGGGGCTCCAGCGCCTGAGCGCCGGTCCAGCCCGCGTGCTCGGGCGCCCGGACCTCGGACGCCTCGGCAGTGGCGCTCGCGCCGACGTGGTCCTCGTCGACCCGGACGTGCCCTGGCGCGTGGATGGGGCGCACCTGCGCACCCGGGGACAGAACCACCTCTTCGAGGGTCAGGCGCTTTCCGGTACGGTCCGCAACACCGTCGTCGGGGGACGGGTCGTCAGCTTCGAAGGAGCGGAAGGGGTGAAGCGTGCGTACCGCTGAGTCGGTGTCGAACCAGAACGAGGCGGGCTCCCACGGGTCCGCCCTCAGCGTATTGCGAAGACGCGAGCCAGCAGTGCTCGCGCTGGCGGACGGCGCGCTGTTCCCGGGCGCTGCCTACGGCGCGCGGGGCGTGCGGTCGGGGGAGGTCTGCTTCAACACGAGCCTCTCCGGCTACCAGGAGATCCTCACGGACCCGAGCTACGCCGGACAGATCGTGGTCCTCACCACGCCCGAGATCGGCAACGTGGGCGTCAACAGCGACGACATGGAGAGCCGCGCGGTAGCCGCGCAGGGCCTCGTCGTCCGCGCCCACTCCCCCGTGGTGTCCAACTACCGGGCGGAGGAAGACCTCGAGGCGTTCCTCGTTCGGCAGGGCGTCGTGGCGATCAGCGGGGTGGATACCCGGGCGCTCACCCGACATCTTCGCACCCACGGCGCTCAGCCCGGGGCCATCGCGCCCACCACGGACGAGGCGCTCTCCGTCGCGAGAGCGGCGCCCGACATGAGCGGCCAGGACCTCGCCTCGGGGGTGAGCTGCACCGCGCCTTACACGTACAACGCGCCGCTCTACGGCCAGACGGCGCCCGCCCCAACGAGGCGCGTCGTCGCTTACGACTTCGGGGTGAAGACCAACATCTTGCGCCACCTCGTGTCGGCCGGCTGCGAGGTGACCGTGGTCCCTGCGTCCACGCCGGCCGGGCTGGTGCGCGAGCTGCGCCCGGACGGGGTCTTCCTGTCCAATGGCCCGGGCGACCCGGCGGCCGTCGCGTCGGCGATCCGGGCAGTCTCCGAGCTCATCGGTCGCTTTCCTCTGTTCGGGATCTGCCTCGGACACCAGCTCACGGCGCTGGCCCTGGGCGGCCGTACGTACAAGCTGCCGTTCGGCCATCGCGGTGGGAACCAGCCGGTCCTCGAGCACGCTACGGGGCGGGTTCGGATCACCAGCCAGAACCACGGCTTCTGCGTGGACGCAGCCTCCTTGCCGCCGGGTGCGGTGGTCACCCACACCAACCTCAACGACGGGACCCTCGAGGGCTTCGCCTTTCCGGACCGGCGGCTGCTCTGCGTGCAGTATCACCCGGAGGCCAGCCCGGGGCCTCACGACGCCGCGTGTCACTTCGACGAGTTCCTCGCGCTGATGCGCTGAGGCGGCCCTCGATGGGCCACCGACTCAGGCGGCGCCCTTGCCGGAAACCATGACGAAGATGGTCCGCCAGAGGATCTTGAGCTCCATGCGAACGTAGGTCGACACCGTGTAGAGGTGCGCGAGGTAGGCGAGGTCGTGCTTCACCTTGTCCTTCACGCTGTCCACGTCGGTGTCGGAGGCCACGTTCACCTGGGCCCACCCCGTGATGCCGGGCTTGATGACGCTGATGCGGTCCACGTAGCCGGGGATCTCGTCCGCGAGCATCCGAGTGAAGAAGGGCCGCTCGGGGCGTGGCCCCACGATGCTCATGTCGCCGATCAGCACGTTGAAGAACTGGGGCAGCTCGTCCAGGCGGTACTTCCGGATGATGCGACCCACGCGCGTGACGCGCGCTGTGGAGCCGGTGGTGGCCCAGATCGGGCCGGTGCCCGACTCGGCGTTCGACACCATGCTGCGGAACTTGAACATGCGGAAGCCAATCGGTCGCCCGTCGCCGCCCGGACGTTCGCGCTCCTGCGTGTAGAAGGGGCTTCCTCGGCTGTCGATGGGTATCCAGATCGCCAGGAACAGCATGATCGGCGAGAAGACGGCAATGGCCACTGCGGCACCGAGCACGTCGACGGCCCGTTTCATTGCGCGAACCGCCAGCGGTAGCGGGGCCGGTCGATCCAAGGAGATGGGCTCGTTCTCGGGGGCTCGACGCCAGATGCCCTTGCCCCGGCCGGCCGCGAAGCGGACCCCGCCGTGAAGGTACGCCAGCTGCGACAGCGCCACGTATCGGAGCGCGCGGACCGGGCCCACATCCAGCACCGAGCCCTCGAGCAGCACCGAGGTGACCGCGATAGTAAAGCCAAGCCCGCCCGCCACCGCGAGCAGGTAGGCTGCGTTGCTGGTGGTCCCCCCGATCACCGCCGCCACAAAGCCCAGCAGGAGCAGGACAGGGCCCGCGGTCCGCAGGACCTTGCGCCAGAACGGCAAGGCGATGCGGGGCTCCCTGAACGAGAGCGCCTCCGGCTGCCGGCGCACCATCTGCCAGTTGCCATACGCGATTCGAACCCAGCGGCGGTAGAGCGTCTGGCCGGTCTCGGTGGCGTCGTCGGACGCCACTGCGTCGTGCACGTAGGCCACCCGATAGCCGGCCATCCGCGCCAGGAGCGGGATCACGTAGTCGTCGTTCACCGTGTCGTGCGGCAGCGGGCGCACCAGCTCCCGACGGATCGCGTACGCCGCGCCGGAAGCCCCGAGGAGCATGTCGCGCTCAGCCTCGGCCGCCCGAAGTCGTGCCTCGAAGTCCCAGTAGGCCCGCTCCGTCTCCGGCGCGGATCCGTCATCCGGCCCGCTGGGGCGGACCGAGTACCGCGCCGCCGCTACGCCGACGAGCGGGTCGGCGAGCTGGTCGACCAGCAGCCGGACGCACTTTGGGTCGAGCTTTGCGCTCGCGTCGGTGAACAACACCAGCGGCGCAGTCGAGGCGGCCATTAGCGTAGCCAGCGCCGCGGGTTTCCCTTGTTGTGGGTTGTTCCGGACGAGGCGCACGCCGCGCTCGGCGAACTCGTTCACCAGCTCATCGGTGCCGTCGGTCGAGCCGTCCGAGCATACGACCACCTCGAGCAGGGCGCGCGGGTAGTCGAGCGCCAAGGTGTTCGAGAGCTTCTGGCGGATGTGGCGGGCCTCGTTGTGCGCGGGGATCAGTATCGACAGCATCGGCAGGTCCGGTGCGGCGGCGTTCTGGCTGGATCCAAACCCGTTCAGAGCGTGAGGCGGCTCGGACGGCGGTCGCGATCCGGCACGAGAGCGACCGGGCGGCAGGATGTGGTGGGCCCCCCATAGGTCGTCTCCGGCCGCCCGCGATCCGGAGCCTCCCGC
This sequence comes from Pseudomonadota bacterium, assembly GCA_005776725.1. Taxonomy (GTDB): domain Bacteria; phylum Myxococcota_A; class UBA9042; genus SXOO01. The sequence goes on along the minus strand of SXOO01000222.1, from coordinate 13,862 downwards.
GTCGCGAATCGCGAGAGCGGCGAGCCCCTCGGTCGGTGGCGGCGCTCCCGCGTGTGTGGTAGCGGCGCGGACGTCGTCGGTCTGCGCCACGCCCGCCCACGCCGGGGTCGACGATGGCGACGGACCGCCCGCTGGCGGGAGACCCGCGTTCTCTCCCGGCGCAACGGCCGCCACCGACGCTCCCTTCTGCGCCGCCTCCAACGGGCGATCCCCCGGCGCCAGGCCCGACTCACGACCGGCGACCGTGAGCGCCGCGAGGCTCCTGGGCCGGAACAAGCGCACCACGAACGGATAGATGACGTACGGGAAGAGGAAGAGAGCGGCCGCGACGACCACCGCCGTCAATGCACCGAGCGCGCTCATGGGGTGGCTCCGAACGCCTGACGAAGCACCGTCGCTCGCGCCGTCCAGTCGTGGGCCAGCATGGCTTCCTTGCGATGCGCCCGTTGGCGCAGGTCATCGCGCTCGGCAGCCGCGAGAAACTCCGTCACGGCAGCGGCGGTGGGCGTCACGGCAACATCCTCGCCGAGCGAGAGCACCTCGGGAAGTGGGGTGCTGGCCGTGGGGAAGCCAGCCGCCAGATACTCTCTCAACTTCAGGGGGTTCACGCCCCGAGTGAGATCCGTGATGGCGAACGGGATCCAGGCGGCCCACCAGCCCGACAGCGCCAGGGGGAGTTCTGCGTAAGGCACACCCGGGAGGCGGTGGATGTTCGGTCGGGCGTCCAGCTCGGCAGACCAGTGACGCACTGGGCCGCGGAACTCGAGCGTCCACTCGGGGTTGGCGTCGGCCACGACCCCGATGAGTTCGCTGTCCAGCCACTCGGCGAGCAGGCCGAAGAAGCCGAGCACCTTGGGGCCGCCCTCCCGAAACGGCACGCTCGCGAAGTGGCGCGCGTCCACGCCCTGCGGGAGATACACCGGCGCCTTCCGCGCCCAGCCCTCCGGCGGCAGAAGTGCCCGCGCGGTGCCGAAGACGAGATCGGCGGACCGAAGCAGCCGCTCGTCGGCGGGCGCCACGAGATCCGCGTCTACGCCCGGCAGGCGCGGGTAGTCGTCGAGGCGCAGATAGCCTACGCGGTCGATCGGGAGGCCCTCGATGTAGGGGTACGCGAGCGGGTTCGCGAGCACGGCGTGGGCACGCTGGATTCCCAGGGTGGAGAGGTGACGCCGAATTACGACGCCCAAGGCCGCCCGGTTCACCACGCGGGCCAGCGTTCGGTCGTGCCATGGGAGCACCGTGGGGCGCACTACGCTCACGGTCGGGCCCACGGCCGGGGCGTCGGTACGGTTGGCGTGGCGCGGCGCGGCGAGGTCGTCTCCGGCGACGGCGGGGGCGCGGCGCAGCGCTCCGGCCGAGACCCGCTTGATCCGGCCCCAGATGCGTTCGGAGTCCGCGCGCGTGAGGCGCGGCCTGCGCATCCCGATGGAGTCCACCCAGACCACCCGGTCCGTCGCGGGGAGTCCGCGGACGAGATGTTGGGTGGTCGACGGGTGGGCGGCATAGTCGTCGCCGAAGATGAGCCAGTCCATGCGTGCTCTCGGTCTCAGTCCGGTCGCGAGAGGGCTGCCCAGATGGGGCGGCGGGTGCGAAGAGTGTGCGGCGCACGCCGCCCAGCCAGCAGCTCCGAGTAGAGCGCGAGCGTCTCGCTGGCCCAACGCGCAGGGCCGTAACGGTCGATGATCTCCGGCGCCCCGGCGGCGGCCTGCAGTCGAAGCCCCGTGGCCAGGGTCGAGAGCTGCGTCAGCGCCCGCGCAAGCGCACTTGCGTCGCCCGGCTGCGCGAGCAGGCCCGTGACCCCGTGCGACACCACCTCGGGAATCCCACCGACAGACGAGGCCACCACCGGCACGCCGCACGCGAGCGCCTCGAGCACGGCGACTGGCAGACCCTCTCGCCGCGACGGCTGGACGAGCGCCATGGCGGGTCGAAGAACGGGAGTTGCGTCTTCGAGCCAGCCGTGAAAGCGAACGTCCAGCCCCGCGGCGCCCGCCTCCAGCGCCGCGCGCTCCGGGCCCTCTCCGACGATGTCCAGCGGGGGCGCGCCCTTCCCGACGCGGCGCAGCGCATCGAGGAGGACGTCGATGCCCTTCTCGCTCGAGAGCCGTCCCACCGTGACGAGCCGTCCGTTGGAGGGGCAGGGGTCAGCGCCGGCGAGTGACACCAGGTTGTCCACCCGCGAGACCGCCTTGACCCCGCGCTGACGCAGCTCGCCCTCGACGATAGAGGACACCGCGACCACGCGATCGGTCATCCCGTAGAGCGCGAGCGCTAGGCGTTCGTATGCGCTGACGGTGGCGGAGTGCGCCGTCTCCCCGTGGTGTGTGGCGACGAGGGCCGGCTGGTGCGGAACGAGGCGGACGGCGAGGAACGCGTACGACAGGGGCTTGTAGCCGTGGCAGTGGAGGATGTCCCAGCCCTCGCGGAGGCCGTCGTTGGCCAGAGCGCGGACGAGCCCGAAGTCCACGCGACCAGCGCATGGGTACTCTCGAACGTTGCTCACCCCAAGCGCGCGGGCGGCGGAGGCGAAGCGATTCGCGTGGTTGGGCGCGCGGCTCTCGGCCAGGACGCCGAGCGTGACGTCGACGCCAACGCCGCTGAGCGCCTTCACCCCGTGGAGCACGACGCGCTCGGCTCCAGCCAGCGGTCCCGGCGAAATGAGGTGAAGAACGCGCAACCGACCTCCGGGGCCACCGCCCAGCTGATCTGAACCGTTCAACGCCCCCGATGAGCGGTGAGGCGCTGATACAAGGAGTAGTATCGGTCCAACATCACGTGACTGGAGTGGTTTTCCTCGACGCGCCGGCGGGCCTCGGACCCAGACGACGCCACCGTGACGGGATCCAAGTAGCGTACGAGCGCGCTGGCGAGGGCCTCAGGGTCACTCGCCGGTACGGTGGTCCCCCCCCCCGACTCGAGCAACGCGGGCAGCGCTCCGACAGCGGTGGTCACTGCCGGGATCCCCGTCGCCATCGCCTCGAGCACCGCCAGGGGCAGGCCTTCACGTTCACTGGCCAGGCCGAAGACATCGAACGCGGGCAGGATACGCGCGACGTCGTCCTGCCGCCCCAGGAGCAGCACCAAGGACTCGAGTCCGCGCGAGCGGATGTCGGCCTCGATGGCGGAGCGCTCGGGGCCGTCGCCAACGAGCACGAGACGCGCAGGCCGAGGGCTGCGTTGAGCCACGCGCGCGAACGCCGCAACCAGGACAGCCGGCGCCTTCTCACGAGCCAGCCGCGCGACGGATCCCACCACGAAGGCGTCGCGTGCGATTCCCAGGCGGTCGCGCGCGGCGAAGCGCTCCTCGAGGCTCGGGAGTGGGCCAAGGGACACGCCGTTCTCGATCACGGTGGGATGGTCCCCGAAAGTTGTCGTGCGGTAGGTAGCGAGCTCCCGAGAGACGGTCACCACCTCTGCCGCGCGAGGCAATAGCCGACCCACCAGGCGGCGACGGCGCGTGTCGTAGAGCTCCACCGAGTGCTCGGTGTGAACCACCGGGAGTCTCAGCGCCAACGCCGCCGGGCCTCCATAGAGGAACGGGCCGAGGTGATGGGTGTGCACGAGGTCGACGCCGCGGCGCCGAAAGTCCCTGAGGAATCGAGCGGGTAGGGCGGCCTGAACGCCCGGGCGCGTCTCCAGAAACACCGTCTCGAGGCCGGCTTCGCGGAGGACACGCTCGAACGCGCCCGAACCGACGTACGCGAACACCGTGGTCTTCACGCCGCGGGGCGCGAGGCCCTTCCCCAGCGCGAGCACGAGGCGCTCGATCCCTCCCACCTCGAAGTACTGAATCACCTGAGCGACATGCATAGTCGGAATAAATCGGCCCCTCGGTGCGGTACTTAGCCCGAAAGTTTCTCTTCATGCGACTCGATTCCATCTTCCGTGTGGGGCGCGGGCCCCCACGCCCGGGTGCCAGAGGGTCGCCGATTAGCGGCGGACCTCGAAGCGCCGTACGGGGACCCGCCCGCGTACCGAGATTCGTCGCGCCTCGCACTGGTCTCGGGGATGAGCCTCTTCCCCACTCGGCCACCGCGTCCCCCCCCGCGAGCCGCCGTTCTGCCTCCGTGTCCGCTTTTTGCGCCACACAGGAGTCCTTGTTACAAGGTGTTCCCATGTTGACCTACACCGTACAGTCCTCGCACCCCGGGGCACCCGCACCATCCAGTCGTTCGAGGGCGGCTCTTGCCTCCGCCTGGCGAAAGGCCTCGTTCGTGCTGGCCGCGGCGTTGCTCGCGCTGACGGCGCCAGCCTTCGCCGACGACACGGACTCGCCCCCCGGCGGTGGCAGCGGACCCGTGGGCCCGGGCGACCAGCTCGAGGTGCGGATCCCCGGACAGAAGCCGATGCTCCTCGAGGTCGGCACCGACGGCATGGTCGATCTCAAGAACTACGGCGTGGTCAAGGTGGGGGGTCAGCCCATCGGGGCGGCCGAGGACGCCATCCGGAAGACGCTCTCGAAGTACATCAAGGTCACCGGGATGGTGCAGCTGAAGCGGGTCAGCGAGGGTCGCCTCGTGCTCGTGACCGGGAAGGTCGTCAAGCCCGGGACCTACCGAATCAGCCGAGACGCCGACCTCTGGCAGGCGATCAACAAGGCGGGGGGGCCGGCCGAAGGAGCTGACCTTACCCGGGTGCTGGTGACACGCGTCGAGCGAGGGAATCCCGTCTCCTTGCCTGCCGCCGACGTCGCCGCGTATCTGGCAGGGAGCAGCGCTGTGCTCCCAGCCATTCAGTATGGCGATACGATCTTCGTACCGTCGGGCGGCGGCATGGACGCAGACGCCGGCTCGGCGTTCTTGTCTGAGGGCGCTGTCGTCAACAAGGTGTTCGTGCTCGGCGCCGTGGCCCGCCCCGGGATGTACAACCGCCCGCGGGACCTCACCGCGCTCAAGGCGCTGGCCATGGCGGGTGGCCCCACCAGCGGCGCGGACCTGTCGAACGTCCGGGTCACCACTGCCACCGGTGTGAACCGCCTCGACCTCGTTGCGTGGCTCGGCGGAGAGACGTCGGCGGCGCCAACGCTCCCGGCAGACGGCGGGGGGGTGATCCTCTATGTACCCGCCGGGACCGCCGAAGGCACGCCTGACTCGGGGCTCGGGCGGCACGTCACGGTCTTGGGCGGGGTCAATGGGCAGGGCAGGGTGTCGGTTCGCGGACCGGTCTCGCTGGTGGATCTCATCGCGATGGCAGGAGGAGCTGACGACAAGGGCGACCTTTCCTCCGTGCAAGTGGTCCACCGGGGCGCGGGTTACACGATCGCGACCGAATACGACCTGGCGGACTTCATGAATGAGGGGGGCCTTCTCAACGGCGTCTTCATCCATCCGGGTGACGCCGTGTACGTCAACCGGTCCAGCGCGCTGGAGGTCTGGCAGACCGTCGTGGGCTTCATCGGCAACGTCGCGCAGGTCGCCACCGCCTTCGCCATCTTCGCCACGATCGGCCAATGAGGGTTCCCATGATTGCGCTGCGTTCAGCGTTCGCTCTGCTTGCGCTCTTCGGCCTGGGTTGTGGCCACTCGTTGGTGGTCCGACACCTCGATCGGGGCGGGCCGGACGCCTACATCCGTGTGGGCAACGATGACTTCGAGCCCATCAAGTACGGTGAGTCCCTCAGCGTGAGGCTGGAGTCCGGCGCTCACACCGTGTCCGCGCGGACCGCGGGAGGGCAGCCCGGACCTTGGCTCGAGACCGGCGACTCTTGGAACATCGTGGTGCTCGACGACGTCGTGCTCTCGCTCCTCCCCAAGCCGGCGCCCGGCCGCCCGGACCATCAGGGGACCCCCGCGCCGTGATCGGCGACCCGACCTACTCCCGCAGAAAGGTCCGGGAGCTCCTCACGGGGCTCGTGCGACTCGCGCACGGGCGGGGGGCTCGTCGTATCCTCCTGACCAGCGTCGAGCAAGGCGCCGGAAAGACCCGACTCACCGCCAGCCTGAAGCACGAGGCTCGCTCCTTGCCGGGAGCCTCAATCGCCTTCGTGTCGCGCGCCTACCTCGACCGCGTGCAGCCGGCGGACCTCGGCGACCACGACCTCGTCCTCGTAGACGGTCCCGCCGTCATCGACGTAGACGGCCTCCACGACATCCCCGAGGTGTGGCGCCGCGGCCTCGACGGCGCGGTGTTGGTGGTGATCAAGCGCCGCACGCGACGTGTTGCCGTCGAGGAGGCGCGGCGCTGGCTCGAGGCCAACGGCATCGCGCTACTCGGCGTGGTTTGGAACGAGTACACGCTCCCGCCAGTTTTCGTGCAGCTGGCCCGAGTGCGGGCCTGGATCGGGCGGATGTTCGCCGGCTCCAAGGAGCGCTCCTGATGGACGACACGTCCCCGCACCGAATCTCGCCGTGGGTCATCCTGGACGCGCTGAGGCACCGATATCGCCTGGTCCTGCTCTCTGCGCTCATCGTGCCCGCCTTCGCCGTGGCCGCCTGGGTGTCAATCCGACCGAAGGTGAAGATGACGGCGCTCATCGCGGTTCAGGAGTCGATGAAGCTGAACCCTGTCTACAAGGACATGACGGTGTCCTGGTCGATGCGAAACGAGCTGCCGCTCGTGACCAGCATCCTCCTCAGCCGGACGACGCTCGAGCGTGTGTTGCGTCGGCTGGGTTCGCTCGGCGACTCCGCCACGCCCGACGAGATCGATTGGGCGGTGCGAGACTTCCAGACCAAGCTCGAGGTCTTCCCTGAGGGCGGCGACCTCATTCGACTCAACTTCGTCGATCGGGACGCGGACCGAACCTTCGAGGCCGTGAAGGCTCTCACCGAGACCCTCGTCGACGAGATGACCCGTCCCCAGCGGGAGTCGCTGGATCAATCGGTGGGGTTTCTCAAGGAGCAGCTCACCCGCGTCGAGACCGAGTTGAAGGACGTCGAAGAGAAGCTCAAGAAGTTCAAGGAGGCCGCCGCAGGTGATCCAGACGCCCGGAAGATCATGCTCGAGGCACGGCAGCGCCTGTCCAACGAACTCGTGGACACGGAGACCGACCTCGTGGCGGCCGAGCAGCGGGTGAAGCTCGCCTCACAGCGACTGCTCCGCTACGACCCCGTGTCGAAGCAGCTGCGGGATGAACTCGACAAGGCGCGTGATCGGGTCGGTCGGCTCCAAGGCACGTATACCAATATTCACCCACAGGTCCGTGCCGCTCAGGCGGACGTCGCACGCCTCGAGAAGGACCTCGCGGATCGCGAGCGGACACGGGTCCGCCTCGACGCGGACAACGATGAGAAGGTTCCCAATTCACCGGAGGCCGCCGCGCAGCAGAAGGCCTCCGAGGAGGCCGCGGCGGCAGAGATCGTCATTCGCGCGGACGACGTGATGTCGGGCGATCTGCTCGCCTATCAGGCCGCGGCATCCGAGACCGAGTCCCTACGCCATAAGCTGGACCTGCTGCGCAAGAAGGCCGACGCCGGAGACGCGGCGCGAGCCGACTTCGTGCAGCACGAGCAGGAGCTCAATCGTCTCCTCCGTGCGCAGGAGACGAAGTCCAAGGTCTTCACGTCGCTGTCGGAGAAGTACGAAGACTCGCTCGTCTCCCGGGAGCTGAACCGCCAGGAGCAGTCGAAGATGGTGCGCGTGGTGGAGAAGCCCGCCGGCCCTGTGACCCCGAAGAAGATGTCACTCACGCTGGTGCTCCTGGTCACCCCGATCCTCGGGCTCCTGCTCGGCGCAGCTGCCGCGCTCGGCCTCGAGATCTTCGATCCGACGCTCCGCGACCCCGACGAGGTACAGGCGCTCGCCGGCGTGCCGGTCATCGGGACTTTGCCCTGGCTCCCTTGAGACCGAGGTCGATGGCCGAGGCTTCGGCGTTCGGCGCAAGAACCACCAGAGGCTGTTCGGTGAGCCGCCGGTGACTCGGCCCGGCGACACCTGGAAGGAGCTTGCGGCGACCGGCGCCGTGGGTCTCGCATCCGCGCACGTCGGGTGGGGCTTCGTTCACGGCGGTCCGGCCGCCACGGTCTACGACATCTTCCTCGCGGCATGCCTGGCCTATGTGGTCAGCTCCCCGTTCGCGATGATGGTCGGCTTCATGTCAGTGCTCTTCGTACGCCCGGCCGAGCTCGATCCGAGCCTCGAGGTGTGGAAGCTCGGGAAGGCCACAATGGTGGGCGCCGTGGCCTACTTTGGCCTATCGCGGATGGTAGCGCGCCGCGCCCGGCCTGCCTCTACGCCGTTCAACCTTTACATGATCTGGCTCACGCTCGCGGTCTATGCGTCAGCGTACTTGGGCATCGCTCGCGGCGAGAGCCTCGTGAAGTTCCAGGAGGTCTTCGTCAAGATCGTCTTGCTCTTCTTCTTGATCGTGAACGTCCTCGACAACCAGGAGCGGGTGCGGCGCTTCATGGTGGCGCTCTCCGTGCTGCTCACGTTCGTCGGCGGCTACACGATCTGGATGAAGTTCTCGGGCACGGCACTCCTCGAGGGCACGCGCGCCGCGGGCGTGGGGATGCACGGCGACCCGAACGACACCGCAATGGCGCTCCTGATGGCCGCACCCTTCCTCATCGCCGCCGTCCTCGACACCCGGGGACTACAACGGCTCGGGTTCCTGGTCCTGCTAGCAATTGTCGTCGGGGGCATCCTCGCCACTCAGTCGCGGGGCGGCCTCTTAGGGCTGGCGGTGGGCGTGTTTGCTTTGGTACGCCACCGGGTGAAGAGCCGTTTATTCACCGCGGCCGTGGCCGTTGCCTTCGCCGCGGCCGTCCTCGTGATCGGGCTTCGCGGGCGTGCGACCGTGCAGGCCGGCCCGATGGACGAGTCGGCCCAAAGTCGTATCGTCGCCTGGAAGGCTGGGCTGCACATGCTGCGAGCCCGTCCGGTGCTGGGGATGGGCTACGAGACCTTCGGCCACGCGTTCCCGAGCTTCGCAGAGGCCGTGCCCTTCGAGAAGAAGTCCATGACGGCCCACAACAGCTACATCCTGTGTGTTGCTGAGGTCGGCCTGGTGGGGAGCGTGCCCTTCTTCCTCATGGTCGCTGGCTCGCTGCTCATCGCGAACCGGGCGTCAGCGCTAGCCAGGTCCCTCCCGCCGTCCCTCGATCGGGCGGTGCTCACCGGCTACGCGGGCAACGTGGCCGCCAGCTTCACGGCGGCGTTCTTCTTGTCTCAGACGTGGCTCTGGTTCATGTACATCCTGTTCGCACAAGCCGCCGCGATAGGCTGCGTCCACGCGATCACCTTCGAACCAGGGCGCCGCGTGCTGCAGATCTTCATGCCGCGCCTCGCTGAGCGGGTCGCTGCGCCCCCGCGTAACCGTTCCCTGGAGGGCCTCGAAAGTTGAAGCCTCGTGTTCTAGTCGTCGTCGGGACACGCCCGGAGGTCGTCAAGCTGGCGCCAGTCGTGTCCGCGCTGGAGCGTCGCGGCGATGCCTTCGAGCGCCCCTACGTCTTGTTTACCGGTCAGCACCGGGAGCTGCTCGAGCAGATGGCGTCCGCGTTTGGGCTGGTGGCGGACGAGAACCTCGCGCTCATGCGCGACGGGCAGTCCCTCCCGGCGCTCACGTCGCGCCTCGTCGAAGGGCTCGACCAGGTCTTCGAAGCGCAGCGACCCGACATCGTTCTCGCTCAAGGCGACACGACCACGGTCTTCACCGCGGCCCTGGTCTGCTATTACCGGCAGCTCCGCTTCGGGCACGTAGAGGCAGGGCTTCGCACCGACGACCTTTATCGGCCGTTTCCGGAGGAGGGGAACCGCCGGCTCGTAGCGCCTCTGGCGGCGTGGCACTTCGCGCCCACGGCCGCCGCCGCGGAGAATCTCCTCAGGGAGGGGGTCCTGCCGTCGCGGGTCCACGTGACCGGAAACACCGTCATCGACGCTCTACTCAGCATGGCGGCCCGGTCCGCCGTGTCCCTTCCGTGCCCGGGCGGTGACGTCACCGTGGACCCAGTCAGCGCGCCCTCACCCTCACGCCGACTCCTCCTCACGCTTCACCGTCGAGAGTCATTCGGGGCGCCGCTCGAAGCCATCCTGAACGGGCTCGCCGGGCTGCTCACCGACTATCCAGACCTCGAGCTCATCTACCCAGTCCATCCGAACCCCCACGTCCGAGGCCCCGCCGCTGCGGCGCTGGGCCACCTGCCGAATGCGCGTCTGATCGACCCGCTCGCTTATCCGGAGTTCGTGGCAGCCATGAAAGGCGCCTCTGTGATCCTGACAGACTCCGGCGGCGTGCAGGAGGAGGCCCCCGCCCTGGGCGTTCCGGTCTTGGTACTTCGAGACACCACGGAGCGGCCGGAGGGGGTTGCTGCCGGCGTCGCCCGTCTCGTGGGCACAGACCCAGCGGCGATTCGCGCCGCCACGCTCGAGGCGCTCAGCAGCCCTCGCGGCGCGCCCCGGTCGCCGTACGGTGACGGCAGTGCAGGGGACCGAATCGCAGCGCTGCTGGCTGGCGAATCGCCCGCGCCTTTCATCGACGATGTAGGACGCCGCACACCTTTCCTCTGACGCCCGGTTGACGCGATGTTGGGCGGGTGGCTTAATCGTGGCCAACTCGCATTGGGCTCAGGTGAATGGCGCTTGTGAACAGCCGCCGGATAACGTTCGAGGTAGACACCCCGTTGAAGGGTCAGGCCGCGTTCGGGCTGCTTGCCGATGTGCGTCGCATTCCACCGGATCGTTACGACCAACTCTATCTCTGGCTCGGCGAGGTCGACGGGATCGACGCCACGGGGGTCGCGGTCCTCGTCCGGATCCACGGGCACCTCCTGACGCGGTCGAAGCGGCTCGCGCTAGTCGGCGTCCAAGAGTCGGTCCGCGCCAACCTCGAGCGGGTAGGGCTCCTCAGCGTCATCCCTTTGGCGCCCGAAGAGAACGCGCGGACCCGCTCGGTCTTGCAGTGGGGCCGGAATCCCCCCCCGCCGGCTTAGGCGTCCGCAGCTGAGCGCTCAAGATACATAGGCTTCGGCCCGATGCTGATCCGTGGGAGCCGCGCCCTGGCGAGCTTCCCTTCACAGCGCATCAGTAGAGGGTCTATGGCGAACGACAAGCGACAGTTCCCCCGGGTGAACGAGAGCGCCCGCCTCAAGTGGCGGGTCGCCGACCCCAGTGATCTGTTGGAGTCGCCACCCATCGACGACGGTCTCCAGATCAACATCTCCGGCGGCGGGATCGCGTTCTTCGCCGATGTAGCACCCAAGATGGGCGCCACTCTCGCCATCAAGCTCGACCTCCCCGGTTACCCATCGTCCATCATCGCGTTGGCGCGCGCTGTGTGGATCGAGCCATCTTCTCGCGATGGCGCCGCGGGCTTCGACGTCGGGGCCGAGTTTCACTGGATTGGCTGGGATTCGAACTTCGCTCAACAGCAGATCGCTTCGTACGTGAAGGAGCGCCTTTCGCGCTGAGCCGCTGACGGCTGACGGCGCCGCCGCTTCCCCTGCACCCTTTCCGCGACTAGGCTCTCCGCGTGACACCGCGCGCGTCCCGCCACCTCATTGCGTTGTTCCTGGCGGGTCTCCTGGCCGCTTGCGCCGATGCGGCCGGCGGGGCAGTGACGCTCCGGGTCTTCGCAGCCGCAGGCCCAGACCCGCTGGACTCCGCAGTGACGCTGCGGCTCGGGCTGGTCGGCGGCGCGTCTGTGATCCTGCCCCGCGACTCGGCCTTCGACCTCGATGCCATCGGGCTCCAAGGGGCCGCCGGGACGCACCAGGTCTACTTGGAAGCCCTCGACGCGGCGGGGCAGGTGGTGGCGCGCGGGGTCAGTCGGCCTGAGTTCCTGGGCGGCGACAGCGCCACCTTCATCGATCTGGTGCTACGTCGGATCGGCGCCTTCTCCGCGGGTCTCGGGCCCGTGGAGGTGGGCGACGCATACCCGCGCATCGCGAGCGGCGCGTCGTTAGGCGACGGCGCGCTCCTCTCGGGACGTGAGGGGCTCTTCCTCGTCGACACTTGGCTCGTGTCCACGGCCGCTGTGCTGGGCGACTCCGCCCGAGCGGAGCTCGGCGGGCTCCTCGCGAGCGGACCGCTGCTCCTTCACGACGACGACGACATGGACCGGATCGTCCTCGCCAACGCTGCTGGTTGCGCGGCGCTGAAGCGCGACCGAGGGGTCTACGCCACGGACATCGCCCCGGTGTGCACTGGCACGGAGACGATCCGCAGCGACGCGTCGGTGCTCGCGCTGAGAGGCTCGGGGTGGTGGGTCGTCGGCGGGCAGGCCGCGCCGGGTGGAGGCGGTGACTGCGCGTTCGTGACTTACGCGCCCTGCGGCGACGGATGCAGCGCCGAGGTGGTGGTGAGCCCGTGCGCCGACCTCGCCACCCCTCGGAGCCGCCCCATCGTCGTCGCCGCCGGGGGACGCGTCGCGATCGTCGGAGGCACCACCGCTGGTGCGTGGGGCGAGCTCCGGCCGCTCCACAACCCCGCCGCCGGCATCGAGACGCTGGTGGACGGACCCGCCCGGCCGCCCACGGACGGCGCCACTTACGGCGCCGACTCGGCGGTCTTCGTGGGCGACGGGACCCCGAACATCTACGCCCTCGTGGACGGCGTGCTCGGCGTCGCGGGGACCCTCGGCCGCACTCGCGCCGGGGCGGCGGTCGCGGTCTTGCCCGACGGCCGGCTGATCGTTGCAGGCGGCCGCGCCGAGGACTCGGCGACCTCCGCCGAGCTGCTTCGCCAGAACTCTTCTGGGCAATTCGAGTTCATCTCCGAGGTGCTCCTCCTCGTGCCGCGCTCGGACGCGCATTTCGCCGCGGCGCCGCAAGGCCCAGTGCTCGTCGGCGGCGTAGCGTTCGGGACCACGGAGCCCGTCTCGGTCATCGAGGCCTACCTGCCCCCTTGACCCGCGCCTCATGCCCCGGTCCGGGCGCCGACCACAAGCCCGATGCCCCGCTTGTTGCGCGGCAACCCGACGTGGGCTATGCAAGCGCGTCCCCGGAGCCCGCCCGAAGTCACTGCGACCGTCGGGCTAACGCTCCGGCGGCGGTCCCAGGCCGCGCGCGGTCGCCCCGGATGCGCTCCGGGGGGTCTCGGGCCCGCCCTATCTGCAGGGAGCTGTCGTCCGATGTTCAAGAAGGTCCTGATCGCCAACCGGGGTGAGATCGCCTGCCGAGTCATCCGCACGCTTCGCGAGCTCGGGATCTCGCCCGTCGCGGTCGCGTCAGAAGCCGACGCGCGGGCGCGGCACGTCCGACTGGCTGACGAGTCCCGTATCATCGGGCCCGCCGCGTCACGCGAGTCCTATCTGAGGGCCGATCGGATCATCGAAGCAGCGCTCTCCACCGGCGCCGAAGCCATTCACCCGGGCTACGGCTTTCTCTCGGAGAGCGAAGCGCTCCGGGACGCCTGCGACGCTGCTGGAATCGTCTTCATCGGCCCCCCGTCGCACGCGATGGCCTCGATGGGCAACAAGACACGCGCGCGCGAGGTCATGGCGGCGGCGGGTGTGCCGATCGTACCCGGCACCACGCGGGCCGCGGCCGATGGAGCGGAGATGCTCGAGATGTCGCGCAAGATCGGCTTCCCGGTCTTGCTGAAGGCCGCGGCAGGCGGCGGCGGCAAGGGCATGCGCCTCGTACACGCAGAGGCAGACCTCGTTGCGGCCTTCGAGTCCTGCACCCGCGAGGCCTCGTCGGCCTTCGGTGACGGCTCGGTCTATGTGGAGAAGGCCATCATCGAGCCGCGCCACATCGAGATCCAGGTCTTCGCTGACCGGCACGGACACGCGGTCTACCTGTTCGAGCGGGAGTGCTCCGTTCAGCGCCGCCACCAAAAGGTGATCGAAGAGGCACCGGCCGCCAACCTCAGCGACGCCACCCGACGGGCGATGGGAGAGGTCGCCGTGAAGGCCGCACTGGCCATCGGCTACGAGGGAGCGGGCACCCTCGAGTTCCTGGTAGACCGCGACGAGAACTTCTACTT
>SXOO01000221.1 GCA_005776725.1 Pseudomonadota bacterium | reverse complement strand
GCGCCGAGGTAACCGCAATACTCGCCGAGGACCGCGGGGAAGCCCGGGTCGGTCGATGGGAGCTGAGGAACCGGCCCGGGTGCGTACGACTGGAGCTGCACGCACGTGCTGTTGAGGTAACCGGAGTACGACTGCGCCAGAGTGAACGCGTAGCTCGGGTCCGACGTGTACGTCGCGTCGGAGCAGTCCGTGCACGAAGGCGGCAGCGGTGGCGTCGCACTGCTGCAGCTGGTCAGCCAGGCGCAAGAACCGGCCCCGGCGGCCAACGCGCAATTGGCGAACGTCGTGAATGCGCCGCACGAGCCGCCCGGAGGCGACGCTGCCGCTGGGATCGCCTCGCAACAACCCGCGCCCGGCGGGTCATTCGGGCAAGCGCCCGCCGTCTTGTCGCACAGAGCCGTGTCGCAGGTCGTCCCGGCCACGGGATCGTATTGGACGCACTGCGCGTTCGTCGTCGACTGCGGATTCTTCGGCGAGCAGCAGAAGAACCCCGATGTGCCGGGCTGGTTCGGGTTGCACATATAGACGGTGCTGAAGTGGTTCGACCGGACCAAAATCGCGTTCTGCGTGCGCCACGCCGGCAGGAACTGGAACGAGCCCGGCTCCGACTCCCACGCCACCGCGATGGGGCGTTCGTCAGTCACGAGCTCGTTGGGAATCGCGAGCTCGAGCAGGATAGGCTGAAGGAAGATGAGCCCCTCGGGCAACAGCCGGATCGCCGCGCCGTACACCGTCGCGTCGTCAGGCGCGGTACCAGGGAGGACGCAGATCTCGGTGTCGTCGGAGAGCGCTCCAGATGGAACCTCGATCCGGCCGGTGGCGTTGCCGCCCGCCTCGAAGTCGAGGCTTCCGCCAGCCTTCCCGAGGACCGCCCGAGCCAGCGCACCCGCACAGGGATCCAGGGGCACCGTGTGCGCCGCGTCCAGGCGGGACGTGTCCGCGGGGCCCGTGTCCGCAGACGCGCCATCGGCAGCGTTCGCGTCCTCGCCGGATTCCCCGACGTCCGGCGGCGCCGCTGTGTCGGCAGCGGGCGCGGGATCGGAATTGCCGTCGACACAGCCGATACCAAGGAGCGCCAGAAAGAACGTCGTCGACCTTGCTCGCCTGTCCATGATCCCTCCACCGAGTGTCCATTGCTGGTAGTCGTCCGGCGGGGTGTGGTTCACCCGCGACGGTTCCGATGCGATATCCACTGCTCAGACCACACTAGTGAGGCTGCCAGCACGCGTCAAAGGGCGCAGCATGTGGCTCGCACCCGCGCCGAGGTCGACGCCCAGGCTGTGCGCGGGCCGGCGCGGCGAGCGCCGGAGTCTCCCCGAAGGCCGCGGCCCCAGCTGAGTGGGGGTGGAGAGCAGGCGGTGTTTCGACCAACCGTAGCGTCCCACCCGCGGATTGCCCCCCGTTCCAGCCCCGAGTGACCCCTGCCGTCGAAGGGGGAGACCACGCTCCGGACAAGCCCTTCAAATTTCCCCCTGCACGACCGCCACAGTGATCGTCACCACGTTCTGAGCGGGCAGCCGGGCGAGACTCGACGGGGGGCGCGGCGCATTGGCGCGACGGTGACTTCTCTGCTACGGGTCGGCCTACAATGCGTACCCTCGTCCGCCTCGCCCTTCTGGCGCTCCTCGCCCTCCCGTCCTGTAAGAAGGATCCGGCGCCCTCCGAGGCCCCGTCGCCCGTCCCGAGCGCGCCGAGGCTGGGCCTTGGCGCGCCGCGCGCTCATGTGCTGCCCGCCGGCGAGCTCGGGGCGTTCGCCTGCTCGGAAGACGGCAAGAGCCTCGCCGTTGGCGATTCGTCAGGGACGGTGTGGTGGTGGAGCGGCGGGTCCAAGTCGTGGTCCCCTTGGCGAGCGCACACCGAGGCGGTCCTCGAGGCCGCGCTCTCGGAAGACGGACGGCTCCTGGCCACGGCAGGGGCCGACAACCGCCTCATCCTCTGGGACACAACCGCGGGCAAGCTGCTCCACTCGATCGCGGCGCACGACGGCGACATCAAGGCCCTCGCGCTCTCGGCGGACGGCAAGCGCGCCGCGACGGGCGGGGTCGATGACGAGGTCCGGGTGTGGGACACGGCCACGGGGAAGCGCACGAACCTGTTCTCGGGGCACACCTCCTCCGTCTACGCGTTGCTGTTCTCCGCCGACCGCGCCGTGCTCTGGTCCGCTGGCCGCGACGCCACCGTCAGGCGCTGGACCTTCGACGACGCCGAGGCCGTGGTCAGCGAGAAGCTGCCGAACACGGTCAGCGACCTCACGCTCACCGCCGTGAAGGACCCGGAAGAGCCCGAGGCGCGCATCGAGGCCGTGGTCGCGATGGGCCTCACGGGGCACGTCGCCTGGCTCGACGCGGAGTCGCTCGCGACCCTGGCGACTCGGGAGGTGGGCAACGGTCGGCTCGCCGCCCTCGCGCCGCTTCCGGACGGCACGCTCGTCGTGGGCGAACTCACCGGGGAGCTCTCGGCGCTTCACGCCGATCCCGGGGCGCCCGGCCTCGCGCTGCCCCCATTCGCCCCCGGGGCCGCCGCCGGCACCGAGAAGGACCCGATCACCGGGGTCCGAGCGCTGCCGGAGGGCGTGGCGATCGCCCTCGAGCACAGCCTGCGCTTCCTGCCCCTGCCCCTGCCTGCAAGCGGCGCGGACGGCGCGACCGCGAAGGACCCCACGGTTCCCCTCGGGCCGCAGCTGCCGCTCCTTGGGACGCCGGCGCGCAGCCTCGCCCGCTCGACGGCCGGGTTCGCGGTGGTCAGCAGAGGCCGAGTCTTCGTGGTGTCGCCCGACGGCGTCCTGAAGGCGCTGCCGCCCACGCCCAGCGAGGCCACCTCCATCGCGTTCTCCGGCACCCGCCTGATCGTCGGCCTCGAGGATGGCAGGGTCACCGCCTCCAAAGACCTCGTGGCGTGGGACACCCTGGAGGGCGAGCCGCGACCGCACTACCGCGCCGTCGCGCGGTTGGCTGCCCACGTCGACGCCGTGGTCAGCGCCGGCGCCCGCGGGGGAATCCGCGTCCTCGAACCTGACACCCTGGCGGTGCGCGAGGGCGACCTCGCCGAGACCCGCGCAGACGTGGTCGCGCTGGAGCTCTCGCCATCCGGCGCCGTCGTGGTCAGCGCTCACGACGACGGCACCGTGATCGGTCGCGAGGTCGACACCCGCCGCATCACCTGGACCCGGCTCGGACGCAACACCACGGCCCTGAGCTTCGCCCCGAAGGGGCACGCCTGGGGCGATGGCGACGTCATCGGCCTCGTGGAGCAGTGGAACAAGGTGGTCCTCTACGACCTCACGGCCCGCGCTGAGGTGGCCACGCTAGAGGGCCAGAAGGCCACCATCGTGGCGCTCGACATCCACCCCGTCGCGCCCGTGGTGGCCACGCTCGACGAGGAGCACGTGCTTCGGCTGTGGAGCACCACGAACGGGGCCCGGCTCGCGGAGGCCTCTGCCGGCGCGGCATACCCCGAGGCGGTCCTCTTCGACCCGGCGGGAGCGAACCTCGCCACCGCCGCCCTCTCCCCCGAGGGCGGGCTCCGGGTGTTCGCCATCACCGGGCGGTGATCCTCGCCGCCCTGGTGCTGCTCGCTCCGCCCGGCTGGGCGGAGAGAACAGAGCTCGCGCTGGCCACCGAGGTCACCCTCGTGCTCCCGGCAGCCACCCCCACAGCAGCCTTCGACCGCGCCTTCGAAGCGGTCCGAGCCGTGGACTACGTGGCCAACGAGTGGCGCCCGGGGTCGCCATTGGCCGAGGCCAATCGTCGCGCCGGCCAGGCGGTTTCGGTGCCGCCGCTGCTCGCCGGCCTGCTCCAGCGCGCCCTGGACTACGCCGCGCTCAGCGACGGGGCGTTTGATCCGACCTGGGCTGCGCTCTGGGGGCTCTGGGACTTTGACCGGGCGGTGATCCCGGCCGCGGACGCGGTGGCGGCGCGGCTCCCGCGGATCGGCTGGAGATCCGTGCGCCTCTCCGGAGGCACGCTCACCACCGCGCGCCAACAGGTGCTTGGGCTCGGCGGCATCGCGAAAGGGTGGGCCCTCGACCAGGCCGCCGCCGCGCTGGCCCAGCTCCGGGTGCACCACGGCCTGCTCACCGCCGGAGGGCAGACGCTGGCCCTGGGCTCTCGCGACGGCGTGGCGTGGCGCGTCGCCGTGGAGGGTCCCCGCGGGGGAGAGCCGCTACGCCTCGCGGTTTGCGGCCGCCCCACGCTCTCGGTGTCGACCAGCGCAGACAACGCGCGCTACTTCGAGCGGGGCGGCGTTCGTTATCACCACCTGCTCGACCCCTCCACCGGCTATCCGGCCCGCCGCGCGCTCTCGGCCACCGTGCTCGCGGACGACGCAACCGCGGCCGACGCGCTGTCCACGGCCTGCTTCGTCCTCGGACCCCGTGGATGCCAGGAGAAGCTGTTGACCCAACGAGGCGTTCTCGCGGTGCGGGTGGTGGCGCCTGACGGTGCCGCCTCCCAGTCAGCCGCCCTGCCCGTGCTCTCGCCGGGCGCGCCACCCCCGCCCTGTCGCTGATGAGCCGCCGGGGCCCTCGCCTTGCCGAGAAGTGCCCCCTGACCTAGGGTCGGGCGCGTGGCCCCCAGGAACCTCACCGACCGACTACCGGAAGACGGCTCCGCGATCAGCTCGGACGACGCGCTGGACCGCTTCATCGGCTGGGTCGCGGACACGGGCGTGTCGCTCTACGACCACCAGGAGGAGGCGGTGATGGCGCTGATGGCGCGCCAGCACGTGCTCCTGAAGACCCCCACCGGCTCGGGCAAGTCGCTGGTGGCCACGGCGATGCACTGGCACGGCTTGGCGATCGGCGATCGCTCCGTCTACACGTCGCCGATCAAGGCGTTGGTGAGCGAGAAGTTCTTCGCGCTCTGCCGCGACTTCGGCGCCGCGAACGTCGGGATGATGACGGGCGACGCCACCGTCAACCGAGACGCCCCAATCCTCTGCTGCACCGCGGAGATCCTGGCCTCCATGGCGCTCCGCGAGGGCGAGCACCTCGACGTGCAGCACGTCGTGATGGACGAGTTTCACTATTACGGAGACAGAGACCGCGGCATGGCGTGGCAGATCCCGCTGCTCACGCTGAAGAACACCACGTTCCTGCTCATGTCGGCCACGCTCGGCGACACCAGCGCGATCGCCCTGGACCTGGAGGCGTTCACAGGCCGCAGCGTCGCCGTGGTCGAGTCGCAGAAGCGCCCCGTCCCCCTGGAGTTCGACTACAAGCTCCAGAGCCTGCAGGAGGCGGTGCAGGGCGTGCTGTCAGGCGCCAAGGCGCCGGTCTACATCGTGAGCTTCTCGCAACGGGAGGCGGCGGAGGAGGCCCAGAACCTCACCTCGCTCCCCATCCTCGACAAAGAGGGGCGCGCGGCCATCTCTGAGGCGCTGGGCGGCTTCCGCTTCGACAGCCCCTACGGCAAGGACGTCCAGCGCTTCGTCCGCCACGGCATCGGGATCCACCACGCCGGCCTCTTGCCGAAGTACCGGCTGCTCGTGGAGAAGCTGGCCCAGCGCGGGCTCTTGAAGGTGGTCAGCGGGACGGACACGCTCGGGGTAGGCGTCAACGTGCCCATCCGCACCGTGATCTTCACCCGCCTCTGCAAGTACGACGGCGAGAAGACGCGAATCCTCAGTGTTCGCGACTTCCACCAGATCGCGGGCCGCGCGGGGCGGAAGGGTTTCGACGACCGGGGCTGGGTCATGTGCCTCGCTCCGGAGCACGTGGTGGAGAACCAGCGGCTCGAGGCGAAGGCCGACGGCAAGAAGTTCAAGAAGAAGCCGCCGCCCGACAAGAACTGGCTCCCTTTCGACGAGAAGACCTTCGAAACGCTGAGGCAGTCGGCTCCCGAGCCGCTGGAGTCGGTCTTCCGGATCGACCACGGCGTCATCTTGTCCTTGATGAAGGCGCATACCGGCGACGAGTCGCACGGCGGCTATCGGGACGTGATCCGCCTCATCGAGCGCAGCCACGAGCGACCGGGCAAGAAGAGTCGCCTCAGAAAGGAGGCCCGCGGCCTCTTTCGAACGCTCCTCCAGGCGGGGGTGGTCGAGATCGAGGCGCTGGGCTCGCGGGAAGACCGAATCCTCGGCAAGCAGCGCGGCCGCCGCGTGCGCCTCAACGGGGACCTTCAGGAAGACTTCTCGCTGAACCAGACGCTCAGCCTCTTCCTCTTGTTCGCGGTCCACCGGCTGGACAACGCTGCGCCCACCTTCGCCCTCGACGTGCTCACCCGCGTCGAGTCGATCCTCGACTCGCCCAAGGCCATCCTCGACCGCCAGGCGGACAAGGCCAAACGCGCGCTTCTCGAGCAGCTCAAGGCCGACGGGGTCCCGTACGAGGAGCGCGTCGAGAAGATCGCCGAGATCACCTGGCCCAAGCCGGACGCGGAGGCCATCTACGCCAGCTTCGACCTGTTCGTCGCCAGCCACCCGTGGGCAGCCGGCGAACCGGTGCGCGTGAAGAGCATTGCCCGGGAGATGTTGGAGCAGTTCCTCTCCTTCAACGACATGGTGAAGGAGTACGGGCTCGAGCGGATGGAGGGCGTGCTCCTCCGTTACCTGTCCGATGTCTACAAGACCCTGGCAAAGACGGTGCCGCCGGACCTCGTCACCGACGAGCTCCTCGAAGTGATGGAGACCCTGCGCTCAGAGCTCGGCCGCGCCGACTCGTCGCTGGTCAGCGAGTGGGAGGACCTCCGGGCCGGCAAGGTCCCCGCGGGGGCCCCCGAAGCGCCACGGGCACCCACCACCGCAGCCGAGCTCGGGCGCGACAAGAAGGCGCTCACGGCGCGCCTCCGCGCCGACCTCCACGCGGTCCTGCGCGCCTTGTCCCGAGGCGACCTCGAGGAGGCGGCGGCCGCTGTTCACCCCGATGGCGCGATCGCCACCCCCGAGGCGTTCGCTGCCGCCATGCGGGGCTTCCGCGCGGACCTCGGCGACCTCCGCGCCGACCACACGGCGCGCTTGCCGGACAAGACGCGGATCCACCGGGTGGACGAGCATCACTTCGAGGTGGCGCAGTCGCTCCTGGGCACTCGGACCGCCGAGCTGCTCTCACCCGAGGACGACGCCACCGACGAGCCGTGCTGGACGCTGGAGGCCGAGGTGGACCTCACGGCCACAGCGCCGGACGCGCCGCTACTCCGCGTAACGCGAATCGCCGCCTGAGCTCGGCGGCCGCGAGGGCGGGCGCGAGGGCGGGAGGCGCGAGGGCGGGCGGACGGGCGCGAGGGCCGACCGACGGGCGCGAGAGCAGGCGGGCGCGAGGGCGGGCGGGCGGGCGCGAAGGCTAGACCTGCAAGTAGGGCCTCAGGCCAGCCCGGACCAGAGGGCCGACAGCCGCTGTGCGAGGGCGGGTCCAGTGGCCTCGTCGTCGTGCCGAAAGAACACGTAGACCGCCTGCGCGGGGTGGCCGCGGAGCCGCTCAACGACGGACGCCAGCGCCTCGTCGGAATACAGCCCGCGCCTCAGCCGGAGGTGGACCCCGTCCTCCCCTGCCAGCGCCGCGGGCAGGTCGGCCGCTTCGTCGGAGATTACGAGGGGCACGGAGCGGGCTCGCAGCACCTCGCGCGCCTTTGAGTCCTCGACCCAGGAGGCATGTCGCGCCTCGAAGCTGATGGGCAGCGCTCCGTTGCCTACGGCAGCCCAACCCGCGCGCACCCGCTCGAGGAACGCCTCGACCCGGGGCCCGTCGGCCTTCAGATTGGCAGGCGTCTGGATGTAGAGCGTCACGCGGCCCGCCAGCGGGGCCAGCGAGCGGAGCAGGAAGTCGAGAGCCCCGTCGTCCTCCGGCTTGAGCCGTTGGATGTGCGTGAGCCGCTGCGAGGCCTTCACAACGAACTGGAAGGTCTCGGGCGTAGCGGTGGCCCAACCGCGGACCACCTCCACCTTGGGCATGCGGTAGAAGGTGTTGTTCACCTCGACGGCGGGGAACCGCTCTGCGTAGTAGGCGAGCATCGCGTCGTCCGGGAGAGCCTCCGGATAGAAGCGGCCGCGCCACGGCGGGTACGCCCAGCCGCTGGTGCCCACGCGGAGCTCGGGCTTCACCCGAGGGACCGGAGCGCCTGGTGGGCCCAGCGGCGGAGCAGCGCCGTGGACTCCGGGCTGTCCTTGAAGCCGTCGAGCACCGGATCCGGCTGCCCGGGGGACGGCACCGCGAGCTGATACGCCTCGAGATAGGTGAGGTAGCGGTACGTGGTGTCTTCCTTCGTGAGCTCCGGGTGAAACTGCGTGGCGACGCACTGGGAGTCGCGCACACGCACCGCCTGATAGGGGCACTTCTCGGAGAACGCCAGGGGCACGAGGGACGACGGGACACGCGTGGCCCGGTCCTTGTGGCCGAGCTGCGCGAGGAAGCGGCCCGGGGCCCCCGCGAAGAGCGGATCCCGCGCCCCCTCGGGAGACACGAGGATGTCGAAGGTGCCGACCTCCGAGCGGTCGAGATCGGTGATGACCTCGCCCCCGGCAGCGACCACGAGCGCCTGGAAGCCGAAGCAAGAACCAAAGAGGGGCTTCTTCTGCTCCAGCGCGACGTTCTTCAGAAACGAGAACATGCGCGGCAGCCAGGGTTCGTCGCCGGTGACCGAGAAGTCACCTGAGCCGCCCACCAGCACCAGCGGGTGCGCCTCGAGGCTGGACGCCGGGACCTCGCCTTCGAGCAGGTTGACGGTGGCGACATGCTCCTCCGCGACGCCGAGGGCGCGCGCGAAGCAGCTCCGCTCGTGAACGAGCATGCGGTCGTCCGGACGGCGCGCCTGAACCAACAGGAAGGTGGCGTCATTCGGGAGCGGCGGTGTCATCGATGGGGTTCCTTTTTGGGAGCTCGGCGGGCCTGCGGCCGGAGGTGTCGGGGCCCTCGCCGGGGCGGGGGGCCGTGTCTATGGTGGGCGGACCCGAGAGGCGTTTCCAGATTACGACTATCGGAGCACCTGCTGCGTCCACTCGAAAGACGGGTTCGTAGTTCTGCCGCTCGAGCTCACTGGGCGTGAGGTAGCTCTGGACGACGTACTCGGGGTCGCTGGGGCGGTTGACCAGGTCCTTCCGGAGGCCATCGAAGGTGTGTGTGACGACGCCCTGGCAGTCCCAGGTGGCGCCCTTCGGAGCGTTCGTGTTCATCCAGCTGATCGCCCGATCGAGCCCCTCGCCCCACCAGCCCACCTCGAACCGAGAGGCCATGAACACCCCTCGGGTCCCGCCGAAGAGCTCGTTGTAGTAGTTGAGGTAGTACGGGTGCACCAGCCAGCTCTGCCAGCCCGTGTAAGCCGCGACACCCGCAGCCACCACGGCCCCGGCGATTCGCGGCCGGGCGGGCGGGCGCCAGGCCAGCAGGGCGTCGAGCCCTGCGCCGATCGCCAACGCGAAGGCAGGAAAGACGTTGTAGACGTACCGCACGCCGTCCTGTTTGAGCGACGAGACGCTCCATAGGAAAGGCGTGGCGAACCAAATCAGCACGATGACGTGGAAGCGGTCGCGACGGCGGAACGTGAAGTAGAGGAAGACGGCGAAGGGTGCCAGCAGCAGCGCCGGGGTCGTGGCGACCAGGTAGACGAAGTAGTAGTAGAGCGGCGGCCGCCGATAGTCGCCCAAGAACCACTCCGACACCGGGTAGTCCCAGTGGGTGAGGGTCTTGACCAGCTGGGCGAACGGGTCGACCCAGAGCCACGGCCAGAAGGCCACCAGCACGACGAACGGAAGGATGGGCAGGGCGTACACCGCCAGCGGCACCTCGATGATCCCGCGGCGCCGAATTCGGTCCCACTGGTCCGCGATGATCACGAACACCATGAAGAAGAAGACCAGCACGTTGGAGAACTTCGTGGAGAACGCGAGTGAGGCCACGAAGGCCGCGCCGAGGAGGTAGCCGTTACGCGCGGCCGCCTGGTCGAGGCGCCCGGCGAAGTCGAAGCTCCGGATGAACAAGAAGGCGGACAGGGTGGCCAGGAACGCCGAAGGCGCGTCGAGCGCCGCCACCTTGCCGTGCGCCACGAAGGCAGGGAGGAGCGCCAGGACCACCGCGGCGAAGAGCGCGGCGCGCCCCCCCATGTAGCGGACGCCGAGGCGCCAGACCAGGAGCACCGTCAACGCGCCGAGGCCGGCCGCTGTTGCGCGGAGCGGGCTGTAGCTGTCGGTTCCCGAGAGGTGGCTCACGAGGCCGTAGAGGTACTTGCCGATCGGCGGATGCTCCTCGTTCGTGTGCCAGTAGGCCGACTCCCAGTAGCCGTGAGCGATGTTCGACACGTAGATGCGCCCGGCCCCCGAGTACGCCCACTCGTCCGAGGTCTCACCCGCTCCGTTCAGGTCCACGAGGCGCACGCCGAGCGCTCCTGCGAAGACCAGGATCCCGAGGCCGAACCGGCGACGCGAACCCGCGTCCCGAAGCTTGGTGAGCCGCCTCGCCACCCAGGGCGCGAAGAGCACCACCAAGGCGAGACCCACGAGGAGCGCCGGCGCTACGCGCTGCGCCAGCGGCAGGGGACCTCGCGTAGGCGGCTCGGCCTCGCCCGCCGCGTCGATGGTCGCGGGACGCACGAAGACGGGTGGGAGCGCAGTCAGCTTCATGTAGCCCGACGGGAGGCGCCACTTCACCTGGAGCCGCGACTCCCCGCTGCGGTGCTGCACGTCGATGCGCAGGAGGTGGTAACCCTTGGCTAGGCGCGTGGTCACGCGGGTCTCCGAGCGATCTCGGCGGTGCGCGAGGACGGTCTTGCCGTCGATACGAAGCCACGTGGCGCTCTGCGAGGAGACGGCGAAGTCGTAGGCGCCGCCGCGTGGCGCATAGAGCCAGCCCTCGAGCCGGGCGGAGGTCTGCGGGGCCAACGTGAAGCGATTCGGCGCGAAGTCTTCGCCGAAGTCGAGGTGTCTTACGGTGGCCTGGCGGACGGGGGCCCCATCCCACTGGGGGTTGTTCCAAACGCGCAGCGTTGCGCCCCGCGGCTCGAGCTGCTCGCGCCCGTCCAGCGCGACAACGACGGCCGTGACGAGGAGGGCTAGAGCGACGACGGCGCGGAACATCGTGGGCGCGGACTCTACCCGAGACGGCGCGTTAGGTGCAGCGCGAAGTCCGTCCCAACGCGGCGAGTCGTGGGCTTGTCTCCAGAGGCAACTCCCGCGATTGTTGGCTGGCGGCCGGGGAAGCAGTCCGGCCGCTGTTCATAGCTGCGGCGCGCCCTAAAGGCGGCCGAACAAGGTGTTCGACCGCTGTTCATGCCCGGGGTGCGCCCCCCGAGCGGCCGGACAAGCAGTCCATCCGCAAGAACGTCACAGAAGGAGACACCTGCCATGATCGTTAAGTCACAGAACCCGTGGAAGCTCGCCTCCGGGATCCTCGCGCTCGCGCTGGGCGCCACCCTCCTCACCGGCGCGCGCGAGGCCGAGAACGAGCGTCAGCCGCACATGCGGGCGGCTGTGGGACACCTCGAATCAGCCCTCGATCAGCTCCAGAAGGCCACCGCGGACAAAGGAGGCCACCGCGTACAGGCCATCGCCCTCACGAAGTCGGCGATCGAGGAAGTCCGGAAAGGGATCGCGTTCGACAACAAGCGCTGATGCGGCACGGGCCGTGCATCGTTCTCCTGGGTGAGAGCCCTCGCCCAGGAGGTCAAGATGCAACGCGTCCCGCACTCCACTCATGTCGAGATCGAAGTCTCCTCCTCCCGCGCTCCGCGAGGGATGGCAGGCGGGCGCCTCAATAGGCCCTCCGCCTTCTCGAGCCCCGTGCCCCTAGAACCCATGCGAGTTACCGAGCACCGCTGGGGCCCCGGAGGCTTGTCGGAGAGCGAACCGCGCGCCTCCACTGCGGGCCCCAGGCGGGCTCCGCTACCAGCGCTCGCGGGCCCCTATCGGGCGTCGACCCGGGACGTGGCCTTGGGCGCTGTGTTCGTGGCTTGCGCCTTCGTGTTGTCGGCGCTCCTCGGACCGGTCATCAACGCCTGATCACGGCGTCCACAACACGGTGTGCGTCTCGCGCACAGTCGTTCACACCCACGCCGTTGAGCACGTTCCCCGCCACCGTGAGGCCCGGGGGGAGCCCGGCCTGCACCGCCGCCACACGCTCAGCGTGCCCCAGCGTGTACTGAGGGATCGCGCGCTCCCAGCGCACGAGGTGCGAGAGCGCAGGGGCCCCCTGGAGCCCCAAGAGCGGGTCGAGCTCCGCCCGTACCGAGGCCACGAGCTTGTCTTCGTGGGCCAGAGCGAGCTCTGGCCGTCGAGCCCCACCCACCATCACCCGAAGGAGAACGTGCCCCTCGGGCGCGCGCTCTTCGTAGACGCTGGAGTCAAACAGGCAGCCGAGGAGCGGGCGTTGCTCGACCGAGGGCACGAGGAAGCCGAACCCGTCCAGCCGGTGCGCCACCTGGTCTCGACGAAAACCCAGCGCGAGCACGCTGACCGCCGCGTAGGGGATGGCGTCCAACGCGGCCGCTGACTCCGGCGCCAACGGCCAGAGGAGCGCCGCCGAGGCCGCCGCCGGCATCGCGAGCACCACGTGGTCCACGGTGGCCTCGCCGCCCTCGAACCGGACCGTCCAGCGCTCATCGTCACGGACGAGGCCCACGGCGCGGCGGCCGGTGGACACGGACGCCGTGACGGCGCCGGGAGACCCCAGCGACGCGGCGAGCGCCAGGGTGAGCTCGCTCATGCCGCCCCGGAGAGAGGTGAGCCGACCGGCGGGACCGGCGCTCGGGGCGTCCGCACGCTCCAGGGCCGCGCCGCCACCGCTGGGGGCTGACGCCGGGAGGAGCTTTCGGGCGCGCCGCAACGCGAACGAGGCCCGGATGAGGCCGCCGTAGGTCGCTTCGAGCTCCGCCAGCCGCGGGAAGGCGCTGCGCAACGACAAGCGCTCTGGATCGCCCGCGAAGACCCCGGACACGAACGGGTCGATCAGCGCCTCGAGGGTCTCGCGCCCGAAGCGGCGCCGGACGAACGCGGCAACGCTCTCGTCAGCGTCTCCGCGCCGCCGCGGCAGCAGGGCCTCGCAGACCAGACGGAGCTTTCCGGACCAGGACAGGAGGGGTGAGCGGAAGAACGCCGGCGGCGAGGCAGGCAGCGCGACCAGCCGCCCCCGCCGGAGCACCCACCGCGTCGCTGCCTCGGGCAGCGCCCGGATGAGACGGTGCTCGAGGCCGAGCGCCTGGACGAGGTCCAGCGTGTCGGGCTTCCCGTCGAGGAAGCCGTTGGGGCCCCCCTCTACGCGGAACCCGAGCGCCTCGATCGAACGGATCGTGCCGCCCACCGCAGCGCCGGCCTCGTAGACATCGACCGCCGAGCCGGCGGGCAGGCGCTCCCTGAGGCGGAACGCGGCTGAGAGCCCGGAGATCCCGGCTCCGAGCACAGCGACGGCGAGTGGTCGGGTCATGGCGCCCGAGCACGGTACTGGCCTCGGAACCGTGGTACAAGCGCGGCATGCCGCCCCGAAGAGACCCTGCGAGCATCAGCCCCACAGCCCACTACACGGGTTATGTGTGGGCCCGCTACGGACTGTCCGATAGAGCGCTGCGCACCCCCGAGGGCGCGCTCTTTCACGCGTTGCTCCGCCCAGCCAACCTGTTCCAGGAGCGGATCCTGCGCGGCCCCACTCTGGACGGAGTTCTGCTGGACCGACACGTCCTCATCGACCACGAGCTCGAGGCGCGGATCCAGCGCGGAGCGGTGGGACAGGTGCTGGAGCTCGCAGCCGGGATGTCGCCTCGCGGCGCCCGCTTCGCCCGGCGCCATCCAGGTCTCCGGTACGTCGAGGCCGACCTGCCGGCCATGGTGGCGCGCAAGCAAGAGGCCACGGCCAAGCTCGGGCTCGGCCCCGGGCACACCGTGGTCCCGGTGGACGCCTTCAAGGATCGCGGCGAAGGCTCGCTGGACGCGCTGGCCTCGCAGCACCTCGATCCCACCCAGGGCGTGGCCGTAATCACCGAGGGGCTCATCAACTACTTCGACGCCGACGCGGTCGAGGGCCTCTGGGCGCGCATCGCCAGCGTCCTCGCGCGGTTCCCGGGCGGCGTGTACCTGTCAGACATCCACCTCCACGACGAGACCCTGCGGGTCTACGGCGCTCGCTGGTTCAAGGGCGCCCTCGAGCGCTTCTCGAAGGGCGGCGTCACTTTCCACTACAGCGGCGCCCCGCGATGCGAGCGCGCCCTCCGGGCCGCGGGCTTCCGCGAAGCCACGCTCCTCCGCCCGTCGGAGGTCGCCCTGCCCCGCCCGCCGGGCGCCCCGGAGCGCCGCGGAGCGGACCTCGGGCGCGTCATCGTGGCCACGGTGTGACGCGACGCGTCGCCGCTTGCCTCGCCCTCCAGGCGCTGGCGCTCGGCCCGCTGCTCCTGGCCCTCCCGGGCGTCTCCCTGAACGACGACTGGACGCAGCTCTTCGCGTTCAACGCGTTCTTGCGCGACCAGCTGCTCCAGGGAGAGCTCCCGGTGCGCGCCGACTGGCTCGGGGGAGGCTTCCCGATCGCCGGACACCCGGAGTACGCGGTGCTCGCCCCCCATACGCTGCTGGTGCTGGTGGCGGGCCCCGTCGCCGGGATCAAGCTGTGGCACACGCTCGCTGCGATGCTCGGCACCTTCGGGATGTATCGCTTCGCCCGCGACACCCTCGCCCTGGAGGAGCTGCCGGCGACCTACGCCGCGGCCACCATGGCCACCCTCGGATGGACCGCCGCGATCACGGCCTCTGGCAACGTGCCGCAGGTCACGAACCTGTGGTGGCCGCTGTTGTTCTGGCTGGTCGCCGACGGTCGCTGGACACGCGTCGCCTGGGCAGCCGTCGCGGTGGCGGTGAGCCTCCTCGACGGACACCTCAACGTGATCGCGAGCCTCCTCGTCCTCGGCGTCGCGGCGCTCGCCGCGGGCCTCCGCGTCTTCGGGCGCGCCGTGGCCGCCGGGGCGCTGGGGGCGCTGCTCGCGGGGTACAAGCTGGTGCCCACCCTCGCCCTCCTACAGCTCGAAGACCGCGCGGTGGAGAGCATCGAAGCGAGCCGCGCTGGCGTCGCGGACTTCTTGGACGTCGCGGGCCTCGTCGACGGCTTCCCGCTGGGCCCGCTGCCGTGGCTCCTCGCGGGGGCGGGCGTGATCTGGGGCGCAGTGAGCAGCCCCCACCGGCGTGCGCTGGTCGCCACCGTCTGCGTCGCCGCGGCGCTCTGGCTCGGCCTCGGCACGCCGCTGTTCGCGCACCTCCCTGTGCTCCGGAGCCTCGACGCCCCGGCAAAGTACTTCGTCGCGTTCGGTGGTTTCGCCGTTGTGGCGCTCGCGGCGTCCGTGGTCGGGCGCCTCCCGGCCTGGGCAGGGCGCGCCGCCCTGGGCCTCACCGTATTGCCCCTGCTCTTCGGGAGTTGGAGCACGCTTCACGGCGCCGTCCCGGCCGCCCGGGACTCCATGACGCACACCGCAGGCCTGGCCGAGCCGGTGCTCACAGACGCCTTCGAACGCCCGTGGCGTGGCCCCGCCGAGCGAAAGCCGGACCTCTACGTCCTGTACCGCTCCGGCTTCCACGTGGTGGAGTGGGAGGACAACTTCCGCCTGCCCACGGCGATCACCGCCGCGTGGCGCGTCGACACCCAGGGGATCCTGCATCCCCTGCCGTGGACAGGGCCGGCCAACGCTCGCGACGCGCAGGTGAGCGCGCTCCAGCTCACGCCCAATCGCGTATCCGCGCTCGTGACCGCGACGGGGCCGACCGAGCTGGTGGTCAACACCAACGGCGGCTCGAA
The DNA here is from genome assembly GCA_005776725.1 of Pseudomonadota bacterium. GTDB lineage: Bacteria > Myxococcota_A > UBA9042 > SXOO01. Next base: position 29,120 of record SXOO01000221.1, on the reverse strand, counting down.
CTGGCGCTGCGCTCCAGAGCACCGCCCAGACGCGGCCCTGCTCACCGTGCCCGTGCCCGCGGGGACCACTGACGTCGAGTGCGAAGCGCGCTCCCCACCTCTGCTAGTGGGCGCGGGGGTCACCGGGATCGGGCTCGCCCTGGTCTTGGCACTGGTGGCCGGATCCCGGCGGCAACTCAAGCCGGCGTGAGCGTCAGCCTCGAACCCAGACGATGAGCACCGCGCCCGCGAGAGCGATCGCGCTGCCCACGGCTCGCCGGCGCGTGAGCCGCTCGCCCAGGATCGCCCAGGCGAGCCCGATGGTGAACACCGTCGACATCTGGTTCAACACGGACACCACAGCCATGTCGCCGTACTTGAAGCCACCGAGCCACAGCAGCATGGAGAAGTAGGTCCCAACGGCGGCCGCCGGGAACAGCACACGGCGCAGCTTCGGGTGGTGGAACGGTAGGAAAATCGCCCGGCGCTGTTCGGGTGTTCGAGCTCGTGCGCGGAGCCACACGTAGAGGCCGAGGTTGCCCAGCACCAGCCGCACGAACGTCACCTCGACGAGGTCGCCCTGCTCGAGGGGGCGCTTCGCGAGGAGCACGCCGATGCTCATCACCCCCATCGCCGCCACGGCGAGCCAGATCCCCTGCCGCCGCGTGCGACTCTGGTCGGGACCGTAACGCGTAATCGCAGACGCGCTCAGCGCTCCCGGGTCGTGGGACGCGACGAACAGGCCCAGCAGGACCGCGCCAGCGCCCGCGAAGAGCGACGGCCCCACGGACTCTCCGAGAAAGAGCGCCGCCAGCGTGATCTGCATCGGCGCCGCGACGAGCTCGGCCACCCCGAGGAGACCCGGACCGATGCGATCGAGGGAGGCGAAGAGCAGCGAGTCCGCCAGCGCCAGACCGAGCCAAGCGCTCACGGCCAGCGCCGCCCAGTCCAGGGCGCTTCGGCTCCAGTCGATCGAGCGCCCCAGCACCAGCAGCGTGAGCCCGAGGAGCGCGATGCCTACGGTGTTCTTGAAGAGGTTGATCGACGCGAAGGAGGCCTCCGGCGCCGCATCCAGCGACTTCTTGAACAGGATGACGGCGACGGACCAAACGAAGGCGCAGGCAAGGGCCAGCCCCTCGCCGAGCAACGGCACGGCAGTCAGCACCGGCTAGCCGACGCCCGACTGAAACTCCCCGGCTAACCGGTCGGTCGCTGTGAGGTGATGGCGGGCTCTCGCTCGAGCCCTGTGCGCGGCGGCACCAGAGTGGGCCTGCCGCGAGGGCCCGAGGCTCACTGTCCCGGCCAGCAGACGTCCTTGAAGACGCCGGGCTCGCCGAACCGCTCGGCGCGCTCGCAAGTGAAGCCGACCGCGCAACCGCCCGTGGCCGGGTGGAGGGCGCTGTCGCAACGGGACAAGCAGAAACCACCGGGGATCCCGGTCATGGCGGCGCCGAGATCCGCACAGAAGGTGCCGGAGGTGCCGGGATCGGTGGAGTCGGGGCAGTACCGGTCGCACGCCTTGGTGCAGAACGGGGCCGGACCTGCGCCCGCGAGGCAGATGGGCTCGAGGTAGGCACAGGACGCGTCCGCGGAGCACGTGCCGCCGATCCAGCCCTTGTTCGGCGACAGCGCGCTGAACTGGCGGACGAACTTCTGCAGGACGTTCCAGAACAACCAGTTGCCGCCCGTGCCCTCGAGGACCCACGGGGTGTAGGTGTAGAGCGCCGCCGTGGCACGGTTACCGGGGCGGAGCGAGATCCCCTCGCTGGTCTTCTTCGCGCTGCCCACCTTCCAACCGGAGATCGTCTGCCCCTTGGCGGCGAGGTCGTCGAGGTACCAACGGAACACCCGAGCCGCGCACCGCAGCTGGGGCACGAGGCCCTTCTCGCCGGCAGCGCACGTGGGGTCGCCGTCGAGACAGCCGCACCCCATCGCCACCTGGATCAGGCGACTCGAGGGCGCCTTGGCGGCCGCGATGATGCTCGACTCGACCTGGAGCTTCACCAGAAGCACCAGCGGGTTGATCCGGAACTCGCTGGCGATGTTGACGAGGTGCTGGCTGACGGGAAGGCCTGCCTCCACCGTGTCGGCCAGGAAGCACCGGCGGCCGTCGTAGGGGGTGCGCTCGAAGAAGGCCTGGACCTGCGCCGCGGTGAGGTAGGCGGTGTCTTCGAAGAGCGCGTCCGACATGATCAGCGCATGGTCAAAGATGGACCCGTCGGCCTTGCCGGACTCGTCGACGAGATCTTCGGCCTCGATGGGGAGGCGCTCGGCACCTGGCGCCAGCGTGTCGACGTCAGTGCCCCCCTCGCAAGCGAGGACGGCGGAGACCAGTAGGAGGACGTGCTTGTGCATGCGGTGCGCACTCTAGCCGACGTGAACAGCGGCCGCGAGGAAGAAAGACCTCAGTCGAGACGCCGCGCGAGGCGCGCCCCTTTGGCCGAGGGCGCGTTCGTCACGCGACGGAGAGGGACCGGCGCCGGAGCGCCTCGAGCCGCTCGCGGATCTGGGCCCGCTCATCGATACGAGTCAGCTCGTCTACGGGCGCGTCCTTCATCAGCGCGGCGTGGAACGGGTCCGTTGGGAAGCCCGCGCCCTTCTCGCCGCGCTCGCCCTTCGTGTCCTTCCAACCCGCGCGCATCCGGTTCACACGCTCGACGAACGAGCCCGCCCCGGTGTCCACGGCCGGAGCGGCTTCGGAGCGCGCCGGCTTCTGGTTAGACGGCAGCTCATCGTCGGAGAGCTCGGTGAGGAGCGTGAGCCCCTGCTCGCTCTGCCCCACGACGAGCACTCGCCCGCCCACCCGGACCACGCTCACCGCGTGCTTCCCGGAAACGCGCGCGCTCGCCAGGGTCTCGATAGCGAGACCCTTGGCCGCCACCGTCTTGCGCGCCGTGCGCTTCAGAGCGAACGCCACTCCGGTCAGGGCCAGCAACGCCACGCCCACCGCCATCCAGCCCGACTGGCCGTTGGTCTCGACCTCACGGTCGTTGAGCGCGCCGAGAGGGGTCTTTCGGCGCGTCGGGGGCGGCGCCACGGCCTCCCCGGTCGTCGCGGGGGCGAGCGTCGCCTCAGCCACCGTTGCCTCGGCGAGGGCCGCCTGAGGAAGCGCGGTAAGCGCGGCCTCCGCTTCGGGCACGTTCGCGGCCGCGATCGGGGCCTGGACCGGCGCGGGGGCCGTCTTCTCCACAGCGCTGCCGGAGGCCTCAGCGAGCCCGTCGAGCGCCGCCAGCAAGCGCTGTCGGGCCGGGTCCGTGTCCGCGAGAGCGGCGCCGCTCAGCGCCATGAATCCCAGAATCGATCCGGTGAATCGTCTCATCTCACACCTCCCCTATGCCAAGCCGCCGACGCGCTGCGCCGGGGCGACGATCTCAGTGATACGAACGCCGAACTTCTCGCTGACCACCACGGCCTCCCCGCGAGCGAAGAGGTGGTCGTTGACCCAGATGTCCAGGGGCTCGCCAGCGAGCTTGTCGAGCTCGAGGATCGAGCCCTGCGTGAGGCTCAGGATGTCGGCGATCCGGAAGCGGCGGCGCCCCAGCTCGACACTGACGTTGAGGCGCACATCGCGCAGAAAGCCCAATGGTGAGGTCTCGATCATGGACGGGACTCCTTCCGGATCTCGGTGTCTTCGGGGCCGAGGCGACGCTGAAGCGTCACCGCGAAGTTCCCATGGCTCGTGGAGAGGGCGCCCGCGAACTTGGGCGTCCCTTCGACATTGACGGTCAGCTCGCAGTCGGGGTCGCGATCGAGCCGAATCACGCTTCCAACGGTCAGGCCCGAGAGCTCGCCGAGGGTGATCGTAGTGCGCCCGAACTCTGCCGTGCACTGCACGCTGACGCCCTTCAGGCAGTGGGCCACAAGGGGCATCCAGGCATCGGGGGTGTCCATCCCCGAGTCCAGGAGACCCGAGGCCAGCTTCTTCTCGATCGGCTTGATCGCGGAGTACGGAATCACCAGGCGGAGGGCGCCGGCGACGCCCGCCACCTCCACCTGGAACACCGCCTGGACGACGAGCTCGGATGCCTCGAAGACGGCCGCGTGTTTCGGCTCGATCTCCGCGCGGATCGGGCTTGCACCGAACGTGGCCACGCCCTCCCAGGCCTTGGACAGCTCGTCGGCGAAGGTCCGGACGAAACCCGAGAAAATGCGCTTCTCCACCGAGGTGAGGCCGCGCTGCGCCAGGATGGCCGTCGGGTCCGTGAGCCCCTTGGGGGATCCGCCGAGCCGAACGTCCAGGAGATAGAACAGAAGTGCGGGGTCCATCGCCATGAGGCCGGCCCCGCGCAGCCCGGTGAGCTCGAGCACCATGATCGCGAACGGCGAGGGCAGCGACGCCTGGCTCTCGGCGAACTTCAGCATGACTGCGCTGTCGGGGCGGACCGACGCTTGCCCGCCCGTGAGCCGCCCGAGCGCCTCCGCGAGATGCCCAGCGAAGCGCTCGTGCACGATGTCGAGCGTGGGCAGTCGACCGTCAGCCCCCGCGCGGGAGTTCACGAGGTCGAATCGCACGACTTCGCGGCGGCGGCCGTCCGGCGCCACGTCGACCACGCGCCCCTCGCCCGTCGCGTGGATGGTCTCCACCAGCGCGTCGAGCTCGGCCGCCGAGAGGCTCTGGTCGTCGCCCTTCATGTCGCCGCTCACTGCACCACGAACTCGGTGAAGACGACGTTCCTGACGCCGCCCTCCACCGACAGAGCGCCATTGATGCGCTGCAGCAGCTCGTCACGGATGGCCGCCTTGGTCTCGGAGCCTCTCACGTGCTCGATGGTGAGCCCGGACAGGTACGTGATCACCGCGTCCCGAATGATGTCCTTCCGCTCCGTGACCGCCGCCTCGTCGGCCTCGGCCAGCTCTACGGAGAAGGTCACCTTCAGGTAGCGGGTGGAGCGCTCCTCGTTGAGGTTCACGATGAACGAGTCCAGCGCCACGATTTGCCCGAGCGTGGTCGGGTCGGACTTCGGCCCTGCCGCCCCGGCCCCTGCCGCTGGAGCCGCCGCAGCACCACCGCGCGTCATGGCGAACGCGGCGCCGCCCGCAACCAACACCGCGCCGGCGATGATGATTGGCAGCTTCCCCTTCTTGGCGGGCTTATTCTCGGTGTCATCGGCCATGGTCAGTCCTCCTTGTCTTTGGGCCGCGTCTCCGCAGGGACGCGCTGCAGCGGATCGAACGCCCCAGGAGTGCGAGCGGGCGGGGTGATCGGGTCTGGGAGCGTGGAGGCGCGATGGAACTCCACCGTGAGCACGAGCGACTCTGCCTGAATGGCCGTCGAGCGCGCGTCCGGCGTAGCGGTGGGCGTCCCCATGATCACCACCCGCGAGGGCGAGAGCAGCTCGGGCCGAGTGATCACTTCGGCGGCTGCCGCGGCTCGCGCCACCGCCAGTGCCGTGGCCGTCGCGTCGCCCTCGACGCCGTGCGGTACAACGAAGGCCTCGACGCGGATGCGGCCGGGCTCGCTTCGCATGCTCATGGCGATATCCTCGAGCAGCAGGCGCGACGGCTGCTCGAGCTCCGCCGTGCCCTCGTCGAAGAGGAACGCCGCATCGATGCGTGTGGTGAGACGGTCCATGTCCCGCTCCGTCTCGAAGGCGCTGCGGTAGGCCGCCGGCTCCGGCGGGGTCACCGCGCCGCGAGGCCGCTTCTGCACGCCGCGCACCACGAAGCGCTCGGCGATGGCTTTGTCGTAGTCCGTAGTGAGCCTGTCGGGCACCGGGGGGCCGATGGGGACGACGAGATTGGTGTTCATGCCGGTCTCGGCCGAGAGCCCGAGCACGCCGAACGCCCCGCCGAAGCCGGTAATGGCGACCTCGAACTTCTTGTTGTCCATGGCTCGCATCGTGAGGAGCATCACGAAGAAGCAGAGCAGCAAGGACAGTAGGTCCGAGAAACTGGTCATCCAAGTCGCCACGTTGACGCGCTTGATGATGGGCTCGGGCTTCCTGGCCATCAGTTGACCACGATCTCGACGCGCCGACGCTCGGCGCGCGAGGCCCTCTGCTCGACGCCACGCTCGCCCTTCGGCGAGGCGACGGGGCGGGTGTCAGCGAAGCCCGCGGCCGTCCCGCGCAGCTCGGCTCCGGCTGGGGCCGCCGCTTGGAGATAACGCAGGATGATGCGGGCGCGGGATGCCGAGAGCGCCCAGTTGGAGACCCGGCCTCGCGCCTCGTCCGTGTGGCCTTCCACCTCGAACGGACGGTCCAGCTCCGCCAGCATCACCGCGAGCCGGTCCATGAGGGGCATGAGGCGCGGGTTGACCCGGACCGAGCCAGTGTCGAAGAGCACGCCGCCAGAGAACCGGATCCGCCGGCGGCCCTCCTCGTCCACGAACACCGCCACCACGTCCTCCGGCAGCTCGGAGTCGACCGCCACGAACGCCTCGAAGGTGGCGAAGAGCTTCTGCTCGCTACCCATGGAGATGACCTCGGCGGTGGGCGAGTACACGCCCTTGGCGTCGAAGCCCGCGCCCTCGGGCAATGCGCCGAAGGAGCCGAGGAGAGAACCGAGCGCCTTCTGCTGCTTCGAGGAGTCGGTCTTGGACATCGTGTTCAGCATGATGAAGAAGGCCAGGAGGATGGTGGAGAGCGCCGCGAACATCACCGCGAACGCGTCCACGAAGTTGATGGTGATCTCCTCCGGCTTGACCTTCCTCTGGGTCTGCGCTCCAGCGGCCGCTTTCGCGGACACGGGAGCGGACTGCGATTCAGGCTCCTGCTTGATGGCCGCAGCTTGCGCCAAGAGTCACCTCACTGCGCCACCCTCCCAAAGAGCGGCGCGTCGAACGCGGACAGAGGACCGGACACGGCGCCCGAGGCTCAGCTGAACTGGCTCTTCCGCTCCTTGGGCGCCACGAAGGCGAAGAGCTGCTGCTCCACGAGGCGCGGATTGGCACCCGAGGCGATCTGTCGGATCCCCTCCACCTCGAGGTTGCGAATGAGCTGCTCGTCACCCGAGCGGGTCGCCAGCTTGCCGGCGATGGGCATGCAGAAGACGTTGGCGATCATGGCGCCGTAGAACGTGGTGAGGAGCGCGACGGCCATCGACGGACCGATGGAGGACGGGTCACTCATGTTACCGAGCATCAGCACCAGACCGATGAGCGTGCCGATGAGGCCCATGGCCGGGGCGAGCGTGGCCGCGACCATGAACAACTCGCGGCCCCCCTCGTGACGCTTCTTCATCTGGTCGATGTCGCTCTCGAGGATGGCGACGATGGTGTCCACGTCCTGCCCGTCCACGACCAGCTGGAGCCCGCGGCGGAGGAAGAGATCGGGCTCCTTCTGCAACCCGGCCTCGAGCGCCAACACGCCGTCGCGGCGCGCCTGGTTGGCGTAATCCACGATCCGCTTGATGATCAGCGTCGGCGCCTCGAGCGGGTAGATGAGGGACTTCATCGCCACCTTCGCCGCGCCGAGCATCGTGCCCATCGGGTAATTCGTGAGCATGGCACCGAGCGTGCCGCCGATCACGATGTAGACCGAGGGCATATCGATGAACGCCCCGAGCGAACCACCGATGAGGATCGAGTAGACGATCAGGCCGTTGGTCGCGATCAGGCCGATGATGGTTGCGATGTCCATGGGTGCTCCGTCCTCCGCGGAGGGCCACAGCAACGGTCATGCCACGGGTCAGGATCGCGTCGCGGAGCCACTCGAGGCCCTCTCGGCGTCAGCGGGGTGGCGGAGCACCGTCAGAGCATTGACGCCCCGCCAGCTACAAAGCGTCAGGGACCACCAAATCCCCGGCGTCTCGAACCCTCGAAAACCACCTGTAACCACAGTGAGTTATAGAATCGTTTCACCGGCCGTTTTTTTTGGCCCTCGGGGGGCGATTTCGCATTGACAACCCCCCCCCCAGACCGCATTTTTCGCGCCCTCTGCAGCTGCCCCCGCCGACCAGACGAGGTGGGGGTCCCGCACCGGGGCAGGCGTGTTTCGTCAGGGCCTGAATTCGGGCCATAAGAGGTGAAAAGGAAGAATTGGACACGTACGGTCGACATCTCCTCGTGGAGTACAAGGGCTGCACTAAGGCTCTTCTCGACGATCGCGAGGCGCTCGAGCGCCTCATGATCCGCGCCGCCATCTCTGCCGGCGCTACAGTGGTCAATTCGACCTTCCACACGTTCGCGCCGCAGGGCGTGAGCGGCGTGGTCGTCATCCAGGAATCGCATTTGTCGATTCATACATGGCCCGAGGTGGGCTACGCCTCGGCCGACTTTTACACGTGCGGCGACTGCCGGCCCGAGCTTGCGCACGAAGCGCTGGCGCAGGGCCTGGGCGCGACGGACTACGAGATCATCCGCGTCAACCGCGGGCTCCACACCGATCGCTCCATGCAGCTCGTCCGCCACACGTCGCACTCCGTCGGTAACGATTTCGCTCTCGCGAACAGCGCCGCCAGCTGAGTGAACCGGGTGTCGCTCCGGGTCCTCCGGAGCAATGAGTCCCGCGGCAGCCTCGAGCTGCCGCGGGATTTCGTTTTTCAGGCGTTCCTGTCCTCGCGCGTGGCGCGAGCGGCCTTCGAGGAGCTGACATGGCAATCTGGTACGACGAGGTCCACAACGACTCCACCCGCTTCGGCTGCAAGCTCACCAAGACGCTGTTCGTGGGGCAGAGCGACTTCCAGAAGGTGGCCGTGGTCGAGACCGAGGCGCTCGGTCGCGCTCTGCTCCTCGACGACCTCTGGATGTGCGCCGAGGGAGAGGAGAAGACCTACCACGAGCTCATCGTGCATCCGGCCCTCACCACGGCCCCGCGTATCGAGCGAGTCCTCATTATCGGGGGAGGCGACGGAGGCACGGCCCGTGAGGTGCTGCGACATCCCGAGGTCCGGCACGTCGACATGGTCGAGGTGGACGGCATGGTGGTGGAGGCGTGCAAAGAGCACCTCCCGAGCGTCGGGACGGCTTGGGGAGACCCGCGCCTCCACGTTCGCATCGACGACGGGATCAAGTTCGTGGCCGAGGCCACGGTGCCGTACGACGTGGTCATCGTCGACGGGAGCGACCCGGTTGGGCCGGCCGTTGGCCTGTTCAACGAGACGTTCTACCGCAACTGCGCGCGACTCCTCGCCGACCATGGGGTCTTCGTGACGCAGTCCGAGTCTCCCAACGTCCATCGAGAGGTTCATCTGGACATGGTGCGCACGCTCGGGAAGGTCTTTCCCAAGGTCCACCCGTACTACGACACCATCAGCATCTACCCCGGTGGAACGTGGAGCTGGATCTGGGCCTCGAAGGGGACCAACCCCCACGAACCCGTGCTGGAGCGGGTCGCTCGGCTCGAGGACGTGACGGACGTCTACAACCTCGAGATGCACCATGGGGTGTTCGCGGTGCCCAACGCCATCAAGAGGGCGCTCCGGTCATCTTGACAGCCCGTCGAGGCTCCCCGATGGTAACGCCGGTTCTGCCGCCCAAAGGAGCTCTGTACATGACCCGATACTCCCGTGCCGCCCTCGCTTTCGCCGCAGCCGCGCTCGTGGCGCCGTATGCGTCCGCGCAAGAAGAGTCGGCGGACGAGCTGTTCAAGAAGGGCAACGAAGCCTTCACCAGCGGCAAGACCGACGACGCCATCGCTGCCTACAAGTCGTGCACCGAGAAGCGGTCCGACTTCAAAGAGGCTTGGTACAACCTCGGTATCGCGTACGGCCGAAAGAAGCAGTACGACGACGAGATCGCCGCGTACGAGAAGGCCGTGGCTGCCGACGCGGCCTACACGAAGGCGCTCTACAACCTCGCCATCGCACACGAGGACAAGGGCGATGACGACAAGGCGATCGAGTTTTACGAGAAGGTGATCACCACCGAGCAGGACGCGGTCGACGCGCGGATCAACCTCGGCATCCTGTATTCCCGCAAGGGGAAGCTCGATAAGGCGATCGAGGTGTATCAGAAGGCGCGGGAGCTCGATCCCGAGGTCGCCGATGTGCACTTCAACCTCGGCATCGCGTTCTCGAAGCAAGCCGAGACGAAGAACGACCCCGCGCAGAAGTCTGACCTGCTCGCCAAGGCGGTCGACGCCTACAAGGCTGCCGTGGAGAAGAACACGAAGTACCACAAGGCTTGGTACAACCTCGCGATCGCCTACAACAAGCTGAAGAAGGTCGACGACGAGATCGGCGCGTACTCGAAGGCGATCGAAGTCAAGCCCGACTATCCCCAGGCCCTCTTCAACCTCGCGTTGGCCTACAAGGAGAAGAAGGACAACGAGAACGCGAAGAAGTACTGGACGGAGTACGTCCGAATCGCCGAGCCGCGGCCCGAGGAGAAGCGGTACGTCGATACAGCGAAGCAGGAGCTCGAGGCGCTCTCGAAGGACGCGCCCAAGTAGCTCCCTCAGGGGAGGTCCGCGGTGCCACTGGGCGCCGCACTCCCCCACTACCGTGCAGCGTCGCGGTCATGAATCACGCTGGACATCGGGGTCTCGTGCCCCCCGGCCGCTTTCGCCTCCGCGCTCTCAGACCCTCGAACCTCGAGCCGGTTGCCGTTGGCGGACTCGGCTCCTAACGTCGTGGCGGCGAAGGCCGTTTCGGTGCATGGGCGCCCTCGCCCGGGGGAACAGATGCCGCGGGATTATTACGAAGTACTGGGTGTTGGGCGGGATGCCGATCCCGCGGCGATGAAGAAGGCTTTCCGCAAGAAGGCCATGGAGCTTCATCCCGACAAGAACCCCGGGAACAAGGAGGCAGAGGACCGCTTCAAGGAGCTCAACGAGGCCTACGCGGTGCTCTCCGACGACGGAAAGCGCAAGCAGTACGACACGCACGGCCACGCGCGCTTCCACGAGCGATTCTCGGCTGACGACATCTTCCGCGGCGCTGACTTCTCCAGCGCCTTCGACGGCACGGGCTTCGGCGCAGACATCCTCGAGGCGCTCTTCGGGCGGAACGGCCGGGCCAATGCGGGGGGCGGCAGGCGCGGCCCCATGCGGGGACAAGACCTCCAGATGGACGTAGAGATCGCCTTCGCGGAGGCCGCGCTGGGCGGTGAGCGACGGGTCCGGGTCCCACGCCCGGACGGGCCGGTGGATCTCACCATCCGGATCCCCGCCGGGGTCGAGGACGGCCAGAAGATCCTGGCCAAGGGCCACGGTCAGCCGGGCCCGAACGGCGGCCCCGCGGGCGACCTCCACTTGCGTATCCGCGTCGCCCCTCACCCGACCCTGACCCGAGACGGCTCGAACCTCGAGACCACGGTGCGAGTGCCATTCACCACGCTCGCGCTCGGCGGCACCACGTCCGTGCCCACGCTCGACGGCGACAAGCGGATCCGGGTGGCCCCCGGGACGCAGCCTGGCGCACAACAGCGCCTGCGAGGCCTCGGCGTGACCACGAAGGAAGGGCGTGGCGACCTGTTCGTCCGGCTCGCGGGCGAACTGCCGGGTGGCGAGCCCACGCCGGAGGCGGTGGCCCTCCTCGAGCAGCTCCGCGAGCTGGGGTTCTGAGCGGCGCCGTGTCGCCTGCCACCGTCGTGTGCGCCCTAGGCGGCCTTTGCGCGTTCTTCGTGTTCGTCGCGTTCCGCCAGACCCGCTCGCGGTGGCTGGCCACGGCGGCTCTCAGCCCGCTCCTCGCCATCGCCGGCGCCGTCGCCTGGATGGGCACCCAGGACCGGGCGGAGGCGAGCCACGCGCAGGCCGAGGCCACTACGTTCGGCGATGGTTCCCACGAGGCGGGCGCCAGCCACGCCGCCGGCGCCGCCGCACCTACCGAGTCGCCTGCCGCCGGCGCCAGCTCCCTGGACCTCGGCGCGCTGCTCGCGCGCGCTACCGCGGCCGCCGGGCTCGCGCTCGTCCAAGGGCCGGAGCCGTACACGCCCTCGACCTTGTGGAACCGTATCGACGGCGGAGCCGAGCAATACACGCGCCGAGGACTCCGGCGCGCGCTGTTCGCCACGCTCGCCGCTCAGGCCGTGGCAGGAAGCGAGTCAACCGAGTTCGAGGCGCAGCTCTTCGAGCTACGAACGCCCCAGGACGCCGCCGCTCTGTGGGACGCCACGGAGCGGGAAGCGGCGACCCCGCTCTCCGCTGGCGACGCGGCGGTCACCTGGGAGGGAGGCGGAGAGGTGCGTGCTGGCAGCCTCTACGCCCGGCTGGTGTGCTCCACCGGCGCGGCCGGTACCGCCGCAGAGGCGCAGATCCGCAACGTCTTGACCGCCCTCGGAGCGCTGGACGGGCGAAGCGGCGCACCGCCCGAGCCCCCGCCTTCACCCGCAGTCGCGGCGCCCATCGCCCAGCCGGCACCCGCTGTCGCGGCGCCCGCGACGCCGGCCTCGCCCCCCGTGGAGGGCCCGGCGCCCGTTCAGTCCGCCTCGGTCCCCGGTGTCTTCCCGCAGCTCCTCGTGGCGATGTACGGCGTGGAGTCGGTGGCCGCAGAGCCGCAGGATCCCGGGCCGCGGTTCCGAGCGCGCTCGGCGCTCGAGGCGCTCGCGTTCTGCCAGGCCACGCGACCCAAGGACGCCTCGGCGCTCGGCCGGTTCGGCTGGCGCGATCCACACGCCGCGCTGGTGCCTCAGGGCCGGTTCGTCGTCGCAGGGCCCGCTAGCCAGAGCGACGCGCTCCTCCAGCTGGCGCTCGCCTCCCCCCACCCTGCCCTCCTGGCGTTCCCAGAGACGGACGACGTCCGGATCGCGCTGTCCGGCTGGGCCGGCAATACCGCGCTCGGTGCAACGGTGGTCGTCCACGAGCCGGCCCTGCAGCGATTCGCCGCCTCTCCCGCCGACCCCGGTCGCGCACTGGACGCGCTGGTGCGGTCGCTGCGTCCGGCCGACGGCGAGGCGCCCGAGGGGCTCAAGGTCGGCACCGACCCCTATGTCGGCTACGTGGCGGTCGCGCGCGTGGGCAAGGTCGTCGTCGGGGCGGCCGGGCACGGCGCTGCCGACGACGTCGTGGCGGCGGCCCGGGCACTCGCCGCGCGCCTTCGTCCCCTCGACTAGCCGGCACCACAGGCCACCTCTCTTCTAGCGCCGAACTCGGCCCTCGGCGTCTCGCGACGCTCGCAAGCAATGCGCCAGCCTCCTGAATCGTCATCGCGCGTCCCCTCCGCGTCTGCCGGGGAAGACGAACGTCTTGCGGACCTGCTAGGTCCGAACTAGCATCGACACGTGAAAACCTCCCGCCGCGACGCACTCAAACGACTCGGCGCCCTCGGAGTCGCTGGCGCGGCGCTGGGTGGCGCTGGCCTCTGGCGGCACGACGCGCAGCGGCGCGGCGGCTCCGCCGAGGACGTGCTGCGTAACTTCGAGGTCGAGCGCTCCCTGGTCTATCCAGAGCTGGCGATCGGTCGGGGTGGCGCTGCGGCGGCCAACACGCGCGCGGCGATCCTCGCGCTGGGGGGCATGGGCGCGTTCATCACGCCGGGCGACCGTGTCATGATCAAGCCCAATGTCGCGTGGAAGCGCGTGCCGGAGCAGGCCGCCACCACGAACCCGGAGGTCCTGGCCGAGCTCGTAGTGCTCTGCCGCGACGCGGGCGCCAGCGAAGTCGTGGTCTTCGACTGCCCCTGCGATCCCGGACCGGCCACCTTCAAGTCCAGCGGGATCGAGGCGGCGGTCACCGCGGTGGGCGGCAAGGTTGCCTGGCCCGGTAAGACCGAGTTCGCCAAGGTGGCCTTCGGTGGTGAGCTGATCACGCACTGGACCGTGTGGGACCAGCTGCCCAAGTTCGACAAGGTCATCAACGCGGCCATCGCCAAGCACCACGTCCAGTCGCGCGTCACGTGCGGCATGAAGAACTGGTACGGCATCTTGGGCGGCGATCGAGGCCTCCTCCATCAGAACATCCACGGGTCGATTGTAGACCTCGCAGCGGCCATTCGGCCCACGCTGACGGTGCTGGACGCGCAGCGCGTGCTCATGCGCAACGGCCCCACCGGCGGCTCCCTGGGTGACGTCAAGGAGACCCGCGCGGTCGCCGCCGGCTTCGACCCCGTCGCGATCGACGCTTGGGGCATCGAGCAGCTTGAGCAGCGGGTCGAGGACGTTGCCTTCATCGCTCAGGCTGAGGCGCGCGGCCTCGGGACGGGCCGTTGGCGGTCTCTGCGCCACAGAGAAGTCGTCACCGGATGATCGCGCTCCGCGCCCCGGTCAACCGCTTCCTCAAGAAGGTTAAGAATCGACTGGGGCAAGACAGCCGTACGTTGAAGCGGCTGCGTGTTGCCTATCAGGTCTTCTTCCTCTCGCTCTTCTTCCTGTTGCTCGGCCTCACCACGCAAGCGTCGCTGGGAGGCTTTGACGTCAACGTCTTCCTCGAAGCCAGCCCGCTCGTCGCGCTGGGCACGCTCCTGTCCACGGGAACGCTGTACATGGGGCTTGCCTGGGCGGGGCTCATCGTGGCGATCACGCTGGTCTTCGGGCGGATCTTCTGCTCGTGGATCTGCCCCCTCGGCATCCTGAACCAGCTGTCTGCCCTGATCTTCCCGCGCCCACGCACCGAGGAAGAGTCGATCGCGGTGAACCGCCCGAGGAACCTCTACCACCTCAAGTACTACATCCTCGTCTTCATGCTCGTCGCGGCGGTGTTCGGCAGCCTCCAGGTAGGCCTCATGGACCCGATCTGCCTCGTGGTGCGCTCGGTCTCCACCAGCATCCTGCCGGCAACGCACGAGCTCCACCCGAGCCTTTCGCCCCAGCTCAACTTCAACTGGGGCTGGGTGATCGGCGGGATCTTCCTGGCGATCCTCCTCGCCAACCGGATCATCCCGCGCTTCTGGTGCCGGGCCTTGTGCCCGCTCGGCGCGCTGCTGGGCGTGTTCTCCAAGGTCAGCGTCTTCCGGATCCACCGTAACCTCGACAACTGCACCAACTGCAACAAGTGCGTGGCGGCGTGCGACGGCGCCGCCGAGCCACAGGCGACCACGAAGCAGTCCGAGTGCCTGATGTGTATGAACTGCATCGCCGAGTGCCCTCACGACGCGCTCAGCTACTCGTTCATGCCCCCGAAAGAGGGGAGCGAGTCCTTCGTGGCGCTCGACCGCCGCGCCGCCGTCGGCTCGCTGCTCGCGGGCGCGGCGTGGCTGCCGCTGAACCGCGCCAGCCACCTCAACACCCGCGAATCCTCGCTGCCCAAGGCCTACGACCCGAAGCTGATCCGGCCGCCCGGCAGCCTCCCCGAGGAGCACTTCCTCGCCGCCTGCATCAAGTGCGACGAGTGCATCAAGGTGTGCCCCACCAACGTGCTTCAGCCCGCGGGGCTCGAGGCAGGGCTTGAGGGGCTCTGGACGCCGATCTCGGTCTACCGCCTCGGGAACTGCCTGCAGCGCTGCAACCTCTGCGGCGACGTCTGCCCCACCGGCGCGATCTCGAAGTTCTCGGTCTTCGACCGCATCGGCGCTCCGCCGGAGAAGAAGCCGATCCGAGCCGGGACAGCGTTCTACGACCATGGCCGATGCCTCCCCTGGTCCATGGACACCACCTGCGTGAAGTGCGAGGAGTTCTGCCCCACCTCGCCGAAGGCGATCTGGTCGCTCGAGGTGACGAAGCTCGACCGCAACGGGAACACGATCACGTTGCAGCAGCCGCGGGTCGACATCGACAAGTGCATCGGGTGCGGCTCGTGCGAGTGGGCGTGCCCCATCAGCGACCCGGCGGTCTACATCACCAACGCGCACGAGTCGCGGGCCGAGAACAAGCGGCTCAAGCTCGTGGGATGAGGTAAGGTCGCCGGATGGTCATTCCATCCGCCAACGACATCCTCGCGGCGCTCGGAGGGGGAGCCCTCATCGGCCTCGCCGCATCCGCCTACCTGTGGAGTCACGGGCGAGTCGCAGGGATAAGCGGCGTACTCGCCAGCCTCTTCGCTCCCGGAGACCGCGCCACGCGCGCCGTCCCGGCGGCGTTCATCGGGGGCCTTGTGCTCGCCGGTCTCGTGCTGCGGGGTGCCGCGCCGCACGTCTACGGGGACGGTCCGGGGCTCGGCACCGCGTTGCTCGCAGGCGCGCTCGTGGGCGTGGGGACCCGCCTCGGCAACGGGTGCACGAGCGGGCACGGGGTCTGCGGGATCTCGCGCGGGTCCGTCCGCTCCGTGGTCGCCACGCTGGTCTTCATCGCCACCGGCGCGGCCACCGTGCTCGCGCTGCGGGCGCTGGGGGTCTCGCCGTGATAGGGCTCATCGCCGCCCTGGGCGCCGGCCTCGTCTTTGGCGTCGGTCTCGGGCTCGCCGGCATGCTGCAGCCTGCCAAGGTCGCGGGGTTCCTGGACTTCTTCGGAGACTGGGACCCGACCCTCGGGTTCGTCATGGCGGGAGCCATCGCCGTTCACGCCACGGCCCGCTGGTTCATCCTCCGCCGAGCGTCCCCCGCGCATGCTGCAGGGCGCGTAGACTCGCCGCTCCTCATCGGAGCCGCCGTGTTCGGGATCGGCTGGGGGCTCGGCGGCTATTGCCCTGGCCCCGCGGTGGTCAGCACGGCCAGCTTGACCACGCCCGCGCTCGCCTTCTTCGGCGCAATGCTCGCCGGGATGCTCTTCCTCGACCGGTTGCGCGCGATTGGTCGTTCCGCGCCGCCGACGCCACGCGGGGCGGAGGACCACGGGGACGCTGACGGGTGATCGTGGTCTACGTCGGCGAGTCGGCCGCGGAGCGGGACGCGGTGCGAGACAGGCTCAGAGGCTCGCGCGCCCCTCTGCGGCTCTCGTGGGCCCTGGGCCTGCACGACCTCGTGGGCGTCCCCCTGGTGGATGGCGCCACGCTGGTGATCGGGACCGATATCCCCCCCCACGAGCGCCTCCGGCTGCTGTCGTTCCTGGCCCAGACACCTGACGTGCGCGTGATCGCGCTGGGCTCTGGGCGCGGCCCGTTCGGCGCGAGCGTCCCTCTCGAGCAATTGTCACCTCGAGCCCTCGTGGAGCGCGCGACGCGCCCGCGGGGCCTGGCCCTCACACTGCGACCGGAGCTCCCGGTGGCGCTCACCGACGCCCACCCAGTAGCAGAGGCAGACAGCTCGTCCGTAGAGCGCCCCAAAACCACCGCCGACCCCGAGGTGTGACATGCCCCTCCCCCTGAGCCCTTTCGAGAAGGGTCCGCCCGACGACTGGCAAGCGTACCGCCGGTACCCCTACCTCCTGGCGCGGCTCGCGTTCCTTTGCGCCGTCGTCGGCCTGCTCTACTTGGGGCTCAGCCAGGCCGCCGGCGTCCTCAGCATGATCTTCCTGGCCACGTTGACCGCCTACGTGCTCGACCCGGTGGTTGATCGGCTGGAGCGCCTTGGCATCGGGCGCACGGTGGGCATCGTGCTGCTCATGGTAGGCGCGGTCCTCACCGGGGTCGTGTTCGCCGTGTGGATGGTCCCCACCCTCGTGCGCGAGTTCTCGGAGGTGGGGATTCGGGTCCAGCGCCTCGTCGACACGGAGCCCCTGCGGATCGCGGCGTGGGTAGAGTCCACCTTCGGCGTCACCCTCGACGAGTCCACCGCCGACGAGCTGCGCTACAAGCTGAAGGAGGCCGCGCCCACCATCGTGTCGCACGTCGGCCTCTTCCTGAAGGGCGCGGCCGAGCGCACGATGGGTGTTGTCGGCTGGCTGCTCAACGTGGTCATGATCCCCGTGTTCGCGTTCTACTTCCTGCGCGACTTCGACGCGACGAAGCGCTGGGTGGTCGACACGCTCCCGATCCGCCACCGCGACATGATCGTCGAGCGCGCGCGCCGGGTCGACGGCGTGGTCGGCGACTGGCTGCGAGGCCAGGTCCAAGTGGCCGCCCTGCTGGCCATCATCTACGCCGTGGGGCTCGCGATCGTGGGCATCCCGATCGCCATCCCGATCGGCATCCTGGCGGGCATCCTCAGCGTGGTGCCCTACCTCGGCTTCGCGTTCGGGCTCGGCCTGGCGTTGCTCGTGGCCGTCCTGGACTGGCACGGCTTCGGGCGGGTCATCGGGGTGGCCTCGGTGTTCACGATCGCCCAGCTCATCGAGGGCTACGTGCTCACACCGAAGATCGTGGGCGAGAAGGTCGGCCTGTCACCGGTCACGGTGATCATCGTATTGCTCTTGGGCGGCGAGCTCTTCGGCCTGCTCGGGTTCATGTTGGCGGTCCCCGCGGCCGGCGTGCTCAAGACCGTGCTGGTCGAGCTGCTCGACTACTACAAGACCACCGAGGCCTACCTCGGCCCCAGCGGGTCAGGCCCTGCGCAACCGCCGCAGAACGAGGCCCACGAAGACACCGCCTAGGCCGAGCAACAGCACGGCGACGAGGCCGTTCGTTGCCGCCACCGTGAACGCTCCGCCAGCGCCGACCCAGGCGAAGAATGGCTTCGTCATCACCGCCAGGGCCCAGGCGGTGACCACGAGCATGAAGACCATCGGCAGCACGAGGTAGCCGATCTTTCGGCGCTCAGCGACCAGCCAGGCCACGATCGCGAGGAGCGACAGCCCCGCCAGCAGCTGGTTTGCGGCCCCGAACACCGTCCAGATCACCCGCCAGGCGGGGATCACCTTGCCGGTGTCGTCGGTGGCCTCGGGCATGAAGACCAGATAGAGCGCCGGCACGGCCAGCGTGAGCAGGGTGGCCAGGATTCGCCGGTGGGCCCATCCGAGGAGCTCCTCCAGCAGGTAGCGCCCCATCCGAGTGGCCACGTCGATGGTGTCGAACACGAACGTGGCGAAGGCGAGCATCCCGAACGCCACGCCGAACGAGGGATCGACGCCGAAGACCCCGATGAACTTCGCCAGCCCTTGAGCGAAGAGCACGGTCTGGTCGCCCTTGGCCTCGCCCGCCGGGATCACCATCACCGTAGCCAGCGCTGTCACGGCGATGACACCCTCGAGCAGCATCGCCCCGTAGCCCACGGTGCGCGTGTGGCTCTCACAAGACACCTGCTTCGACGTGGTGCCGGAGGCGACGAGGCCGTGGAAGCCGCTGCACGCACCACACGCGATGGTGACGAACAGGAACGGAAACAAGCTGAGGCCCTGGGCGCTCGTGAACCCAATGAAGGCCGGGTACTGAACCGTGAACCCTCCGAACATCATGCCGAGGGCGCCGGACAGCAGGATGACGTACAGAAACACGCCACCGAGGTAGCCGCGCGGCTGGAGCAGCGCCCACATGGGCAACACGGACGCGACGCCGCAGTAGACGAGGATTAGGGCGCTCCACGTGCGCCCGGGCTGAAGCCCCAGCGACGCGCCGAGATCCGTTGGGAAAGCGAGGTGCTGGCCCGCCCACACCGCCCCGAAGAGCAATGGCACGAAGATCAGCGTGGCCTTCGTGAGCCCGAGGCGGAACTTCTCCATGGCCACGCCCATAGCGAGCGCGATGCCGAGGTACATCACCGAGGACGAGGCCACCGCGCCGCCGTGGGCGGTGGAGCCGGGGATCGACGCCACCGTGAACTGCCGCGCGGTGACATCCACGAAGGCGACGACCACGTACATGAGCGAGAGCCAGATGAAGGTGACCAGGATCCAGTAGGCCGGCGGGCCCACGTGCTCCTTGACCACCTCCGGGATCGACCGCGCCTTGTGTCGCACCGAGGCGACGAGCGCGGAGAAGTCGTGCACTGCGCCGATCACGATCGCGCCGAAGACGATCCAGAACAGCGCCGGCCCCCACCCGAACATGGAGCCCGCCAGGATCGGGCCGACGACGGGGCCCGCCGCGGAGATCGCCGCGAAGTGCTGTGCCAGGAGTACCGGCCACGGGGTGGGGACGTAGTCGACGCCGTCCGCCTGCTCGTGAGCCGGCGTGGTCCGCGCGTCGTCCAGACCGTAAGTGCGCGCGGCCAGCTTGGAGTAGAACCAGAAGCCGAGCGCGAAGAGGGCGAACGCGCCGAGGACGAGCGGTGCGAGCAACATGGCCGTCGACTCTAACCCAGTTCACGCCCGTTGTTGTGACTCGCTTCCCCGGGTGCTAAACCCGGAGCATGCGCGACCCCCGCCTGGACGAAGACGACGATCACGACCACGAGACCCCCGAGCCGAAGCGCGAAGAGGAGGGCGTGGGACCACGGAGCACGCTCATCGAGACGCGGACGCTGCTGCTCGGACAGAGCATCGACGGCGAGGGCTTCCGACGCCTCGTGGAGAGCGTGACGCTGCTCGAGTCCGTGGACGCGACGAAGCCGATCAACGTGCTCATCAACACGTACGGCGGCCGCGAGACCCACGCCTTCGCGTTTCACGACTTCATCCGCGTGGCTCGGGCGCCGATCCGCTGTATCGCCAGCGGCGTGGCGGGAGGCGTGGCCAACCTCGTGTTGTGCGCCGTCCCCAAAGAGCGCCGCTTCGCGACGCCCAACACCGAGTTCTTCCTGCACCAGCCCGCCAGCGGCTCCATGGGAGCCACCAGCGATCTCCAGGTGGCCGCGGCCGAGCTGCTCGCCATCAGGAAGCGCGTGCTGGAGGTTCTCGCCTTGGCTTGCGGACAGAGCGTGGAGCGCCTCGAGCGCGACACCCGTCGCAAGCTCACGCTCGACGCCGAGCAGGCCGTCGCCTACGGCCTGGTGAGCCGCCTAATTCGGAGCCGCGAAGACCTCGGCTGAACGCGGTGCGCGCCCCCGCGCGGCCCCGCTCGAGAGCCACGCGTGAGGGCCCTCAGAATCGAGCGACCAGCTCGAAGCGTGCGCCCTCGAAGCTGGGCAAGATCCGGCACACCCCGCCGGCACAGACCAGTCCGCCGATGTTGCGACCGCCGAAGACGCGCAGGTCCAGCCAGTCGGTGGCGTGGAACGCCAGATCTCCCGCGAGGTTCAGGTAACGCTCCTCGGTAGAGGTGGCGAGCTCGCCGTCCAGGCCATACAGGAGCGACAAGGAGAGGCGCTCGGACCACGACCAGGTGAGCGCGGCGGTGACCTTCTCGAAGCCCTTGATCTTCGGTGGCAGCGCCTTCTCCTCCACCCGCGCCTGAACGTTCAGCGCCAGGGCGTGGGCCGTTGCCAGGGGCACCTGGAGCTCACCCTCGACGTGCCAGAGCCTCCGGTCGAACGCCACGTCGCCGCCCGCGCGATCGCTCGTGAACGCGTCGCCGAAAGTGCCGTTACGAGCCTCGAGCCGCCAGCCGCCCGAGGCATTGACGCGTACGCCCTGAACGCCCAGCTCGAAGCCCGCGTAGAGGTGCACGAGGCTGTGCCCGCGTTCGTCGTCGGAGAGGTCCACGGTCTCGTCGGCGTCGAACTCGCCCGTCCCTGCCCAGCGGTTGAACAACGCGTTGCCGTAGAGCGCGAGCTCTGTGTGCTCGGGGAGCCCCGGCACCTTCCCGCGTACGAGCACGCGACCGCCGGAGCTGTTCGCCAGCGACGGCACGATCTGGTCGTTCCGCTCCAACGTGGGGGGTGCGCCGTAGACGAGGGGGAGGCTCTGGTCCGGGTTCTCCAAGAGGAAGCGGCGGTAGTCCTTGCCTTCGAGCAGCACCGTGAGTCCTGGCGCTGCCTGGAACGACAAGGAGGCGTAGACGGCGCTGCCATACGCGCTCTCGTCAGTGGTGCGCCCGGTGACCAGGGAGGTCCGGTCGGCGAGGTTCTCGAGGAGGGCTCCCTCGAGGTACAGCGTGGCGATGTCACCCAGGCGGGCCGCCTCCACGCTGGCACCGACGGACCAGTCGGCGGCGTCCGTGTTCTCGCCGGCGAGCTCGTCGTAGTCGAGCCAGCTGGCCCGGACGGCCACGGTGACGTTCTCGGGGAGCGATGCGCTCACCTCGCCACCCGCGAGGCGATCCGAGCGCTCGTCGAGCGTCCCGAGGATAGCCGGGTCGACGTTCTGGATGTTCGAGATCCCGGCAAAGGCCTGGGCCCGGATGGGGCCGCGCTCCACCGCGACCCGCCCGCCCCGGACCGCGGTGTCGAGGCCCAGCTCGTCGACCTTGCGCACGCTGAAGGTCATGCCCCGCCCGAGCGACTCGACGAAGTCGCCGGCGGTGACCGCGAGCTCGGTCCCGCCGCCCTCCGCCTTTGTGGCCGACTCACCGTCGCCGGTAGGACGCTGGCCCTGCCACGTGTAGTCCAGCGAGATCCGCTCGACGCGGTGATCGTCCCGCCACGGGCACTTCGAGGCGGCGGTGCCAGCACAGCGCGCCTCGGGGTCGTAGCCCGGGTAGGCCGTGTTGTCGACCCGGAGGCCCAGCCGCAGGGGCCCGACGCTCGCGCCCAGAGACAGCTTGTTCTGGACGGAGAACACCTCGTCGTCCTCGGCCGCGCCGTCGCCGTCCGTCTCGAGCCACTGCAGCCGCAGGGACTCGGTGCCTTCGATGGTGGCCCCATCGCGGTGCCGGGGCTCGGCCGGAGCCGCCAGGAGGGCGCGGATCTCGGCCTCCAGCTTCACCTCGTCGCCGGGCGCGTACCCGCCGTGCACCGAGTGCACCGTGCCGTCTCGCCCGACCAGCATGCTGAAGGGCACCTCACCCTTCGGGTTGTAGCGCGCGAGGAGCTCGGTCTCGCTGTCGAGCACCACGGGAAAGGTGTAGCCGTGCTGCGCGAGAAAACCCGGGACCTCTGCCACGGTGTCGGGCCCGTCGACGCTCACGGCCAGCAGCACGAAGCCGCTCCCGCGGAGCCGCTCGTAGAGCGGGGCCAGGGCCTCGAGCTCGACCTTGCAGGGCTTGCACCAGGTGGCCCAGAAGCTGAGGTAGACGACGTCTCGGCCGAGATGCGCGCCGCCGTCGTATCGCCCACCGTCCGGCGTGGGGAGCACGAAGGGCGCGAGGCGCCGCCCGCTCGGCGCGTCGCCAGCCGAAGCGAGGGGCGAAGCGAGGAGCAGAACGGCGAGCGCCGCGGCGAGCCTCACTGGTCGAGCAGCTCGGTGAACGTGGCCTCCGCCTCGGGGGCCTCACCGCCGATGTCCTTGTAGTAGACCTGCCAGGTCGGCGACGTGACCACCGTGACCGGGAGCGTCCCGCCGGTGCCGAGGCAGGTGCTTGTGATCTTGTCCGTGGGATCGATGAGCACCGGGAACGTGAGCCCGTACTCGGCGGTCCACTCTTCGCAGAAGCCCTTCGTGGCCGGGTCGCCCGGTCCCCCGTCCTCTCGCAGGATCACCACGACGTTGAGGCCGGCAGCCGCATACTGCTCGTGCCACTTCTGGAGCTTGGGCTGCTTCTCGCGGCAGGGCTGGCACCAGCCCGCGCCGAAATAGACCATGGTGGCCTTGCCGTTGCAGGCGACGTCGGCGATGCGGACTTTCTCGCCCGCGCAGTTCTGGAGCTCGACATCGAGGAGGGCCTGACCCTGCTCGCACACGGTCCCCGCGCCCGCGCACGTGCCGCCGCCGCCGCCGTTGTCTCCGGCCGCTACGACCTCGCCGGTGCTCTCGACGCCGTCACTGCTGTTGGCGCAGCCGAGCGCCACGGCCACGAGCGCGAATGACCTCAAACCCATTTTCCCACCTCACCCCGCCGTCTGGGCGGAGACGGGCAGCATACGCCAAAGCCGGCCTCGGGTAACACGCGCAACCGCGGCGCCCCGCTGCTCCGGAGGCTGTCAGGTGACCGTCAGCTGCCTCGCGCCCGGGGGAAGCGCATGGGTCCCTCCGGACGGCCCTCGATGAACTGCCGCACCACGGGATCGGTGGTGGACCGGAACGCCGAGGGCGGCCCGTCGAGCAGCACCTTGCCCTGGTAGAGCATCGCTACGCGGTCGGCGACCTTGAAGATGCTCCTGAGATCGTGGCTCACCACGATGCTGGTCACGCCGAAGTCGGCCGACAGCGACCGGATGAGCTGGTCGACGTTCGCGGCGGCCACGGGATCGAGGCCGGTGGTGGGCTCGTCGAAGATCACGTACTCGGGCTCCAGCGTGAGCGCGCGGGCGATCGCCACCCGCTTGCGGAGCCCGTCGCCGATGTCAGCCGGGTAACGCCGGGCGGACGCCTCCATGTGGACCTGCGCGAGGCGCCGCAGGGCCTCGGCGTCGGCGGTCTCGGGATCCAGCTTGCGGTGCTTCAGGAGAGGGAGCGCCACGTTCTCCGCCAGGGTCATGGAGTCGAAGAGCGTGGAGTGTTGGAAAACCATCGCACACCGCTTGCGCACCGGGTACAGCGCCTTCTCGGACAGCTGCGTGACCTCGAGGTCATCGAGGAAGATGCGGCCGCTGTCCGGTCGGATGAGCCCCACGAGGTGCTTCACCAGCACGCTCTTACCGGCGCCGGAGGTGCCGATGATGAACAAGATCCGGCCCTTGGGCACCGTGAGGCTCACGTCGTCGAGGACCTGATGCGTCCCGAACCGCTTGCTCACGTTCTCGAACCGGATCACGGTCAGCGCCCCTGGAACCAGAGGAGGAAGGACAGCCCCGACAGCAGGAAGTCCAGGACCACCACCGCGAAGCTGGCATTGACCACGGCCCGCGTCGTGGCGATGCCCACGCCCTCGCTGCCGCCCGTGGTCTCGAGCCCCGCCTGGGCGGCAGCGATCGGGATCGCCATGCCGTAGGCCGTGGCCTTCATGAGGCCGCTGGCCGCGTCCGAGAGCTCGACGAGCCGCAGCGAAAAGAACGACGTCCAGGGGATCTCCCAGACCTCGTGGGCCACCACGGCGCCGCAGCAGACGCCCACCACGCCGCCGTACACGGTGAGCAACACCGTGTGCAGCACGCAGGCCCAGAAGCGCGGCGCCACGAGGTAGTCCACGGGATCCGCGTTGCAGAGGCGCAGGGCGTCGACCTGCTCTGTGACCACCATCGAGCCCAGCTCGGCCGCGATCCCGCTCCCCACCCGGGTGGCGATCATCAGCCCGGTGATCGTGGGGGCGAACTCGCGCACCATGGTCTGGATGAACGCCGGGCCCACCACGGAGAACTCCGGGAGGATCCGCTCCACCTGAAGGAGCACCTGAAACACGCTGATCACGCCCAGGACGCCCAGCGTCACCGTGATGAAGAGCACGCTGCGGTTCCCGATGTCGTGCAGCTGCCGCAAGAACACCTTGCGCTGCCGAAACAGACTGCCGCGGAAGGTCCAGCGCCACGTGGCGAAGAACAGGCCGAGAGCGTCGCGAAAGGCGATCAGGAGCCCCATAGCTGGCTCCACGCGAGGCCGACCATCAGGTCGGTGAAGAAGATGCCGATCGCTGCCACGACCACGGCGTTGTTGACGGCGCGCCCAACACCCACGGCGCCTCCGCTGACCCCGAGGCCGTAGTAGCAGCTCACCACGGCGATCGAAGCGCCGAAGACGGAGCCCTTCGCCAGGCCGAGGAGGTACTCGTCGAGGAGACGCGCCTCCACCACCTGGGCGATGAACACGCGGAACGGGACATCGATCAGGATGTGGCTGGTGATCCCCCCGCCGAGCAGCGCGAACACGTCGCCCAGGGCGGTGAGCAAGAAGAGCATGCACACCATCGCGAGGAAGCGGGGCACCACCAGGTAGACGAGCGGGTCAATCGCCAGGGCGCGGAGCGCGTCGACCTGCTCGGTCACGACCATGGTGCCGAGCTCGGCCGTGTTGTTCGCGCCGACGCGCCCGCTGAACATGAGACCGATGAGCACGGGGCCGATCTCGGCGAGCACGGCGAAGCCTGCGGCCCACCCGACGAAGCTCGTGGCCTGCGCCTTGGACACGAACTGACCGGCCTGGATCACCATGATCGCCCCGGTGAACATGGCCGTGAGCGCCACGATCGCCCAGCTCTTCACCCCAACGTTGTAGAAGGCGCGGACGGTCTCGCGGCGGTCGAGCTGAAACGCGAGCACGGCTCGCCCGATGCGCGCCGCCAGGATCGCAAGACCCCCGAGCAGCTCGAGCACACCGAGCACCATGGCGCCGAGCGCGGTGAACGCCCCTGTCATAAGGCGAGCCCCGACTCGTCGAAGAACGTGCGCACCATCTCGTCGTCCGACGCGTGGACCGCGTCGAGGTCGCCGTCGAAGCGCACCCGCCCGCGATCGATCATCACGAAGCGGCGGCAGATCGCGCGCATCCGGTCTACGTCATGGCTCACGACGACGCTCACGCCTCGCGGGAGGTGGAGCCGCGCGATCAGCCCAAAGATCTTCGAGCTGGTGACCGGATCGAGACCGGCGGTGGGGTCGTCGTAAAACAAGAACTCCGCGTCCGCGATGGTGGCGCGCGCCATCGCGACGCGCTTCTTCATCCCACCGGAGAGCTCGTTCGGGAACAACGCCTCCGTTCCCGGCAGGTCTACCTCGGAGAGCCGGGTGGCGACCCGCGCCCGGATCTCGTCCTCCGGCGCCCGAGGGCGGCGTTGCTCCAGGGGGAAAGCGACGTTCTCCCCAACGGTCATGAAGTCGAAGAGCGCGTAGTTCTGAAACAGGAAGCCGAAGCGCTCCCAGAGGCGCGCGCGGCCATCGGTCTCGAGGCCTGCGAGCGAGGCGCCGTCGATCACCACCTCGCCGCCGTCCGGCCGCAGCAGGCCCGCGAGCACCTTGAGCAAGACCGTCTTGCCCCCGCCGCCGGGCCCGACGATCCCCAGCAGCTCGCCCCGCCGCACCTCGAGGTCAACCCCGTCGAGCACGGGGACGCCGCCGAAGCGCCGCACCACGCCGGTCGCGGAGATCACGGGGCCACCCCCCGCTCCTTCCGGAGCCGCCGCGCCCATCGGGATTCAGGGTAGTCGCGGAGCAGCTCGACGCGCGCCGTCGCTGCGCGCTCTGGATCTCCCGCGCGCTCCCAGGCCACCGCCTCGAAGTACTTGGCTTCGGACCTCACGAGCGCGTGCTGAAAGACCCGCGGGAACTCAGCGAAGTGCGGCGCTGCCTCGGCCGGCTGCCCGAGGTCCTCCAGCAGCACGTGCCCCACGCGTAGCCAGGCGTGCTTGTAGTTGACGTGTTCGTAGCTGCCAGGCGCCGAGGCCTCTACGCGCTCGGCGATGAAGCGCTCGAGGAGGCGGATCTCGTCCACGAAGCGCCGCCGACGGTGGTGGATGAGCGAGAGGTCCCACAAGGCGTCGTCCCAGAGCCCGCTCGAGCGGATGGTGAACCGCTCGATGACCACCTCATAGACGGCCACGGCCAGGGTGTCGTCGGCCTCGGTGTCGCGCTCGAAGTGATGGCGCCCGACCTCGTAGTAGAGGTTGTCGGCGAGCGGACCGTCGGGTGCGGACTCGGCGAGCCGGCGGCACCAAACCACGAAGGCCAGCTTGTCCTTGTCTGACTCGCGAGCGCGGAGTCCCAGGAGCTGCAGCGCGCGGACGGCCCACTCCGTACCCGGGAAGCGCTCCACCACCTCTCGCAGGAGCGCCCTGCCCTGAGGCTCTCGGCCCGCGTCGAGCTCGAGGCGCGCCTCGGCCATGAGCACCTTCGCTCGCAGCCGAGGGGAGAGCTGGTCTCCGTCAACCACCCGCCGCGTCCCCCGCACCACTTCGGCGGCCTCATCGGCGCGGTCGGCGCGCCGCAGCGCCTCGGCGCGGCGGAGCCGCAGCTCCACTCGATCGGCCGGGGACGGCGCGGCCCGCTCCAACGCCTCGAACGCCCCGAGCGCGCCGGCATAGTCGCCCGATGACATCAGCCGCTCGGCGACGAGCACCTCTCGGTCGTGCGCCACGAGGAGAGGATCGCTGGCGCAGGCCAGCGTCCAGGCGAGGAGTGAGAGCCGAAGGCGCACAGCTCAGCGCGCGCCGGCTCCCGGTGGATTGGCCGCGCTCGACCCGCCGCCCTGGATGATCCGGGTGAGCGCAGCCTCGTGCAGGAGGCCGTTCGTCGCCAGGAGGTTGGGGGTGTCGATGTCGAACTCCGAGCCGTCGTAGCGGGAGATTCGGGCGCCGGCCTCTTCGGCGATGAGCGTGGCTGCGGCCATGTCCCAAGGCTTCAGCCCCTGCTCGAAGTAGACGTCCACGTTGCCGTTGGCGAGGAAGCAGAGGTCGTAGCAGGCCGAGCCCGCGCGCCGAATGCCATGGGTCAGGCTGAGCGCGCGGCCCACCCGGGCAAGCATGGACTCGATGAGGACGCGGTGCTGCCCTTCCGCAACACCCGCTGCGTTGCTCCCGTAGGGAAAACCCGTGGCGGTCAGGGCCCCATCAAGCCCCGCCACGCGGCTGACGCTGATGGGCACGCCGTTGCGGCGCGCACCCTGCCCCCGCACCGCCGCGAACAGCTCGTCGCGGATGGGCCCGTAGCACACCCCCGCCGTGCGCTGCCCGTCCCGCAACAGGCCGATCGACACCATGAACACTGGGAAGGCGTGGACGAAGTTGGTGGTGCCGTCGAGGGGATCGATCACCCAGCGCCAGCCGCTGCTCCCCTCTCGGGACGCGCCCTCTTCACCGAGGACGCCGTCGCTCGGGAAAGCGTGGAGGATCCGTTGGACCACGAGGGCCTCCGACTCGCGGTCCGCCACGGTGACCAGGTCCGCCGCGCCCTTCGTGTCCACACGCTCGATACGACCCAGCCAGCGGAGGAGCAAGGTCCCGGCGTCTCGGGCCACGGACATCGCCAGGCTCAGGCGGGCCTCCAGGTCAGGATCGGAAGAGCAGTCGAAGGCTTCGATCGCGTCGCGCATATGGAGGGGCACGATAGCCGCCCGGGGCAGCCGAGTCACGACTCTCGGTCGCGCGCCCGCAGAGGGTTCAGGGGAGCGCCTTTTCGAAGTCGAACCAGCGGATCACCTCCTCGCCGTCCTCCAGCGCAATGACGACGAAGCGGGGGAGCACGGGATGCGACCAGATGCCCACGAGGTCGGAGAGGTCCCGGAGACCGAGAACGCCCACCTCGACGGCGCGGCGCGATGGTGCCTTGACGGTCAACACCGTCTGATCGCCTTGGCTCACGAGGCTCACGAGCACCGGCTCTCCGCGATGCGCCAAGAACCACTCAGCCCCGCGGGCGGTCGCAGGCACGCACTCGAGCGGAGCGACCTGGGCCAGCGCGGGCCCGAGCACCGGGAGCGCCGCCCTGTAACCCGCGAGCGGATCCCCGGTGGACTCGAAGAGCGTGCGGGTCTCCGTCCCGGTTGCTCGGATGAGCACTCGGCGCGCGTTGGAGCCCGGCGAGGCGCCCGTGACCACCGTCGCGCCGTCCGCTGACATGCCGATGCACCGGGTCGGCTTCTGGTACCAGCCGAGCGACAAGGCAGAGGGCCGCACCCCGAGGGCCGCCGCCGCGCCGTTCCCCGCGCCAGCCACCGCCATCGCGGGTACTGCAGGCGCAGCAGCGGGGGCCGGCGGCGCGCTCTCGGCAGGGACAACCGCCGCGGGCGCCAGAGGCGCTGGGGAAGGGACCGGCGGGACGGGCGGGGCCACCGGCGCGACGGGAGCTGCGACGGGCGGGGC
>SXOO01000220.1 GCA_005776725.1 Pseudomonadota bacterium | reverse complement strand
GCCGCCGCCGCCGCTCCGGCCGCCGGTGGTGAGGAAGACGGCGAGCGCCGGCGCCGCCGACGCCGTCGCGGACGACGGAATGAGGACTGAGGCGGCGTGACCTCCGGGGTCGGTCGGTAAGGGATCGCCGTGTTCGACTGGTTCTACGGGTTGTTTTCGAACGACCTGGCCATCGATCTCGGGACAGCCAATACCCTGATTTATGTCAAGGGTAAGGGTATTGTCTCGTGTGAGCCGTCCGTCGTCGCGGTGCAGAAGGATGCGCGCGGTGGCCGCAAGGTCCTCGCAGTGGGTAAGGACGCCAAGGAGATGCTCGGCCGCACGCCGGGCTCGATCCAGGCCGTCCGCCCGCTGAAGGACGGGGTCATCGCCGACTTCGAGATCACCGAGGCGATGTTGCGGTACTTCATCGCGAAGGCACACAACCGTCGCACTCTGATCCACCCGCGCATTATTATCTGTGTGCCTCACGGCATCACCGAGGTGGAGAAGCGCGCGGTGCGCGAGTCCGCGGAGTCCGCCGGGGCTCGTGAGGTCTACCTCATCGAGGAGCCAATGGCTGCCGCCATCGGCGCCGGCCTGCCCATCACCGAGCCGTCAGGCAACATGATCGTCGACCTCGGGGGGGGCACCTCCGAGGTGGCGGTGATCTCCCTCGCCGGCATCGTCTACTCCAAGTCCATCAAGGTCGGCGGCGACAAGATGGACCAGGCGATCATTCAGCACATAAAGCGCAAGTATAATCTGCTCGTGGGCGAACGCACCGCCGAGGCCATCAAGTGCACTATCGGGACGGCCTACCCAACCCCGCCCGAAGAGGTCATGACGATGGACGTGAAGGGGAGGGACCTCATCGAGGGGATCCCCAAGACCATCACGATCAACTCGGATGAGGTGAGGGAGGCGCTTCAGGAGCCCATCTCGCAGATCGTCGATGCGGTGCGCGCGGCGCTGGAGGCCACGCCCCCGGAGCTCGCCGCGGACATCGTCGACAAGGGAATCGTCCTGGCAGGCGGCGGCGCGCTCCTGCGAAACCTCGATCTCTTGCTGCGCGAGGAGACCGGGCTCCCCGTCATGCTGTGCGACGACCCCATTTCGGCCGTGGTGCTCGGTTCGGGCAAGGCGCTCGACGAGATCGAGCTCCTCAAGGCCGTGGCCATCCCGAGCTGACATGGCCGCAGGAGGCCGCTGGCGGCAGACCCTCGTGGGGTTTCTCTGCCTTGTCTTGCCGCTGGTCTCGCTCTGGTACCACGGTCGCGCGCGACCCACGCCCACACTCGTGGAGCGCGGGCTCATGCGGCTCACGAGCCCAGCACAGCACGCCATGAGCGGCGTAGTCGCTTCGCTCTCGCGGGTCTTCACCGACTATGTGTGGCTCGTAGGCGTCGTCGAGGAGAATCGCGACATACGGCGGCAGAACGAGGTCCTGGCGGGGCTCGTGCAAGATCGCGAGCAGCTTCGCAAGGAGAACCGGCGGCTCAAGGAGCTGCTGCGCTTCAAGGGTGAGCGGCCCGAGCTCCAAACGCTGGCGGCCCAGGTTATCGCCAAGGACGTGTCACCGTTTCACCGTGTGCTCAAGGTCGCGTTGTCGGCCGGAGCCGACGACGGGCTCGAGCGGTTTCAACCGGTCATCACCCCCGCCGGGGTGGTCGGCCACGTGGAGCGAGCGCTGGGTCGTTATGCCGAGGTCAAGCTGGCGGTGGACTCAGACTCTCGGATCGCCACCGCGGCGGTGGGCCGGGACGTCAAGGGGACGCTGGTGGGCTCCGGTGACCGGGGTGACTTCCTCGCCACCTTCGAGACGCTCGGCGAGGCGGTCGCGCCAGGCGAGGAGCAGCGGCCGCTCGAGGCGGGCGACATGCTGGTCACGAGCGGCGAGGACGAGCGTTACCCGAAGGGTCTCGTCGTCGGCCACATCGGCGAGGGCCCGGCGCGGCAGTCGGACCTCGGGTGGGTATACCCCGTGGTGCCCAGCGTGAACTTCCGCACGCTGGATCTGGTTCAGATCGTCACCGACCACATCAGCACCGCCCCCTTGGACGTGCCCCGATGAGCGCGCTCGGACAAAGCCTCAGCGTGATCCTCATCACGTTCTTCCTACTCGGAGTCGAGTCGCCGCTGCTCCAGGAGCTGCACGTCTCGTCCTTCCCTCCAGACCTCGCCCTGGTGCCCGTCTTGTGGCTCGCGCTCCATGTGCCCCCGGCCACGGGGATGGTCGCGTCGCTCGTGATCGGCCTCATCAAGGACGGCTTCGTCATGGGCGTGCCGGTGGGCATGTACGCGGAGATCTCCGTAGTGACGTTCTTGGTGGCACGGTTCCTCACTTCGAAGGTGCCGATCCGCGGGCTGTCCAGCCTCATGATCACCACCATGCTCCTCTCCGTGCTCGCGTCGATGTTGCTGGCGCTCTTGTCGCTGCTCTTCGATCCGGCCTTTCAGGGCCACGGCACCGTGTTGCGCCTCGCCGGCCCGGTCGCGCTGGTGAGCGCTCCCTTTGCGCCGCTGGTGTTCTTCGTACTCGACCGCACCGACAGCCTCTTCGCTCGCAGCCGCCAGCGCGACGCGATCTTCGGCCGGTGATCATTGCCGTGACCGGAATCCACTGCTAGCACGCGCCCGTGGCGATCCGATCCCCCAGCGCCCCGATCGACTACCGAGCGTCATACCGGTGGACCATGGTCATAGTGACCGTGGGGTTCCTCACGCTCCTATTCCGGCTGTTCATCCTGCAGATCCTTCGGACCGAGGAGTACCAGGCCGAGGCGATGAGCGCGGCCACCCGCACGCGCACGGAGCGCCTCCCCGCGCGGCGCGGCCTCATCATCGACCGCAACGGCGTGGTCCTCGCGCGCAACCTCGAGAGCCACGACCTCGTAATGGTGCCAAGCCGCGTGAAGGAGCCCCAGCGCGTACAGGATCTGCTCGTGCGCCTCCTCTGGCTCACCACGGACGAGGAGCAGCGGCTTCGGGAGCTGTTCCGCATCGGCGTGGAGAACCGCGATCGGTTCGACACCGTCACCCTCCGGCAGGATCTCGTCAGCGAGACGTGCCCGGGCGAGACGACCCGACTTCGGCCGCTGGAGCCGATGCGGCGGACGTTGTGGAGCCGCCGCACCGGACGGCGGTACTTCGTTGCCGATGGGCACCCCACGCGATGCCCGCACATGGAGTCCCGCGCCCTCAGCTGGAACCCCGAGCGCACCCTCGGGACTTGCGCCGACGGCGTGGAGTACGTGGCAGGCGCGGTCGACCCGCGTGACGGGGCTCCGCTCGAAGAGCGGATGTGGCGCCTCGAGTGCCCCACCGACGGGCAGTACCACGCCAACGAGAGGGCAGTCATCGAGGCCAACCTCGCGGACCTCACCGGGATCGAGGTGAGGACGAGCCTTCGGCGGATCTACCCCAAGGGCAACGTCGTCTCCCACCTCGTGGGCTACACCGGCCAGGTAAGCCGTGACGATCTCGATCGCCTCGGCGCTTCGTACCGCCCCGGCGACCGCGCCGGTCGAACCGGCGTCGAGCGCGCGCTCGAGGCCGAGCTCCGCGGGCAGTGGGGCGAGCGGTCCATCGTTCGGGAGCGGACGCCTGACGGGCGCACCGTGGAGCGCTCGAGCACTGAGCGCGCGGACGTGCCCGTGGTGGACGGTGCCACCGTGCGGCTCACGCTCGACGTACGCCTTCAGGAGGCGTCGCAGCGCGCCATGCGGTACCACAAGTCCGGCGCCGTCGTGCTCACCGACTCGCGCACCGGCGAGATCCTGGCGCTCTATTCGAAGCCCACCTTCGACCCCAACCTGTGGTCGGGCCGGCTCCCACCGGACGTCTTCCAAGCCACGCAAGCCAGCCCGTATTCGCCCATGCTCAACAAGGCGCTCACGGCTTACGCGCCCGGCTCGGTCTACAAGCTCGTGACCGCCACGGCCGGGCTGCACGCCCACATCACCGACCTGAAGCGCGAGGTCACGTGTCCTGGCTACTTCGAGTACGGCGGGCGCCGCTTTCGCTGCCACCTTCGCACGGGACACGGCACCCTCGACCTCATCCACTCGCTCTCGCGCTCGTGCGACATCTACTACTACAAGCTGGGCGAAGAGCTCGGCATGGACACGCTGTACGAGTACGCGACCAACACGTTCGGGCTCGGGCTGCCCACCGGGATCGAGGTGGGCGAGGCAGTGGGGCTGGTCCCCACCAAGGAGTGGCACAGGAAACGCGACGGCGTGTTCATGCCGGGCTTCACGGTCTCCACCGCCGTCGGGCAGAAAGACATCAAGCTGACCCCCCTGCAGGTCTCTAGAGGGTACATCGCGGTCGCCAATGGCGGGCGCCTTCTGGAGACGCACGCAGTGGGCTCGATAGAGGCGCCCGACGGCGCGGTCTTGAGGCGCACCGAGCCCAAGGGTGACGTCCGCCTGCCCCTCTCCGATCCCGAGCTCGCCGCGATTCGCGAGGGCTTCTGGCGCACCGTCAACGACGAACACGGCACGGCCTTCGACTCGCGCGTCGAGGGCCTCGAGGTCTCGGGAAAGACCGGCACGGCCGAGGCGGCCGAGAAGAAGCCAGGAGTCACGGAAGACGTGGCGCGATGGCTCGAAGAGGATCACGCCTGGTTCGCAGGCTACGCGCCGGCGCGTGATCCTCGTGTGGTCGTTGTGGTCTTCGTGGAGCACGGGCACTCGGGCGGCAAGATGGCCGGCCCGGTGGCGATGCAGGTGCTCAAGGCGTGGGCCGAGCTCTACGGCGCCGATGGCGGCGGGGCCAACCCCATCCTCTCGGGCGACCACGTCCCGGGAGCACCATGAGCCTCGTACGACCCTCGCGCCGGCCGTTCTTCGACCTCAACTGGGTCGTCTTCGCCGTGATCGTGGCGATTATCGGGATCGGCCTGCTCAACCTCCGCAACGCCGACTACTACAGCGCCGACAGCTTCCACCAGCGCCAGCTCAAGTGGTACCTCGTGGGCACGGTCCTCGCCGTGATCGTTGCCTTCGTGGATCTGCACTTCATCTCGCGGCTCGCGTACGTCATCTATGGCGTCACGATTGCCATGCTGATCGCGGTGCTGTTTACGAACCCGATCAACGGCTCCACGCGGTGGTTGCCGATCCCCGGCCTCGGTGAGTCTCTGCAGCCGGCCGAGTTTGCGAAGATAGGCCTCATCTTAGCGCTCGCGCGCTTCTTCCAAGACGGCTACCGCGACCTGCGTCCAGACGACGGCCGGCTCATGCGCATCATTCGCCCCGCGTTGCCGTTCGCGCTGATCGCCCCGTCGGTCTACCTCATCTTCATCGAGCCCGACCTCGGGACGTCGCTCATCACGCTGTTCTGCGGCCTCTCCATCGTGTTCTACGAGGGGCTGCGCTGGCGCTCGGTGCTGAACGCGATCGTGCTGGTGGCGATCGTGATCCCCGTGGGCTGGAAGTGGGGCATGCACGACTATCAGCGCGATCGCGTCATGGCCTGGCTATACCCGGAGGAGATCGAAGCCAAGGTCACCGAGACCCGACAGGCGTTGAAACAGAACCCGGACGACGTGGCGGTGAAGAAGCACCTCGAAGAGCTAGAGGAGACGCTGGCGAAGACCTACCAGCCGGAGCAGGCTCAGAAGGCCATTGGCTCCGGCGGGTTCTATGGGAAGGGGGGGCAGCAGGGCCAGGCCAGCCGGCAGAAGTCCTTGCCTTACCTCCACACGGACTTCGTGGTGGCCTGCTACGGCGAGGAGCGCGGCTTCGCGGGCGGGTTCGTTTTGCTGTGCCTCTACTACCTCCTCACCTACTGGGCGATGAAGGTGACGAAGCACGCCCGCGACCGCTTTCAGGTCCTCTCGTGCGTCGGCGTTGCCGGCCTCATCTTCTGGCAGTTCTTCGTGAACGTCGGGATGGTGACGGGCCTCCTCCCCGTCGTGGGGGTGACCCTGCCGCTGCTAAGCTACGGGGGCTCGAGCGTGCTCACCATCTGCATCGGGCTAGGCGTGTGTTTCAACATCGCCTTCAGGCGCCGCGCCACCGGCTGACCGCAGACAGCGGCGTGGGCGCGGGTTCGTCCGTTATGCCACCTTGTCGAGCAGCGTGACGAAGTCGCGCTTCATCTTCGCGCCCAGCAGCTTCGAGACCTCGGCGCCGTTCTTGAACACGATGAACGTAGGCACGGCCTGGATGGCGAACTTGGCGGTGATCTTCGGGTTCTTGTCGATGTCGACCTTCCCGATCTTCACCCGTCCGTCGTACTCACCGGCCAGCTGATCCAGCGTGGGAGCCACGGCCTTGCACGGGCCGCACCAGGTCGCCCAGAAGTCCACGAGGACGGGCGTCTTGCTCTGAATCACCTCGGCCTCGAAGTTCTGGTCCGTAAGGGTGACGATGTTCGCAGCGCCCATGGCGGTATCTCCTCTGTGGAATCTCGGCTCTCGGCACGGATTCGGTGGGTCTTCGGGTCTGCCCCGGAGTCGAGCGGCACGAGCTCGAGGCGGGGTTCGGGCGACAGACGCCCGGTGAGCACGGGGAGGTTAGGAGGGCCACCCCTCCGTGGCAAGCGCCAGCGAGCGCTTCAAAGATCGGCGCGGCACCGGTCGCTGACTCGCTGTCTCCAAGATTCCACCGTAGCGCGGGTCGACACAGTCGGGGCCGTTTTGTAGTTTCGCGCGGTGAAAACACTCGCCGACTTCGTTCGGCGTCGTAACGGCCCGATCCTACTGGCTACTGCGGCGCTCACCGTCCTTGCCTGTCTGCGGCTTCCGCCCGCCTACGACGACGACGTCCTCGCGTTCCTTCCCAAGGACGACCCGGAGATCGCGCGGCTCGAGGGGATCCTCGAACGCTTTGGGGGCATGAACGTGGCGCTCGTGGGCGTGGCTGCCGAGGGCGACCTGTTCACCGCGGAGCGCCTGGCGTTCGTGCGCGACCTGGCCGCCCGTTTGAAGGCCCTGCCCGAGGTGAAGGGGGTCACCGCCCTCACCGAGGTGGCGATCATGGACGCGGTCGCCGGCCAAGACGGCGGCGTTCACCGCGAGCTCATCCCCCGCGATCTCGCCGGCAAGGACCTCGCCGCTCTGCGCGCCGACGTGCTCGGCCGTGACTACGTCGCCGGGAGCCTCGTCTCCGAGGCCGGAGACGCCACGCGCCTCATCGTGCAGCTCCACGAGACCCTCGACGGAGCGCGCGTGTCACCCACCCTGGGAGCCGCCCGGGTGCGCGCGGCGCTCGCAGCCGTCACACCTCCCGCCGGCGTTCAGTTGCATCTCGGGGGCGCGCCCTTCATCGCGGAGGCGGCAGCGACGGGCTCCCAGGAAGACCTGAAGCGCCTCGGACCCTGGGTTTGCGTGGTTATCGTGCTCAGCATCATCTTCACGCTGGGCACCTATCAGGCCGCGCTCCTCTGCCTCGTTGTCGTCGGGCTCGGGATCCTCTGGACCGTAGGCGGCATGGCGTGGCTCGGCTACCCGCTCACGCTCCTCTCTTCGTCGCTGCCGGTCATGCTCGTCGCGCTCGGGTCGGCGTTCGCCGTGCACATCCTCGTTTGGTACCTCGACAACCGGGGCGATGTGGACGACGTGCTCGACAAGATGGGCGGCCCGGTGATCGCGTCGGGTCTCACGGCCATCGTGAGCTTCCTCTCGTTCTTGTTCATGGACCTCGAGCCGATGCGGGCGTTTGGCTGGCAGATGGCGCTGGGCTCAGCGGTGCTCTGCGTCATCGCTGTGGTGGTGATCCCGGCCGTTCTGGTGCGATTCCCGATCCCGCCGCGTGCCGTGACGCTCGGAGGGGCGCCTTACACCCAGGGGTCCGCCTCGGTCGCCGGGAGAGTCGACGAGCGCCTGGGACGCCTCGGTGCGGTCCTTCAGCGGCGCGGCGTGTTGGCCACTGTGCTCGTCTTGGCGGTGGTGGCCCCGTTCGCGCTTCGCGTGCCCGACGTGCGCACGAGCATGGACACCCGGTCGTTCTTCGAGGACGGCTCGGCGCCCGACCTCGCGGACCGCTTCATGGTTCGCTCGTTCGGTGGATCGGTGTTTCTCCAGGTGCTCGTGGACGGCGACGTGACCGATCCCGCCGTCATGCGCGCCATCGCGGCCTTCGAGGACCGCCTGGCCCGCGTGGACGGGGTCACCCGCGTGGAGAGCCTGTCGAAGGTCCTCGCCGTGGTGCACGAGGGCCTCACGGGCGAGCGGGTGATCGCGCGCGCCGGAGATGCCCTTCGCCAGCACATCTTCTTGGCTGAGACCACCGACTCCGCCGTTCGGCTCCTCGTGGACCAGGAACGCACCGGGACCGTGATCCAGGTGGCGATCGGCGCCTTCGACACCGCAGTGGTGAATCGGGTCACGGACGAGATCCGCGCTCTGGCCAAGGCGAAGCTCCCCGGGGGCGTTCGACTCACTGCGGCCACGACGCTGTCCGAGGCGGAGCTCGCGTCGGTCCGGCGCGACGCGGCCGAGCGGATCGTGGCGGTCGCGGGTCGCGGTGACGTGGCGCCCGTATTGACCGCGTTGTCCGCCGGGGGCGGTGTCGACGCGGCGGCGGTGCGGCCAGACGTGGACAAGGTGCTCCGCGCCGAGATCGTGGAGGAGGAGATGCTGCTCCTTCGCGAGGGCGCGGACGTCGCGAAGCTCACGGACGCGGTCACGGCGCTGGCGGCATCCGGGAGCCTCGACGAGGCGGGCTTCGCGCGTGCCCTCGAGGCGTTCGTCGCGGCGGATGA
This sequence comes from Pseudomonadota bacterium, assembly GCA_005776725.1. Lineage (GTDB taxonomy): Bacteria > Myxococcota_A > UBA9042 > SXOO01. The sequence goes on along the minus strand of SXOO01000220.1, from coordinate 12,374 downwards.
GCTCAGCGACCGGGTGGCCTACGAGAAGGGCGCGCGCTACGTCTTCAAGAAGCTCGAGCACCTCGCCCAGGGTGACCGGAAGAAGCCCCTCATGACCGCCGTGCTGGCGGCCGTGGGGCCGCTCGAGGGGGCGGCTGCTCACCGGGTGGCCGCCATCGTCGACGACGCCCTGGCGCGCCAGCTGGTGGTGCCTGCCACGGACGGCGCGCCGCTCGGCGTCGCGATCTCCGGCTACCCCATCGTCCAGGAGGCCATGACCCGCTCCGTCCACGCGAGCCACCTGAAGAGCCTCGTGTTCAGCGCTCCCGCAGTGATGATCCTGCTGATGTTGCTGTTCAGGAGCGTGGTTGCCGGTCTCCTCGCAGCCATCCCCCCGGCCCTCACGCTGCTGGTGACCTACGGCGTCATGGGCATGTGGCCCGAGCGCTTCCCGCTGGACATCGCAGGCTCGATGCTGGCGTCCATCGGCATCGGCACCGGCATTGACTACGCCATCCACTTCCTCTGGCGCTATCGAGAGGGCGACGTGGAGTCCGCCATGCGCACCACGGGGCGCCGGATCCTGATCAACGCCGTGGAGATCTCGGCCGGCTTCTCCGTGCTGGCGCTCGCGACGATCGCCCCGATGGCGAGGTTCGGCATCCTCACCGCGATTACGCTGGCGGTGGCCGCGGTGGCCACGCTGGTCCTCGTGCCGGCGCTCGCTGGGCTCTGGCGCCGCCGTTGAGAGTGCTCGTGACGGGCGCCCGTGGTTACGTGGGACGCCACCTCCTCGACACTCTCCCCCGCGCCGGTTTCGACGTAATCGCCGCCGTGCGGTCTGAGGGGGCGCCGCTGCCGGTCCCGGTGAGGGCGGGTGACCTGGCCGATCCGGCGCACGCTCGTGCGGTGATGGGCGACGTGGATGTGGTGGTCCACGCCGCGGCGCGCGTCGAGGGGCGAGAGCCCGCGCGGTTCTGGCGCGACAACGTCGAGGCCACCCGGGCGCTCGTGCAGGCGGCCGAGAGCAGGCCCTTCGTCCACCTCTCCACCGTGATGGTGTACGGCCTGGGTGCGCACTACCAGACCGACGAGAGCGCCACCCCCGACACCCGGGGAGTGGTCTACGCAGAGACCAAGCTGGCCTCCGAGGCCGAGGTGGCGCGGGGCGGCGGACCCTGGGTTGCCCTTAGGCCTGGAGTCGTCTGGGGGGGGCCCTACGACGGGCGCCTCATGCCGCGGCTGAGGTCGCTGGCGCGCTCGCCCGTGGTGCCTCTACCGGGGCCGTGTACGACCTCGATGCCGTGGTCCCACGTGGACAACCTGGCAGACCTCGTGGAGGCGCTCCTGCTCGCGGGCCCTGCCGCCTTCCCAGGGGGCCCCATGAACGCCACGGATGGGACGGACATCGGGTTTCGTGAGTTCGTGGAGCGGTATCTCGAGGCACACAAGCAGCGGCGCTGGGTAGTGTCGGTGCCCTTGCCCGGCGTGGCCCAGTTGCTCGATCGGCTCCCGTCGCTGGGCCGCGGACTGAGCGGAGACGTGCTGCGGCTGTTCGGGACGAACTGCACCTTCTCGAACGCGCTGGCGCGCCGACTCACCGGCTGGGCGCCACGCCTCCGCGAGCACCTCGCGGTGACTGCCCGGTAGGGGCCTACTCGGCCCCCAGCGGCTTCTTGGTGCAGTCGCGGAAGCAGAGCTCTGCCTGGACCGCGCCCTTGTCGTCCTTGAGCTCCTGGCAGCCATAACCCTGCGGGCAGCGGTTGAGCTCTTGCGCGAGGCAGGCCACGAAGCAGAACGCGCCGAGCTCGTTGCCGTCTTTGTCTTGGAGCTTCAAACACTTGTTCGGGGCGCCGCCGCACGCGGCTTCGTCCTCGGGATCGCACCCGGCCTCGCAGTGCGGGCCCTCCGCCGGCTTGCACGCGCCGGACGACAGCTCGCACACCTGCTCGAACGCGCAGAAGTAGTTGCCGGGACAACCTTTCTCCACGCACTTCCCGCCCTTGCACTCCATCTTCGACGCCTTGCAGTCGAAGTCTTCGAGGCACCCCGGGGTGCAGAGGAGCGTGTCCGGGTGGCAGTAGGTCTGGGGCTCCGGGCAGTCTTGCGGTACGAGGCAGCCTCCCTCGACCTTGCAGTGGCCCTCGTCGCAGATCAGCTCCCCGGCGCACGGGTTGGCGTCCGAGCACGGCGCCACGCACCGGAAGGCCGTGCACACCTGACCGTTCGGGCACGCGCTGTCGTCAGGGCACCCCGGACGGCACAGCTTGGTCTCGCAGATCTGTCCGAACTCGCAGTCGGTGTCCTTCGAGCACTCGCCAGCGAGTGAGCACGTCCCGGTGACCGGCTGGCATTGCTTGCCCTCGAAGCCCTCGCCCGTGAGGCACTTGAACGCCGGCGGACACCCGGCGTCCGTCACACACTCGCCCAAGCAGAAGCGTCCACCGCTGGCGAAGTCGGCGCACACGCCATTGTTGGCGCACTCGCTGGCCGCTTCGGTGCCGTCCAGGGAGATGCCCGGATCGCTGCAGGGCTCGCAGAGCTGCTTCGGGAGGCGACAGATGCCGGCGCACGTGTCGCAGTACGCCTCTGAGCCGCAGTTCTTGTCTTCGGTGCACTCCGGGAAGCCGTCGAGTCCCGGCGGTACGCAAACGCCTTGGCAGTCGCAGATCGCGCCCTCCGCGCAGTCGGTGTCTCCGACGCAGCGGGGAACCGGCGGGGCCACATCCGGGGTGGCCGAGGAGTCCGCGGAGACATCCGAAGGAGGGGCGGTGGTGACGTCGGCGCCGCCGCCGTGAGACGTGTCGCCGGAACCTGCGTTACCGCCGCTCCCACTCGAACACGCGGCCAAGACCAGAATGAGGGGGATGAAGCGCATACGCGACCTCCTCGAGGGCACCACGGTTAGTGGAGGCGCGCCCCGATGAGGGCGCCGGAGTTCGTAACGAAGTGGACGAGCCCGTTCGCTGACACGGCTTGCGAGGCCTGGCCGTCGTCTGCACCCATTCGGGCGAGGACTCTCCCGCTGCCCGCATCGACTACGGCGACGGAGCGGCCCGTGGCTACCAGGAGCTTGTCGTCCACGAGCGTGGGGGGCGAGAGCTCCGCCTTCGGGAACGCGGCCTGCCACACCGGCGCGCCGGTCTTCGGGTCGAGGGCGGAGAGCACGCCGTCCACGGTGGTGACGTACAGGTAGGTGCCGTCGTACGCTGGGCTCTGTATCCCGCGGGCGTTCATCCACCACCCCACCCCGCCGGTCCTGGCGTCGAGGGCGTAGAGCCCTGAGGCGAAGCTGCCGGCGTACACGGTTCCATCGGCGACGACCGGGGTGGTGTCGACGTCTACGAACTTGGTCTCTGCGCCCGCGAGGCTCTTCGACCACACGGTGGCGCCGGCGTCGCGTGAGACCGCGAGCAGCACGCCGTCGTCGAAGCCGCAGTAGACGAGGTCGCCGTGGACGACGGGCGTCGACTCACCCGTGATGGTGAGCTCCTCGTTGCGCTGGCGTGCGACCTCCCACGCGTAACGGCCCGTCTTCGCGTCGACGGCATACAGGCGGTTCTCGTTGTTGCGGAAGTACGCGTGCTTCTCGTCGACGGTGGGCTGCGTGCTGATGGCGCCACGCGTCTCGAACGGCCACTGGTGGCCGGCCGGGTTGCCGTTGCGCGCGTCGATCTTGTAGAGCTTGCCGTCCATCCCGCCCAGGTAGGCGTGGATGCCCACGACGCGAGGGGCGGCGCGGATCTTCCCTTGCGTGGCGAACTGCCATCGAACCCGTCCGGTCGCGGCGTCGACACCGGTGAGGGTGCCGCGATCGCTGCCGGCCAGCACCAGCTGCCCCCCGTTGGCGTAGCTGGGCCACGCCAGCTCCTTCGGGAAGAAGGCGAGCACGGGGTGCTCTTCGAGCTGCACTTGCCATAGCGGGCTGAGCCGCCCGGCGGGCGCGTCATCCGGGTGGACGGCGACTGGGGGGAAGGCGCCGCACCCGAGCCCGCTCACGAGCACGCACGCGGCGAGGAGGCGCTTCACGATCAGAGCTGGGCCCGGCGGCGCGAGATCTCGCCGCGGAGCGTGCGCAGCGCCTGGGTGAACACCTGACCCTCGGCGGGCTTCAGGAGCTCGAGGGCCTTCTCGTAGTGGCCCTTGGCCTTGGCGGCGTCCTTGCCCCCCATGGAGGGGTTCTGGAGGTCGCCGAGCAGCATGGCGCCGCGGACCTTGTAGTAGAGGTCGTCGAGGGCGGCGAGCTTCTCGTAGGCGGCGGCGGCGCCGGCCGCGTCGCCCGCGGTCCACGCGGCATTGCCCTGGCTCTCGAGCGCAACACCTTGGAAGCTCTGCGCTGCGGGAGCGGCGGCGAGCTCTCCGAAGCCCTTGGCGGCGTCGGCGGCCTTGCCAGCCCCGAGCTGGGCGCGCGCGACCACGCCGCTAGCGAGCACCGCGTGCGTGTCTGAGAGCTCGGCCTTGGCCTTCTCCGCAGCGGCGAGCGCGGCGGTCCACTTCTCGGCGTCCGTTGCGAACGACGGCTCGGCCTTCTTCTTGTTCTTGTCGGCGTTGGGATCCTGCTGCGACAACAGGTCGAGGATGGCGCCCTCGGACTCCAGCGTCTCCTTGGTGGGAGCGTGGATGGCGGCCACCCCGGCGGAGAGGGCGTCCGTCTTCTCGGCGTTCTTCGTGGTCCGCGAGCTGAACCACCACGAGACCCCGGCGCCGACGAGCGCCAGGAGGATCGCCGCGATCACGTACTTGGGGAGGTTCTTCGACATGTGGTCGGAGAACTCGTGGAGCTTCACCTCGAGCCCGTCGACGGTCTCGATCCCGACATCCGGGACCTCGGGCGCGCCGTCGGTGCCGGTGCCCGTCGGGTCCTCCGGGGAGTTCGACACGCGCTTCTTGGTGGTCTGCAGGTTGAACTTGCCCACGGTGACTCCACATCCAATTGCGGCCCGACTCCCCGCCTGGCCGCCCGGGGTGTGGGGCGTTTCCCCACACGAGAACTACACGGGGTGTGGGGCGCTTCCCCACACATGAACCACGAACACCTGCCGCCAGCGCAGCTGAGCTCGATCGCGTCGACGGCCACGAGCAGAGGCGACATGCGACGCACAGGCCCGTGGCGAGCGCCGGGTTTTAGCGACGACCCGCCGCAAAGTCAAACCACTTCGGGGACTTCCGGTTGACCCGTCGGCGGCCGCCCGGCACCCTCCCGCCATGCCGACTCCTAGCCAGCGGGGCCTCGCCTCCCCCTCCTCTCCGATCCGTAAGCTCGTCCCCTTCGCCGACGCCGCGCGTGCGCGGGGTACTCGGGTCTTGCACCTCAACATCGGGCAGCCCGACATCGAGACGCCCGAGCCCATGCTGGACGCCGTCCGCGCGTACAGCGAGCGGGTGGTGGCGTACGGGCCCTCGGGCGGTGACGCGCCGTTACGTGAGACCCTTCTCGCCTACTACCGGGCACTCGGTCACGCTTTGCGGCCGCAGGACCTCATCGTCACCACCGGCGGCAGCGAGGCCGTGTTCTTCGCCTTGGCCGCGTGCCTCGACGCGGGCGACGAGATCGCGATCCCCGACCCGATGTACGCCAACTACCTGGGCTACGCGACGCTGCTCGGGATCACGGTGCGGCCCATCCCGACCCGCGTCGAAGACGGCTATCACTTGCCCGAAGGGCTCGAGGCCTTCGTGGGCCCGCGCACTCGCGCCGTACTGCTCTGCAACCCATCGAACCCGACCGGCGTGGTCTACACCGACGCGGAGATGGCCCGCGTGGTGGCGTTGTGCGCCGAGCGCGACCTCTTCCTCATCGCCGACGAGGTCTACCGCGAGTTCGTCTACGAGGGCGCGCTGCCACGCAGCGTGCTCAGCTACCCCGAGCTCGGTGACCGCGCCGTGGTGGTCGACAGTCTCTCGAAGCGCTACAGCCTCTGCGGTGCGCGCGTGGGGTGCCTCGTGTCGCGGCACGCCGGCGTCATGCAGAGCGCCATGAAGTTCGCTCAGGCCCGCCTCTCGCCGCCCGCGCTTGCCCAGGTGGCCGCAGCGCGCGCCTCGGCGCTCCCAGCCGACTTCTTCGACGGCGCCCGCGACGAGTACCGCAAGCGCCGCGACACGGTCTTCGAGGGGCTTCGACGGATCCCCGGCGCCGTGGCGCTCCGTCCGGAGGGCGCGTTCTACCAGATGGCGCGGCTCCCTATCGACGACGGCGACCGCTTCGTCACCTGGTGCCTCGAGCACTTCGAAGAGGAAGGCACCACGGTCATGGTGGCGCCGGGCGCGGGCTTCTACGCGGAGCCCGGCCGGGGGAACGACGAGGTGCGTATCGCCTACGTCCTGAACTGCGACGACCTCGCCCTGGCCATGCGGCTCCTCGCCTCCGCCCTGGCCAAATACCCGCGCGCCGCGTGACGCGCGCCGCGCCCAGGACCCGCGCGGGACGCACCGGGCGCCGGCTTCGACTCGCCCGCGCTGCATGTCCCGCGGTGGGCGCCGCGCTCTTCCTGCTCCTGGCGTGTGGCGAGGCTCTCGAGCCTGCCCCCCCTGACACCAACCAGATCGTCGAGGAGGACGTCGCCCCGCCGGTGCCCGTGCCCACCGTGCTCTTCGAACCTCCGCAGCCCACCAGCCGCGACGCCGTCCGCGCCCGCGTGGCCTCACCCGTCTCGGGAGTCAGCTACCGGTACTCGTGGCTCGCAGACGACGGGACGGTCGGCCCGCCGGCGGAGCTGCTCCCCGCAGAGCTGACCACGCGCGGGCAGGTGTGGCGGGTCACCGTGGTCCCGGACGACGACCCATCGCTGGCCGGGTCTGGCACGGTGGTGATCGAGAACGCGCCGCCGGTGTGCGCCAACGCGGCACTTGAGCCCGCCGCCCCTACGTCGGGCCAGTCGGTCCGCTGCGTGTGCGCTGGCCGCGATGACCCAGACGACGACCCCCCGGCGGACACCTGCGCCTGGTCTGCCGCTGGCGCTGACGTGGGCTGCGAGCTGCCGGCGGGCCTCGCCCAGAAGGGACAGTCGTTGTCGTGCACGCTGAGCCCGGGCGATGGGCGCGCGCTCGGCCCCGCGGTGACCGTGGAGGTCGTGGTGGGCAACAGCGCACCCCTGGGCGGCTCCGCGCAGGTCCAGCCCGGCGAGCTGCGCGAGGGTGACGTGGCGGTCTGCGCCGTCGACGGCGTCAGCGACCCCGACGGCGACGCGCTGACTGTCGCGGTCCGCTGGTTCGTGGATGGCGTGGCCCCTCCGCCGCCCTACGACACGGGCGCTACGCTCGACGGCGCGCTCTTCGACGAGGGGCAGCGCGTCGCCTGCCAGGCCTCGGCGTCAGACGGCGCGCTCGACGGCGGTCCGCTGGAGGCCGAGGGCGTGATCGTCGCGAACTCGCTGCCCACGGTTCAGGAGGCACGGGTAAGCCCCCCCGCCCTGTATCGCGGCGACGTCCCCGAATGCGAAGTGATCGGCTTGTTCGACGCCGACCCAGCGGACACGCCCGCTGCGGTCCAGAGCTGGTGGGTCAACGGCGCTCTGCGCGACCCTCTCGGCGCCCTCGGGGTGGGCGACTCTGTGGTGTGCCGCGCGGCTGGGCTGGATGAGGCCGGCGCGGGCGCGCCCGTAGACTCGCTGCCCGTCGTCGTGGCGAACCATCCGCCGACCCTGGCGGACGTCACGGTGTCGCCGAGCGCGCCAACCACCGCCGACACGCTCACCTGCGCCGCCACAGGGGCGTGGGACACTGAGGGCGATCCCCTCGAGGTCGGGGTGATCTGGACCCGGAACGGCGTGACGCTCACGGACGAGACGCAAGCCACGTTCGGCGTGCCGACCTCGGCTGGGGACGTGGTGCGTTGCACGCTCACACTCACGGATCCCTACGGAGGCGTTGTGTCCTCCGTCTCGAAGCCCGTCGTGGTCAAGGCGTCGCCCCCAACGCTCACCGGGGTGTCGATTAGTCCGCCACCCACCCCCTGCGCCACGCTCACCTGTGCCCCCGTGGGGCTCGCCGATGCCGATGGGCTCGGCGGGGTGAAGCTGGAATTCAGCTGGCGCCTCGACGGCACCCCCTCGGGCACGAGCCCCACGCTCGCGCTGGCCCCGAACACCGCCGCCAAGCACGTGAGCTGTCAGATCACCGCCTCGGACAACGCCGGCAGCGCGTCGGCGGAGGCCGGGGCGCCGATCCAGGACACGCCCACAGTGCTCCTGGGGGTGGGGATCCTCCCGTCAGCCCCGGTCGTGGGCGAGACGCTCACCTGCGGCGTCGAGGCGTACGACCCGGACGGCTGTGAGGCGGAGGTCACGCCGGTCTGGTCGGTGAACGGGCAGGAGGTCACGAGCGGCGCGTCGTTCGCCACCGCAGGCGCGGCGCCGGAGGACGCCGTGACGTGTCGCGCGGGCTCCTTGGAGGCTACGGTGGTGCTCGGCGAGCCGTCGGAGCTGCCGCTCGTCGCGGTGACGCGGCTGCCCGACCATCTGCGCTGCGTCGCAACACCCGAGCCCGCGGATCTCGACCAATTCACTTGGACCTGGTGGGTTGGCGACCAGGCCTTCAGCGCGGGGCCCACACTCAGCGTGCCCGGAGACTGCGAGCGCGTTCGCTGTCAGGCCGAGCGCTTCGGCGCGACGTCCAACGTCGGTGAGCTCGTCATGCCCTTTGGTCCGGCGTGCGACGACGGGTCGCCTTGCACCGCGGACGGCTGCGGGCTCTCCGGCGGGTGCTCCACGGTTCCGTCGCCCGGCGCTTGCGACGACGGCGACGGCTGCACCGTGGGTGACGCTTGCGCCGGGGGGCAGTGCTCGGGCACCCCCAACCCCTGCGACGACGGCAGCCCGTGCACCGGGTCGGCCTGCGACGATGGCGGCTGCACGTACGCCGCTCAGGCCGGGCCGTGTGACGACGGCTCGTCGTGCACTAGCGCAGACGTCTGCCTGAACGGTGCGTGCGGCGGGACCCCTGTGGCGTGCGACGACCTCGAGCCCTGCACCCTGGACGGCTGCAGCCCGAGCGGAGGCTGCACCGCCGCGCCCCTCACGGGCCTGGCCTGCGACGATGGCAGCGTGTGCACCACCGGCGACGCCTGCGCCGCGGGTGTGTGTGCGGGCGACCCCATCGGCGCCGGGACCCCCTGCACGCAGGTTGGCGGCGCCCCGGGTTATTGCGGGGGCGCCGAGTGCGGCGCGAACCAGCCGCCCAGCCCTCCAATCGTGGCCCTCACACCGAAGGCGCCCATCGGCGGCGACGCTCTTCTCTGTCTGGTGTCCGGCTCAATCGACCCGGACGAGGCGCCCGCCGCCTTGACCTACCGCTACTCCTGGCGCCGCAACGGCGTTGACCTCGCCGAGACCGTCGCCGAGCTCACTCAGGGCGTCACGAAGGGCGCCGTCATCACTTGCCGGGTGGTGGCCTTCGACGGAGCGCTCGAGTCCGCGGCGGGGAGCGCGACGGTCGTCGTGCTCAACGCGCCACCGTCGCTCACCTCTGCCGCGGTCGTGGGCGCGGCCGGCGGCCCGCTGAGCTGCGCTGGTGATGCCTACGATCCCGACGGAGACGTGCTCGCCTCCAGCGTGATCTGGACCGTGGACGGTGTGACCGCACCAGCGCCCACGGCGGCCCCCGCGTGCGCCAGGGTGCGCTGTGAGCTCACAGTCACCGACGGCGCGGCGGTGGCGTCCGCGACCTCGCCCGAGGTCTCGCTCGGCACGGGACCGGGGTGCAGCTCCACCGAGTGCCAGACCGCGGTGTGCGGCGTAGCGGGGTGCGTCCGCACCGCCGTCGCGGGCCCCTGTGACGATGGTGATCCCTGCACCGCCGCGGGCACCTGCGCCGCCGGCGCCTGCGTCGCTGGCCCACCGCTCGTCGGGTCGGGTTGTGATGACAAGAACGCCTGCACGGCCGACTCCTGCGTCGAAGCCGAGTGCGTCCACACGGCCGTACCCGGGGCCTGCGACGCCGACGGGTCTCTCTGCACCTCCGGCGACACTTGCGTGGCGGGCCTGTGCGTGGCGGGGCCCACGCTCGATTGCTCCGACGGCGTCGCGTGCACCTCTGACGCTTGTGACCCCGGCGCCGGCTGCGTCGACGCGCTCGACCCGGCGGCGGTCGGCTTCCCGGTCACCTTCATCGACAAGGCGGGCGTGCCCGTCGCGGACGGCGCGGGGCTGGAGGTCGTGAAGGGCATTCAAGGAGGCGAGCACGTCGACCTGGGCCTTCGCCTCGAGCTGCCTCCCGCCTTCACCTGGACCCCCGTCAGCGTTCGCGTCGTGGTGGCCGTGGCCAGCGGGTGCTGCTCCGGGACGCAGTTCGCGTCCAGCACGCTCACGGCGGCCTATTTCACCGCCGACGGGACCACGGTGAAGAACACCGCGCTCCTCACCTTCCTGGGCGGCGCGTCCTCGCCTTGGGTCAACAAGCCCGCCTGCGCCACAGTGACCGTCTCCGCGCGGTCGCAGTCTGGCGCCACCTTCCTGGCGCACTCCAAGGCGCGCCACGGGTTCACGCTGGTCGATCTGCAGTAGTTCGAGTGAAGTAATGCCCAGCGTCGCGGGGCCTGGCGGAAGCCGCGTCGCTCGGCCTGCGTGGGAGAGAGCGGCGCTCGGCGCTTGTCAGGCCGCTGAGCGTACCAGGGTGACGATGGCGGCGAAGTGGAGCGCCCCACCCACCAGCGTGGCCGCGTGGAACAGCTCGTGATAGCCGAAGACACCGGGCTTGAGGTCTGGCCGCTTGAACACGTAGGCCATCGCGCCCGCGCCGTAGATCACTCCCCCCAGCACGATGAGCATCAGCTGAGCCGGGGTGAGCGCGGCTCGCAGCACCGGGAAATACGGGACGGCGGCTGCGCCGAACGCGATGTAGATGAGCGCGGCGACGAGCTTCGGGGCCGAGACCCAGAGCATGGACTGCAGGACGCCCACAGCCGCCGCGATCCACACGCCGACCACGAGGGGCTTCCCGACGTCGGCCGGCAGCCCGAGGAGGCAGATGGGCGTGTAGGTCCCCGCGATCAGCACGAAGATCGCCGCGTGGTCTGCGCGTCGCATCCAGGTGCGGCCGCGGGGGCCCCAGGTCGGTCGGTGATATGCGGCGCTGACGCCGAAGAGGATGACCGCGGAGGCCACGTACACCGCCGCGGACCACGCCGCGAGGGGCGAAGGGGCCATCGCCACGAGTACCGCCCCCGCGCAGAGGGAGCAAAGCGCCGCCCAGTGGTGCAGCACCCCCCGGAGCGTCGGCTTCCCCTCCATCAGGACTTGGCGTCCAGCCGCCGGTAGAAGTCGTCCACCGTCTCTCGCGAGCTCACCTGGGACTGGAACTCGAACTCGTCGTGCGCTCGGGAACCGTCCGCGACCCAGTTGAAGCGGAAGAGGTCGTGGATCGCCTCGGGGACCTTGTCGAGGTCGGGCTCCCACAGCGCCGGATGAAGCGGATACGACCCCAGCTCGGGCACGGGCGCTGCGCGCCGGCGGCCCGCGCGCAGCGCCATGGACAGCGGCAGGGCGCCCTCGCCCACGATGTTGTACGTGCCCTCTTGGGTGGACTTGACCGCGTGGACCAGCGCGCTCACCACGTCGCGTTCGTGCACGCACTGAAGCGAGGGGTCCTGGCCGTCGACCACTGGCACCGCCTTGCGCCCCAGGTACTCGGTGATGAACGTGCGCACAGGCGTCCCCACCACCAGCCCGAAGCGGAGGCAGGTGACCGCAGCGTCGACCTCCAGCGCCAGCTCACGGATGCGGCGGTCGGCGCGCACCTTGTCTTGCACCCACTCGGAGCGAGCGTCCGTCGCGAGGACAGTGTCTTCGTCCGAGTACGTGGGGTCGCCCGGCAGCGCGCGGTAGATCGTGGTAGAGCTGGTGAAGACCAGCTTCGGGATCGGGCGGACCGCCACGGCGGCCACGATGGCGTCGAGCACCGGGAGGCTGTCACCCTGAGCGCCGGCGCCCGCGAGGTAGCCGAGGTGCACCAGGGTGTCGACGTCGTCCCGATCGATCGCGTCGGCGAGAGAGCCCGGGCTGGCGAGGTCGATGGTCCGCGTGATCGCCCGCGGCACGGCGGGTGCCGTGGCCTGCGCGTCCAACGCGACCACGCGCTCCATTCCGCGTTCCGCGAGGAGAGCGGACACGAGCAAACGGCCAAGCGGGGAATCCCCGCCGAGGACGGCAACGTGACGTGAGCGGCTTCGCATGGCCGGGAGTATCGCCCATTCGACCTGTCCGGCGAAAGCCGGTATTTGCGACCGGGCTCTCAGCGTGGCCTTCCAGGTGGTCTCGGCAGCGCACGAGAGCCCAAAGGTGATGTTAGGCTGCCGCCTCATGGAACGACGCCGCGTCCACGTTCTGCCTCCTCACGTCGCCGACCAGATCGCTGCGGGCGAGGTGGTGGAGCGCCCGGAGTCCGTGGTCAAGGAGCTGGTC
>SXOO01000219.1 GCA_005776725.1 Pseudomonadota bacterium | reverse complement strand
GGCATCGGCGGGATCTTCTACGACTACGTGGGCGTACCGTCTGCCAACCTGCCCGCGGCGGTCCGCGCCAAGGCGCCGCTGGCCCTCGATGAGTCGGTGCCGATCGCGCGCGCTTGGGACTTCACGCAGGACGTGGGCCGCAAGTTCCTCGAGGCCTACATCCCGATCGTGCAGAGCCGCAAGGTCGAGCCGTGGACGGAGGCCGAGCGCGAGTTCCAGCTCTACCGGCGCGGTCGCTACGCAGAATTCAACCTGCTCTACGATCGGGGCACGCAGTTCGGCCTCCGCACCCACGGGCGCGTCGAGTCCATCCTGATGAGCATGCCGCCCCTCGTGCGCTGGACGTACGACTACCGCCCCGCGCCGGGGAGCGCGGAGGAGCGCCTCGGGGACTACCTCCAGCCTCGGGACTGGGTCAGCCTCGCCGGAGTCTGACGCTGGTCAACCCCAGCCCTGCCGCAGACGCAATCGGTTGCACTATGGTTGGAGATTGGAGAGCGGCAGGTGCGCGCCATTGCGTGCCTGCGAGGGAGCACGAGTCCCCGCGCTCCGATGGGCAACCGATTGCAGTGAGGTGAGTGAGTGCGTGTAGCGATCAACGGTTTCGGGCGGATCGGGCGTCTGGTGATGAGGCGCCTTGCGGAGCGGTCCGACGTGGAGGTCGTGGCGATCAACGACCTCGCAGAGCCCAAGGCCCTGGCCTACTTGTACAAGTACGACTCGGTGCACGGCCGAACGCCCGCGTCGCTCGAAGACGGCGCCTTGGTCCTCGAGGGGCGACGCATTCCCATCAGCTCAGAGCCCGATCCGGCCAAGGCCCCCTGGGGCGCCCTGGGCGTGGACGTGGTCGTCGAGGCCTCGGGCGCCTTCCGAAAGCGCGAGACGGCGGAGAAGCACCTGGCGGGAGGCGCCAAGCGTTTGGTCGTCACGGCCCCCCTGCCGGGCGCCGACCTCACGGTGGTGGTGGGGGTGAACCAGGACGCGATCGATCTCGCGCGCCACCGGGTGTTCTCCAACGCCTCGTGTACCACCAACTGCCTGGCGCCCGTGGCTAGCGTGCTGGAGTCGGAGTTCGGCGTGGTGACCCTCGCGTTCACCACGGTCCACGCCTACACCTCCAGCCAGGCGCTGGTGGACACGCCGATGCGCAAGCTGCGTCGGGGCCGCGCCGCCGCGCTGAGCATGATCCCTACGAGCACCGGGGCCTCCGATGCAGTCGTCGAGGTGCTCCCCTCGCTCGCCGGGAAGGTGGCGGGCACGGCGATCCGGGTGCCGGTGCCGGACGGGAGCCTCACGGACATGGTCGTGCGCCTAGCCAACCCACCGAGGGACGTCGCGGCGCTCAATGCGGCCCTTCGTCGCGCCGCCGAGGGCCGCCTCTCCGGGATCCTCGAGGTGTCGGACGATCCGCACGTGTCGGTGGACATCGTGGGCAATCCCCACTCGGCGGTCGTAGACACCGACCAGACGCTCCAGGTAAGCGCCGACACGTTCAAGATCTTCGCGTGGTCCGACAACGAGTGGGCCTACGCCTGCCGTGTGGCCGACCTCGTGGGCCTCATCGGCGGGGCCGCGTGACGCCCGGGGCCGCGGCCAGCGACGCAGCGGCGCTGATTGAGCGATTGGTCCTCGAGTACCACGAACCCGAGCTGGAGATGCTGGACCGCCTGGGCGAGGCGCTCTACCGCGAGACGCGGGCCCACATCGGACCGGGACCGCAGTCGGTTGCCACCGCCGACCAGGTCGAAGCGGCTTTCGGGGCGCTGGCCTCGGAGCTGGCGTCGCACTTTCGGAAGGAGGAGAACGTCCTCTTCCCGCTCTTACTGCGCGCCCTCGAAGAGCCGGAGCTCGCCTCGATGGTCCGAGGGCCCGTGGCCGCGATGGCGGCGGAGCACCGCGCGCTGCCGGCTCTGACGGGGGGACTCACCGCGGCGCTGCGCCTCTTCCCGGGCGCTACGGAGTCGGCCGCCACGCTCGCGGCGCTGGTCGCCCACCTCTCGGACCACATGCGAGTCGAGGACGAGGAGCTCTTCCCACGGATGCGCTGACGGGACGCGGGTTACGCGCGCGTCTGCTGTGCCTCGGGGTGGGCTGCCAACCAACGGTTCACGTAGTCGGCTCCGTCCTGAAACCCCTTGCGGACGTTGCTCTCGGCGGCCTTCTCGATGAGCCCGCCGAGCCCGAACACCTTGGCCTCGAAGTTGACCTTGCTGATCCGGCGACAACGACCCACGCCGTCCGCCTCGGTGCGCATGGTGCCCGAGATGAGGAGCTTGTCGCTCATGACGCTGAGGCGCTGACGGAACTCGAGGGTCCGCGTGGCGCGGTTGAAGCGACCCGTGTCTGTGATGGACATGCCCCCAACCAGCTTGAGCACAGCATCGGGGGCCCTCAGCTTCGGGGTCATGCGGAACTCGCGCTCCCAGCCAGTGGGCGTGACCACATTCGAGTCGATGACGATCCCGCCGTAACCGAGACCCTCGAGCAGCATGCCGCGCAGCCAGGCGTCGTCGCCGTAGAGCGACCAGAACCGCTCCTCGGAGCAGTTGATGATGTCGAGCATGGGGATCAGCATCGCGGGAGCCTCGATTAGCCGCAGTCGGCTTCGGTGTGTATGAACGCGCTGGAGCCCCCTCGACGAGCGTGGGTCACGGCGCGCAGCTCGGTGAAGCGGTCGTACGCGCGCTGGATATGCTCTGACGTGAGTGTGGGCAAGGAGAGAATGGACTCTCGGTGATTCGCGGGCCGATCGAGCCAGTCGGTCGGGAGGTAGCCCTTGTCGCGACAGACCTGAAACAGCCGGGTTCCCGGGTAGGGGTAGAAGACGAAGTAGGCGAAGTCGAACGCGTCGAGGCGCTCGGCCAAGGCCAACGTCTCGTCGAGGTCCTCCGGGGTTTCGCCGGGGAGCCCGAGCATGTAGTTCGCCGTGGTGCGTATCCCGACCTGCCGCGTCCAGTCGAACACCTCGATGAAGCGCTCGTTGGTGGCGTAGCGCTCCATGATGTCGCGCCGAACGCGTGCGCTGCCGCTCTCCACGCCATAGACCACGTGGCTGCACCCGGCCGCGGCGAGCGTCTCGAGGAGGCGCTGGTTCACAGTCTCCACGCGCGCGTGGAGAGAGAAGGGGACGCCGATCTCGTCGCGGTATCGCTCGCAAAACGCCCGTACCCACGGGTGATGCAGGGTGAACGTGTCGTCCAGGAAGATCACGTAGCTGCTGGTTCGACGCCCGCCCACGGCATGGAGCTCGGCCATCACGTTCTCCACGGAGCGCCGCCGGCCGTAGGCCTGACCGTTCGACTCGTAGAGCTCGTCGTACATGCGCGCCGCGCAGTAGGTGCACGGGAAGGGGCAGCCCCGCTGCGTGCTCATGTGCACGATGCCACGGTGCTCGTCCAGGTGGTCGCGGGCCAGGAACGGGAGCCCGTCGATGGGCTGGAAGGGCTCCCGAAGGGGCGGGCGGGTCCCGCCGCGCAGCCAGACGTTGGACGCAGGAGGCGGGCCTCGCCCGGCGAGGTGCTCCACGTACTCCACGAGGGCGTGGTCGCCTTCGCCGAGGCAGACGGCGTCGAAGCCGGCAGACGCGAGCACGGCCTCGGGGGCGAACGTGGGGTGGAGGCCACCCGCCACCACGGGCCAGTCGCCGTGCTGCCGCAGGAAGGCGGCGAGGTCTCGCGCCCTGCCCCACTGGCGGGTGGTGAGTGAGAATCCGATGAGGTCCGGCGCTTCGTCGCGCACCACCTCGAGCACCGCCGAAGGCGAGTGATCGACGGTGGCACGGAAGAGCTCGGAGGTGTGTCCCGCGGCGCGCAACGACGCCGCAAGGAAGGCTGGACCGATCGATGCGACGGCCCACGGACGGTCAGTGTCGACCTCGATGAAGAGCACCTTCATGCGATGGTCAGCCCTTTCGGGTCTTGTTGATCTCCTTGTTGATCTCGGAAATCTGCTTGACCCAGATCTGCCGTTCGCGGTGCTCCATCACGAGGATGTCGTCGACCGCCCAGTGGAAGTGGTAGGCGATGTACGCTACCTCCTGGTAGATGCGCTCCAGGGGGTAGCTTACGATTCCCCCAGGTCACCTCCGAGGTCCACCTCGAACTTGTGCTTGCACTCCGGGCACTGGACCTTGAGCTGCGCGTTGCCCTCCTCGTTGACCCGCCGGTAGAAGTCCTGCAGGTACGCGAGGTCTGCCGAGTAGAGCTCCTCGATGATCGACGGGTTGATCGACTTGAGGTCGCCCAGCTTCGACACCACGCGCGACAAGAGGATGATCACCAGGTACGCGCGGTTGTTCTGCACGCGGTAGTCCTGGAGCGGCAGGATCTCGTCCTTCGCCGTGGCCAGGCGCATCACGCCCTTCTTGTGGACGTTGCCGTCCTTGTCCACGAATCCTCGCGGCAGGGTGAACTCGAACTCGGTCTGGAAGGCCATGGCGAACTCCGCTTACAGAGGGTGGGTTGAATAGGTACGACAAGCGCCGGTGAGCGACAAGTGGGCCACAAACGACAGAGCCCCGAAGACCAGAAGGTCCCGGGGCTCGTCAGACGTCACCCGTCAGGGAAACGCAGCGATCACTCGCTGACGTCACCGCCGGTGGGCATCTGGCCGATGCGGAAGATCACGAATTCGGCCGGTTTCACCGGGCACATGCCGATCTCGACGATGAGCTGGCCGGCGTCGATGACCTCGGGCGGGTTCGTCTCTTCGTCGCACTTGACGTAGAACGCCTCCTCCGGGGTCTTTCCGAAGAGCGCACCCTGGCGCCAGAGGCGCAGGAGGAACGCCGAGATGTCGCGCGTGATGCGCTTCCACAGGCGGTGGTCGTTGGGCTCGAACACGACCCACTGGGTCCCGAGCTCGATCGACTGCTCCACCATGTTGAAGAGGCGGCGCACGTTGATGTAGCGCCACGAAGCGTCCGACGAGATCGTACGGGCGCCCCACACGCGGATGCCGCGGTTCGGGAACTCGCGGATGCAGTTGATCCCCTTCGGGTTCAGGATGTCCTGCTCGCCGCGGGTGATGCCGTACTTGAGGCCGAGCGCGCCACGAACGAGCTCGTTGGCGGGCGCCTTGTGGACGCCGCGCTCGCCGTCGGTGCGGGCGTACACGCCAGCCATGTAGCCCGAGGGCGGCTGGTAGATGTTGCCCTTGACTGGATCGTAGACCTCGATCCACGGGAAGTAGTAGGCGCCGTACTTGGAGTCGCGCGGCTTGCCGAGCTTGTCGACGCCGCCCTTCTCGATCGTCTCGGGGCTGTCCATGATGGCGAAGCGGTAACGCATGTTCTCGCAGTGCGAGAGCACGGCGTCCTGGATCGCCGGATCCGTCTGGCCGGGGGCCACGACGATGTTGACGTCGTCGACGTCCTCGAAGGCCTTGAGGCCAGTACGCGTCCCGGGGCCGTTGTCGGTCCCGATGTACAGCGCGGCCTTGGAAGCGACCTTCTTGCCGTCGGGCGTGGTGTCGCCCGTTCCGACGTTGAGGACGTAGCAGCGACCGCCGCCATTGTTGAAGAACCCGTACACGGAGTGTGCGAGGTACTCGGAGTTCTGGAAGTCGCCGAAGTGCTTCGTGAACTGCGACCAGTTGGTGCAGAAGATGGGCTCGTTCACCGGCCCAATGCTGCACTCACCGATGAACGCGCAGGTGCTGGTACCCACCATCTCGAGTGGCTTGGTACCGCGATCCACTTCCTCGACGTAGACGCCCGGGGACAAATACGAAGTCGCCATGCTCTCAGATCCTCCTCAGTTGATCCTCTGGACGGTGGCACCGTCCGTACGCGTCGAAGCTTTCGGCGTTCGGCCGGCGGCACGATACGCCCTAACCCAGTTGGGGACCAGGGGGGTCCCCTACCGAACTGCCATTTCTTTCTCCACGACCCGGCGCGTCTCTCCGGAGCGCCGGTCTGACTCGATGCGAAACTTCACGAAGTAGTACACCGAGGGTCGGAGATCCTCGTTGAGGCTACGCCAGAACGACATGGTGTCGTTGAAGTCAGCCTGGAGGTTCGGGTAGACGTTGAGGCGGTCGTCCGGGTACCACGACTCGCCCTTGAGCAGCTCGCCGCCGATCATCGGGTGCTCGCCGAAGGTCTTCACCGCCAGGCCGAGGAGCAGGTTCTCCTCGTTGGGCGAGTTCCCCCACACCGAGATGATGAAGTGAGCGCGCAGGTAGATGGGCGCGTCTTGGTAGTACTCGATGACGTTGCCAGCCTTGTCGTAGCTGGACACCAACGTGTCGGTGCGCTCGCGATAACTCGGGTCGAAGCCTACGTGATACAGGTAGCAGTTCACCGTAGGCATGTTCTTGATGTTGTCTTTCTTCGGACGGTCGGTCGACACCGTAACCGTCGTGAAGCCGGTCTTCTTGAAGGACTCCTTGAGCAGCTCCTTCAGCGTCTCGTTGACATCCTTGATGGCTTCGAACTGACTCATCCGACTCCGCCGCCCGAAGGCGTCCCGTCAGGGTTCGCTTGCGCCGGGCCGTGATAGCACCGGCCTTCGTTGGGTGTCAAACGACCGCCAGATGGCGCACACGACCGCAGACGAGGGTCACTCTGGCGGCGCGGTGTCGTCGCCGCCAGCCGGCGCGTCGCCCTCTTCGAGCACCTCCAGGGTGTACACGGAGGCCCCACGGGTGGCCACCACCTCGAGGTAATACTCGCCGGCGCGCATCTTCATGCCCGTCCAGTGGTCGGCGGGCTTGCCGCGCTCGTGCTGGAGCTCGAACACCTTGCCGCCGAACTGATCCTTGACCACCACGGTGGCCAAGATGCTCGGCTCGTCCCAGTAGGCGTGGATGCCCAGCATCGCCGGCTCGGCGACTATCAGCTTCTTCCAGTCGGGGTTGTCGCCCTGTTCGGCGCTGAGGAAGTCGTCGTGGGTCTGGCCGAGCTTGATCTCGACCGCCTTGCCGCGGACGTGATCGCCGCCCGAGTTGGAGTCGAAGGCGGTGCTGCAGGCAGAGACGAGGAACGCGAGGAGCGCGCGGGAGGGTCGCATGGGGCCACGTTGTACACGCAGCCCCATGCGTTGGGAAGGTCAGCCGGGGTCGGCTGGCTCAGCCCTCGGCGGGGGTCTGGTTCGGCTCGACGCACACGCCGTCGACGTCCAGCGCCTGGCCGGCCTTGCCGGACGAGCCCAGCTGGAGCGCGTTCATGCGGAAGACCACGTCGCTGTAGGTCTCGAGCGCGGGAGCCTCGGTGCAGACGGGGGCCGGGTCCTGGCCCTCGGCGGACTCGAGCGCCGTGATGGCGCCGGGGATGCCCTCGAACACGATGGCCACGGACGCCGACTCCTTGACGCCGTCGGTGCCGGTGGCGCCAGCCGCGTCGAGCCCGTCGATGTCGGCCTTGATCACGGTGGCGAGGAGGTTCTTGATGGCCGGCTTCGGGAGCGGCAGGCCGTCCTCCGGGAGCTTGTCGACCGCCTCCTCGAGAGCAGCCTTGGGCACTGCGCCGCCGAGGATACCCGCCATCTTGGTGATGGCGCCCTTGTCGTCGCGCTCGACCGTTCCCACGATCGTGGCGCCGATGACCTTGAGCTCGAGCACGAAGCCCTGGATCGGCAGGCTGAGGACGAAGAGGCCCTCCTTGCCGCCGGCGTTGAGGTTGCCCTCAGCGTCGATCGTGGCGTTGTTGAACGAGATGAGCGAGGTGCACTCGGGGCCGAAGGCCTCGAGCCCGAGCTGCCAGTTGCAGGGGCCGTTGTTGATGTCGCACTCGGCGTTGGCCGGGTCGAGGTCTGCCGTGTACATGTTGATGGTGAACGTGGAGGCCGTGTCGCCCACGAGCTCCGCCACGATGTTCACGTCGCCGTCCTCGATCGTGCCCTGGAGGGCCGAGTTGGCGAGCGAGGCGATGCCGGCCAGCGAGTTGTCGAGGCCGTTCTCGCACGAGTCGCCCGAGCAGGTGCAGCACTGATCCTTGCCGTCCACGGCCGTGATCTTGGAGCCGACCTCGCAGGGCGGGGGCTCCTCGATGATGCCGTCTTCGCCGTCGACGGTGCTGTCCGTGGACACCTCGCCGTCGGTGCCGTCGGTGCCGTCCGTGGCGTCGGTGCCGTCCGTGGTGTCGCCACCACCGGCCTCGGTGCCGTCAGCGGCGTCCGTGCTGTCCGTGCCATCCGTGCCGTCGGTGCTGTCGGAGCCGTCGGCGGCGTCGGCGTCAGTGGTGCCGCCGGTGTCCTCCTCGCTGGACTCACAGCCGATGGTACCGAGGGCGAGGGCCGCCAATGCGGCCGAAGAGAACTTGAAGAATCGAGTGCGCATCCGGGAGCTCCCACGTCTTGGGGCGAGCGCCGCCGTGTCCGGACCGCCTCTTGGGCGTGTCTTTCGGGGGATCCGAGGAGCTCGCGTTGTCTGTCATGAAGGCTCCGATACCTATAGCGGCCGCGGAGCGAGCGGCATCCTAGCGACACTGGAACTCGGTTTCAACTGCTTCGCCCCCGCGCGCCTTGCCCACCGTGACCGCTTCGGGTATGCGGCGACCGTGACCACGCGCACCCTCGCCCAGCCCGGCCCCTGGCTCCTCGCAGGACTCGTGTGTGTCAGCGCGTGGTCGCTGTCCGCCGCGCTGTCTCCCGGTCCCGCCGCGCCCTCGCCCGCCGAGTGGGACGCCGCCGGCGCCCGAATCGCTGGGGAGGCTCAACCCACGGACGTGGTCCGAATCCACCCGCCGTGGCTGCGTGAGGGTGGGCGCGCTGCGGCGGGGCTCACCGTCGACTTCAGCCTGCCCCTGGATCCCATGGCGCTCACCGCGTTTCGGCGCCTCTGGGTGCTCACGGCCTTCGAGCGCACTGACGCCCCCGCGCCACCCGGCGCCGCGCTCGAGCTGGAAGAGGCGCTGGCCGGCGGGCTCCTCTTGCAGCGCTTTGCCTTGCCGCCCTCACCGGTCACCGTGCGCCTCACCGAGGTCTTGCCCAAGGCCAAGGTCGTCCGGGACGGCGGGCGGAGCTGCCGCTACGTCGACGGGCGGCACGCGTGCGCCGGGAAGCCCTGGGAGGACGTGCGTCTCGACACCCGGGAGGTAGGCGGATCACCCCGCAGCTGCTTCCTCGTGCACCCATATCCGAGCGGCAAAGTCACCACCATCACGTTTCCGGCGCTTCGGCTGGAGGCCGGAGTGCTCATACGCTCGGGCTTCGTGCTCGAGTCCGCCAAGCACGAGCGCGGCGGTGCCACCACGGTGACCGTGCGAGTGGGTGGAGAGGCTCGGGGGACTCAGGTCATTCGCCCGCAGGCGTGGGACTTCGAGCCGCTCTACGTAGACACCACCGCCCTCCGCGGGCAGGCGGCGGACCTGGTCCTGGAGATCAGCTCCCCCGATGAGGCCTTCCGGGATCTCTGTATCGACGGCTTCGTCGTCACACGCCCCGTCCCCGAAGCGGAGGACGCGCGGCGGTGCAAGCAGCCCAGCGCGAGCCCCACCCCGGGGCGGTGCTAAGCAGCGCGGGGCCCGTGACAGGGCCACTCGCGCGGCGCCTCAGAGCGCCTTGAGCACCTCGGTGCCCATCCAGAACTGGTTGAACGGGGGCATGAGGTACACCCCCTGTACGAACGACTTCGCGCGCGCCAGGAACTCCTGGGCGATCAGCACGCCCTCTTCGGGCCCCTTGTCACCTGCGCGATCCATGCGGGCCCGGATCTCCTCGGGGACGAACATGCCCGGGACCTCGTGGTGCAGGAAGTGGGCGTGGCGCGCATTGCGCAGCGGCAGGATGCCTACGAGGACCGGGATCGTGGGACGCGCCAGCTCCAGGAAGCGCTCGAGGGAGTCCAGCTCGTAGATGGGCTGCGTCATGGTGAAGGCCGCGCCCACGGCTTCCTTCTCCTTGTAGCGGCGCACCTCGGTCTCGAGGTCGGCCGACGTGGGGTTGGAGGCCACGCCAACGAAGACGTCGGTGCGGTACTTCATGGCGCGCCCGGCGAGGTCGAGCCCCTGATTGAGACGCGCGCACAGCTGAACCAGCCCGATCGAGTCCACGTCGAAGACGCCCTTGGCGTTCGGGTAGTCCCCGAGCTGAGGGGGATCCCCTGTCACACAGAGCACGTTGCGGACGCCAAGGGCCACGGCCCCCATCACCTCGGACTGCAAGCCGATGACGTTGCGGTCGCGGCATGAGAGGTGGAGGATCACCTCGATGTCCACCGACTGCCGGATGAGCGTGGCGAGCGCCATGGGCGACATACGAGCGCGTGCGAGCGGGCTATCAGCGATGTTGATCGCGTCCACGCCGGACGCTTTGCACAAGGCCGCGCCCTCGATCAGCTTGTCGGCGTTGATGTCTTTGGGCGGATCGATCTCCACGGACGACACGAAGCGGCCGGCGGCGATCTTGGCCTGGATGTCGTCGGCACGGCGCGTAGCGCGGCCGGGCGCCTCGGCGACTTCGGCCACCTCGATCGAGGCGGTCGGCTCAGGCCGTGAGGGGGCGAGGCCCTCCACCGCCGCGCGGATCGCCCGCACGTGCTCCGGCGTGGTGCCGCAGCAGCCGCCCACGAGGTGGCAGCCGTGCTGAACGAAGTACCGAGCCGTCTCGCCCAGGTACTCGGGCGAGCTGAGGTAGAGGTATCGCCCGGCGTGAAACTGCGGCTGCCCGGCGTTGGGCTTGACCATCAGCTTCACGGCCGGCACTCGCAGCATTCGCTCGACCACGTCCATGAGCGACTGCGGACCCACGCTGCAGTTGGCGCCCACCGCCACGGCGCCGAGCTCGGTGAGCTTCCGCGCCACCTCTTCGGGCTTGTAGCCGTAGAGCGTCTTGCCCTCGTCGGTGAAGGTCATGGACGCGATCACGGGGATCCCGGGGGCGGCGTCACGCGCCGCCCGGAGCCCGGCGGAGATCTCCTGCAGGTCCGCGAAGGTCTCGAACAAGAGGATGTCGGCGCCACCCGCGACCAGCCCGAGGATCTGCTCGGTGAACGCCGCCTCGGCTTCCTCGGGGGTGAGCCGCCCCACGGGCGCGAGGCGCTTTCCCAGGGGGCCGATGCTGCCCGCCACGAAGCAGACGTCACCCGCGACTCCGCGAGCGATCCGCGCTGCGGCCTCGTTGATCTCGGCCACCTTCCCCGCGAGGTTGTGACGCTCGAGGCGGTGCCGGTTGGCGCCGAACGAGTTGGTCACGAGGAGGCTCGCGCCGGCGTCGCGATACGCGCGGTGGACGCCGCCAACGAGATCAGGGCGCGACAAGCAGAGCTCGTCGAAGCACTGCTCGAAGGAGACTCCGCGACGATAGAGCTCGGTGCCCATCGCCCCATCGGCGACGACGACGCCCGACTCGAGGGCAGTGAGGAAACGTTCGCTACGACTCATGCGCGCTGTCTATCACAGGCGACCGCTCAGAGGAGGTTGGCTGCGCGTTCGGCCAGCTCGGAGCGCTCTCCCTTGGCGAGCGTTACGTGCGCCGCGATCTTCTCGGACCGGAAGCGGTTCACCGTGTACGTAAGGCCGTTGTTCATGGCGTCCACGTAGGGGTTGTCGATCTGGTAGGGGTCGCCGGTGAGGACCACCTTCGTCCCCTCGCCGGCGCGCGTGACGATCGTCTTGATCTCGTGCGGGGTGAGGTTCTGGGCCTCGTCCACGATCAGGTACTGGTTCGGGATCGAGCGACCGCGGATGTAGGTGAGCGGCTCGATCTGCATGAGGCCCTGGTCGATCAGCTCCTGATAACCGCGCCCGTCCCGGCGGTCCTGCTTCGAGAGGTTCAGGAGCAGCTCCACGTTGTCGTAGATCGGCTGCATCCACGGGCTGAGCTTCTCCTCCACGCTGCCGGGCAGGTAGCCGAGGTCGCGCCCGAGCGGGAAGATCGGCCGCGACACCAGGACCCGCTGGTAGGCCTCGTTGTCCGCGGTGCGAGAGAGGCCGGCGGCCAGGGCCAGCAGCGTCTTGCCGGTGCCGGCCTTACCTACCAGCGTCACCAGCTTTATGTCGTCACGGAGCAGCGCCTCCATCGCGAAGGTCTGCTCCTTGCTGCGAGCGCGGATGCCCCAGATCCCGTCTTTCATGCGCGGGATGTGGACGAGGCGGTCGCCGGAGAGGTCAACGCGGCACAACGCCGTCTGGCTGTTGCGCTCATAGCCCCGGAGAAGGCCGTACTGATTCTCGCTGACCATCTTGTCGGGCTCGCCGATGGCGGCGAGGAACGCCTTGAGCGGCGTGCTGCCGGCGGAGTAGAGCTCGTCGATAATGGGATCTGGCGCAGCGGACTCGAACCAGCCCGTGTAGAGCTCCGAGATGTCTACGCGCTCCTTGTCGTAGTCCTCCGCCTTGACGCCCAGAGCGTCGGCCCGAATCCGGAGGTTGGTGTCCATGGTCACGAAGACCAGCGGGGTGTCCGGATCGGCCTCCTGAACGGCCAGGGCGGTGGCCAGAATCGAGTTGTCGGTGATGTGGTCGTTGGTGTAGCGCGACGGGAGCGGCTTGTCCGCGAAGCCAACGCGGAGCTCGCCGCCGTTCGGCAGCTCCACGCCCGTGAGCAGGCTGCCCTTTGCGCGGAGGTGGTCCAGATCTCGCGACACCTGGCGCGCGTTGCGGCCGAGCTCGGAGAGGTCCTTCTTGAACTGGTCGAGCTCCTCGATGCAGTAGATGGGGATGATCACCCGGTTGTCGGAGAAGCCGAACATGGCAGCGGCGTCGTGGAGGAGGACGTTCGTGTCGAGGACGAAGTTCTTGCGCAACGACTGGCTCCCTTCGAGGTGGACGAGGCGCTTACGCATCCCGCCTCACCACCCGGGTGTCAACTTCATGCCTGAGGCTTGCCCGGCGGGTCCCCGGGAGGCGGGCTCGCCGACGGGCCGACCCGAAGGCGCGAAGCGGGCTCAGGACCGGAACAGCCCCTGCACCTCTGACTTCTCGCTCTCGAAGTTGAACACCTCGTACAGCTGAAAGGCGTTGTGTCGATCGACCACGTTGGGGGCGAGGAGGCGCAGCACCGCCAGCTGCTCCGAAGAGAAGCTGAAGGCCCGCAGCACGCGCTTCACCTGCTCCACGCTCACGGGCTTCCCGGCCAGTGCTGTCTGCACCACGCGGAGCTTGTCGGTGCCGAACGACTCGCGTGAGACGGCCCCGAGCACGCGGTCGAGCTCGGGCTCCGGGACCACGACCGGTCGAGGGGGGGCCACCACGACCACCTTTGGGTGCGACAAGCGCAGGACGTCCTCCTCGAGCGCGTCGAGGTCGCGGCCCATCCGCTCGAGGCGACGATTGACCTCCAGCACCACCTTGACGTTCCCGTCCAGCTCCGAGAAGAGGCGCGCGAGCGCTTCGACGTCCTCCCTGAGCTCTGCGGCGCGCTCCACCACCGCCAGGTTGGGAGGCGGCGTGGGTCGCATGGGGGGACGCCACCGAGCGGCGGCGGCGACGGAGCCCAGTGAGACGAGGAGGAGGACGACCAAGGCGCGTTTAGACATGGCGGGACCCTTTCCTTTGGGCTTGTGGCCGGGAGCGAGAGGCTCTCGGCTGGGCTCGTCCTTGCGCCCCAGCGCCCGAACGAACATGCGCCTATGAAACGCGTTCTAGATGGCGCGCCCTTCCCGCCCCCAGGCGAAAAGCGCCAGATCCTGCCGCGGCATGCCCCCATAGCCAGCCCGCACAGGGGACAGGGGGCGCCCAACAGGCACGAGGCTGCGGGCGCGCTTTCGCGCCCTGCTGAAATTCGTTAGCGTCTCGTGGCGATGATTCGAGCCATTCACCTTCTGCCGTTGCTGCTCTGCGCACCGGCAGGCGCGGTGACCCTCACGCAGTTGTCGTCGTCCACACCCTGGACCGGCGTCACGTGGCTGCACTACACCACCACGAGCCCAAAGACCCACACCTGGGTCGCGCGGGTCGACCTCTGCGCGGCCCGCATCCACGTCAACGCAACGAAGGCGTCCTCGTCGCTCAAGACCGTGTCGTCATGGGCAGACGACGGAGGGCTGCAGCTCGCCGTCAACGGCGACTTCTACAAGACCGACCCGGTCCGGGTGTACGGGGCAGCAGTGGGGGACGGCATCGCCTGGCCGGTGGTGCAGACCGGGCTCGACCCGGCCTACGCCTCGGAGTGGTACTACAAGGACTTCGGCTGGGTGGCCTTCGGCCCCGACTGGGTCGACTTCACGCACTCCAAGCTGGTGAAGAACACGCAGTCCCCGACCACCGGGTACAAACCCGGGACCGTGGGGCCCGGCGCCCCCCCGGGCACCCTCGCCCTCGTGAGCGGCTTCCCCGAGATCGTCATCGATGGGACCGCGGTGACGTGCTCGAGCCCCACGGCCGACACGTGCTTCCCGGACCGCAGCGACATGAGGGCGCGACATCCGCGCACGGCGATCGGCCTCACGTCGGACAAGAAGACGCTGATCCTGGCGGTGGTGGACGGCCGAACCAGCGCGTCGATCGGGATGTACGGGACCGAGCTCGCGAGCCTCATGAAGCAGCTGGGCGCGCACGTCGCGTTCAACCTTGACGGCGGCGGCTCGAGCCAGTTCTGGGTCCGCGGCCAGGGCACGGTCAACGACGCCAGCGGCAACAACAACGGGGGCGGCCTCCGCGCGGTGGCGAACCACCTCGGGATCTTCGCGGGCACCTCGGGCATGCCGCCGCGCCCCGGTCACTGCGCCACGAGCCCCGCGTGCGGCGCGATCGGGCCCGGCGGCGGCGTGGTCGACAACAAGGACCCCTGCTTTCACGTCTGGGGGCCCATCGAGTTCTGGCGGACCGAAGCGGCGGGTTACGCCGGCGAGCTCCGCTGGACCAACGCGACCGACGGCACCACACCGTACAACTGGGCGTGGTGGCAGCTGAGTGTGGACGAACCGGGCGAGTACCGCGTGGAGTACCACGCGACGGCCGCCTACGCGCTGTTCAACAAGGTGCACTACGACGTTCGGGCGAACGGAGTCACCACCAAGGTCATCGCCGACCAGACGGGGCAGAACGGCTGGAAGTCGCTCGGCGACTTCGACTTCGCCGCGGGCAAAGGGCAATGGGTGGCGGTCTTCGACGACGCCGGCGGCGCGGTCGCGTCGGGGAAGCGGATCACCGCAGACGCCATCCGCCTCGTGCGCCTCGATCCGTGGTGCGGCGACGCGGCGTGTAACGGCGGCGAGGGTTGCGGCACCTGCCCAGCAGACTGCGGCGCCTGCCCAGCCTGCGGCGACGGCAGCTGCAACGGCGCAGAGACCTGTGGGGTCTGCCCGGGGGACTGCGGGGCATGCCCGCCCTCGTGCGGCGACGGCGCGTGTAACGGCGGCGAGGCCTGCGGCACGTGCCCAGCCGACTGCGGCGCCTGCCCGCCGGTCTGCGGGGACGGCGTCTGCAACGGCGCGGACTCCTGCGCGGCGTGCCCGGCGGACTGCGGGGCCTGCCCTCCCGCCTGTGGCGACGGCGCCTGCAACGGCGACGACTCTTGCGCCACGTGCCCAGCCGACTGCGGCGCCTGCGCGGCCGTGTGCGGCGACGGAAGCTGCAGTGGCGGGGAGGGTTGCGTCGTGTGTCCTCAGGACTGCGGTGGGTGTCCCACGGTGTGCGGCGACGGGGCCTGCAACGGCGGCGAGACCTGCGAGAGCTGCATCGCGGACTGCGGAGCCTGCGAAGAGCCCGACGTCTGGCAGGGCGACCCCGAGGACGCAGCCAACGGCGATGCCGTCGCGCCGGACGCGGTGGCGTCGCCCGACGCCGGTCCGGCGGGCGACACGCCGGCTGCGGATACGAGCGAGGCGCACGATGCGGACAACACGCCGGTGGGCGCGCCGGACGCAGACACGGGCCCGAGCGACGACTCGGGCGCAGAAGGCCCGGGCGACGAGGTCCCGCGGCACGCGAGCGACGTGGACGCGCCCCCCGGGAACGGCGACGTGCAGGTCCGGGTGGCGTTCATCCAGCCAGACTCCGGCTGCGCCGCTGGCGGGCCGACTGCCGCTCCCTGGGTGCTGGTGATCGCCCTGGTGCTTGCACGCCGCCGCGGAGCGTAGCGCGACC
This sequence comes from Pseudomonadota bacterium, assembly GCA_005776725.1. GTDB lineage: Bacteria > Myxococcota_A > UBA9042 > SXOO01. Next base: position 20,932 of record SXOO01000219.1, on the reverse strand, counting down.
TTGCCCGTGTCGAGCGAATCGGGCATGTTACGCGCGCCGCGAGGCGGCAGGAGGCGTGCTTCATGGGTTTCCTTCAGCGGAAGCTATCCACAAACCCCGAACTTCCGGGTGAGCTTCAGGGCAGCGTGTTCACCACACAGCTCGGCGAAGCCATCAAGTGGGCGCAGAAGTACTCGCTCTTTCAGTACCCCTTCGTGACCGCCTGCTGCGGGATGGAGTTCTTCTCCGTCGCGGCCGGGCACCACGACATCGCGCGCTTCGGCGCCGAGGTGCCGCGCTTCTCGCCGCGCCAGGCTGACCTCATGTGGGTGGTCGGGACGATCACGCAGAAGCAGGCGCCCGCGCTGGTCAAGGTCTACGAGCAGATGGCGGATCCCAAGTGGGTCATCGCCTTCGGGGTCTGCGCCTCGACGGGCGGCTTCTACGACAACTACGCCACCGTGCCCGGGATCGACCGCCTCATCCCAGTGGATGTGTACATCCCAGGTTGTCCGCCGCGGCCCGAGCAGGTGCTCGACGGCCTCATGCGCCTCCAGGAGAAGATCCAACGAGAGCCGTGCAAGGCCCTCCCGATGGTGGGCTGAGCCGTGATCGACCTCCGCACGCTGGTCTATCTCGACCGCCTCCAGCCGGAGACCACGGCCATGCTTGCCACAGGCTCGCGGGGCTTCATGCCGCTCGAGGGTCAGGCGTCACTGATCGTAGAGGTCTCACCCGGGATCTCGATCAACGTCGTGACGGACGTGGTGCTGAAGCGCACCACGGTGGCCCCCGGCTCGCAGATCGTGGAGCGCGACTACGGCTCCCTCGAGGTCCACTCTGCGGATCAGGGCATGGTCCAGGCCGCAAAGGACGCGATCCTCGAGTACTACGCCATCGAGGAGTCCGCCCGACTCCAGCCGCGAATCGTCTCTGAGCAGATCATCACCGGCCTCGACAACCAACAGTCGATCATCATCAACCGGTTGCGCTACGGCAGCCTCATCGTAACCGGCGAGACGCTCTACGTCCTCGAGTGTCACCCCGCGGGTTATGCCGCGTTTGCGTGCAACGAGGCCGAGAAGGCAGCCACGGTGAAGGTGATCGACCTGCAGTACTTCGGCGCGTTCGGGCGACTGCAGCTGGGCGGGGACGAAGAGAACATCAATCAGGCGTCCGCCGCCATCCGCCACGCGTTCTCCACCCTCAGGGGACGGCCCAACGCGGGCTGAGCGCGCCGCTGCCGGACGGCCCCCGCCCACGGGCGTCACTGGGCAGAGACGAAAAAGCCCCCAGTCTTTCGACTGGAGGCTCGGAGGCGCCACCCGGATTTGAACCGGGGTATGATGGTTTTGCAGACCATTGCCTTACCACTTGGCGATGGCGCCAGCGGAAGTGGCGAGGGTTCTAGCCGGCCACAGCCGACGTGTCAAGCGATCAGAGGCTCGAGTCGGTCAGGCGCAGCCGCCCTTGCTGGTCAGGATCGCGCTTGAAAGCCACTGGTGTAGGGCTGCGACCCCGCGCGTTCACGAAGAACCGGAAGGCCGTGATCTGGGCGGGTAACACCCCGGCCGGGTCCGTGCGCGCCAGCGTGTAGCTGGTGGGATTGCCGGGCTCTGAGAGGTAGTCCGTGACGCGTCGCCGTAGCGAGCGCCAGGCGAACTCACGGAGCGTGGGCACGGCGCGCGGGGGCGTGATGCGCTCGGTGTGGTAGAGGCCCAGGAAGGCCTCGAACGCGGGCTCGGTGTCTTCGAGGAGCGAAGCGAGCCGGAAGGCTTCGGCGAGCACCTCGTGGGCTTCTGCCAGGGGGTCGAGGCGCGCTTCGACCCGGGGAGGGGCCGCTTGCGGCTGGGCCGGCTGGGCGGCGGTGAGCGGCTGAGCAGCCGGCGCCACGGCCACCTCGAGGGCTCGCGGCGCCCCGTCGCGCGCAACCACCTTGGCCAGCTCGCGGATCGAAGCGGCCAGGTCGCGCACGGCTGACGCGAGCTCTTCGCTCATCTGGGCTCGGCGGGCGGGGCTGCCATCACGCCGGTCGGCTTCGTGACCGCGCTACCGCGCTCCAACGCGCCGGTCTTCACCGTGTCGCCGAAGCACTCCATGTAGTCGGCGGCCTTCATGAGCTGGTGGTCGAACTTGATCTGCGGCCGAGGGTCGTTCTGATGGATCTTCTCGGCGACGCCGCGCAGCTCGGCGCAGGACTTCACCTTCTCCACGAGCGCGGTCTGCGGCTTCGTATAGTTCGTGTCGAGCGGCTTCAGGATGTGCGAGAGGTTCTCCTCGCGGAACCCGACCGGCATGGGCTTGCCGATCTCGGGGGAGACATAGAAGTCGGGCTCGACGCCGGTCACCTGCAGCGTGCGTCCAGACGGGCCGAAGTACCGCGCGATGGTGAGCTTGATGTAGTAGTCCTTGCGCAGGATCGGCGTGAAGAGGGTTTGCACGCTGGCTTTGCCGAAGGTGCGGTCACCGACCACGAGGCCGCGCCCGTTGTCCTGGATCGCGCTGGCCACGATCTCCGAGGCCGACGCGCTCCCGTCGTTGACCAGCACGATGAGCGGCAGGTCGTAGTTGCCGTCGGCTCGGGCGCGATACGCCTCTTCTCGCTTGGTACGGCTGCGGACCTCGACGATCACGCCCGACTCGAGGAACAAGTCCGAGACGTGAACGCCCTGGGCGAGCAAGCCGCCGGAGTTGTTGCGAAGGTCGAAGATGAGCCCGCGCAGCGGCGCACCATCGTGGAGCTTCGCGTTCTCCTCGCTGAGCTCCTCGAGCTTCTTCTCGATGTCCGTTGCGGTGTCCGGAACGAAGCCCATGACCTTCACATAGGCGATGCCGGGGTGGTGCGGCTCGAGCAGGCGCCCTGACACGTTCTTCATCTCGATCTGCGCCCGGGTGATCTCGAAGAGCTTCTCGTCGGGCTCGCCTTCCCGGATGACCGAGAGCTTCACCACGGTGCCGCGAGGTCCGCGAATGCGCTTCACCACCTTGTGTAGCGGCAATCCCGTGACGTCCTTGCCGTCCACCTTCACGATCTTGTCGCCAGCGCGCACCCCGGCGGTGGCGGCGGGACGCCCGTCGAGAGGGCTCTCGACCAGGGTCTCCTCGTTCTGCTGGGTGAGGACCGCGCCGATCCCCTCGAAGGAGCTATCGGTGGTGCTCTTGGTGGACTCGTCCCAGGCCTCCGCTGAGACCAGCGAGCTGTGGGGGTCGAGGGCGTAGAGATACCCCTGCGCGGCCGCGAGGTAGAACGACTTCATCGGATCGCCCTTCGCCTCGGACTCCTGCTTGGTGCCTTTGATCGCGCCGCGGACGTGGTCGAGTACGCCGTCGAGGCGCTTTCGGTCGAACGGGATCTTGGACCACTCCTTCTCCAGCAGCTCGCGGCGCGCGTTGTACTCGTCGCGCTTCTTGCGGATCTCGTCGTCCGTGAGCTTCTTGCGCTTCTTGGCCTCTTCCTTGCGCGCAGCCTCGTCCTTCTCCACGGGGATTAGGACGACGAAGGGGTCGCCCTTGTCGATCTTGTAGGTCTTGCCGTCGAGGTCGCCTTCTTCCTCGGGGAGGCCCTTGCGCGCGTTGTAGAACGCCTCAGGGATGAGGACCCGCGGTGGGTCGAGCTCGCCGATGACGAAGGACGCGGCCTCCACGTAGGCGCGCTGCTCGTCGACGTTGCCGTCGATGTAGTACGTCTTCACGTACTCGCGGACCTCCTCGAAGTTGGCCATGGTGAAGGCGATCTTGGCCCAGTAGTCCTTGCGCTCCTCGGGATCTTCTTCCTCGTCCTCGTCAGCGGGACCGGAAGGTGGCGCGGCCAGCTCGAGCTCTTCGAGCGGGGGCTTGGAGGCGGTGTCGACCGCGCCCATGGGCTCGCGGGCCGCCATTTCCGCCCCGGGGACCTCCGCGCTCTCCGGGGGCTGAGCAGCCTCGGAGGCGGGCTGTTCCCTAGGCGCCTCGGCCGCCGCGACCGGCTCCTCCTTGCGGCAGCCGAGGAGGCTGATCGCTGCGAGGAGCAACAGGGAGCGATTGAAGAGCGCGGGCAGTAGCTTCATCTGAACGGTGTGCCTCTCGAGCGGCGGTGCGGGGTCGCGTGGACCCGGCGCACGGCCGGTGAGTCTAGGGGACGCCGGAAGAGACCGTCAAACCACGGGCCCTATCGGGAGAAAGCCGGCGACACCCAAGGCTATTCCCGGGAACAGGCGGCGGTAGGCGGGGTCACGCGGCCGTGGATAGCGACTTGGCTGCAGCGAGGAGCTCGGCGTACCGCCCGCCTGCGTTCAGGAGCCGGTCGTGCGACCCCTCTTCCACGACGCGCCCTGCCTCGAGTACGACGATGCGGTCGGCCGCGCGGATCGTGGACAGCCGATGGGCCACAACCAGGACCGTGCGCCCACGAAAGACACTGGCCAGCGCGTCCTGGATGAGGCTCTCCGTTCCGGGATCGACGCTGGCGGTGGCCTCGTCCAGCACCACCACGGCGGGCCGACGCGCGAGGGCCCGGGCGAAGGTCAGGAGCTGCCCCTGCCCCGCCGAGAGGCCCGCGCCGCGCTCGCCCAGCTGGGCGTCGAGCCCGCCGAGCGCCTGGACGAACTCCGCGGCTTGGACCTCGCCAAGCGCCTGCCAGATCGCGTCGTCGGTGATCGCGGGGTCTCCCAGGGTCACATTGAACCGGATCGAGCCCCGCAGTAGGACGACATCTTGGGGGACGGTGGCCACGATGCGCGCCAGCTCGCGCCGCTGCAGGCTCTCCACCGGGACGCCGTCCACGCTGATCGTCCCGGTGTGGCCCGTGTATCCCCGCGTCAGCAGACGGCACAACGTGCTCTTTCCGGACCCGGACGAGCCAACGATGGCGACCACCTCCCCGGGGGCCGCCCGTAGGGTCACGCCGGCGAGCACGGGGTGTGTGACCGAGTACGCGAAGCGCACGTCGTCGAAGAGCACCTCGCCCCGCGGGTGGGCGAGCAGGAGATCACCCTCGGGCACGGCCTCGTGGGTATCGAGCAGGCCAAACACGCGGTCCATGCCGGCGAACGAGTGCTGGAGCGTGGCGTACTTGGCGGAGAACTCTTTGATCGGCACCAGCGCGCGCTGCACGTAGTCCACGAACGACACCACGAGCCCGGGCGTGGCAAGCCCCGCGAGCACGTCGCCCGACGCGTACCAGACCAGCAGGCCCACCGCGACGCCGCCGAGCCCATCCATCACCGCGTAGAGCGCGGCGTCGTAGACGTTGTTGCGATGAAAGATCTGGAGGGCGCCCTTTGCGACGTCTTGGAACTCGCGGGCAGCGGCCTCCTCGCGGCCGAACAGCTGGACCACCTCCACACCCGCGAGGTGCTCTGACATGAAGCCGTTCATCTTGGCCACGACGGCCCGGATCGCCAGGCCGGTGTCGCGCACGCGCCGCCGGAAGAAGTTGACCACAAGCCAGAAGGCCGGCAGCGCGGCGAAGCTGGCGAGCGTGAGGTGGGGGCTGAGCACGAGCATGATCGCCACGATGCCCAGAAGCCTCACCACGTCCGCCACGATGCTGATCACGCCGGTGACGAACGACTCACCGATCGCCTCGACGTCGCTGGTGGTGCGGGAGAGAAGCACGCCCGCGGCGCGGCGGTCATGGAACGCGTGCCCCTGCGCCAGGATGTGCTCGAGGACGCTGATCCGGAGGGCGGCGATCACCCGCGCGCCAGCGAGGGAGAGCAGCCACCCGTGGAACGCTGTGGCCAGATACTCGGCCACCACCAGCACGAGGTAGACCGACGCCAGCGGCCAGAGCCCGTCCGTGCGGCCGGCGTGCATGTACTCGTCCACGGCCACTCCCAGGAGCCACGGCTGAGCCATTGCTGAGGCGGCCATGACCGGGAGCATCGCGGCGGCCGCGAAGAGCAGCCGACGATGCGGCCTCACCCAGGGGGCGAGCCGCCCAAGCAGGCGAAGGTCGCTCGGTCGCCCCTCCGGAGTGGCGGTCACTCTGTCCCTGCCTCGAGGACACGCCCGATCGAGGTGAGGACGGCCGAGAGCGCGTCGCGCTCCCCCTGCGCAATCGGTCCCGACGCGACGAAGAGCTCGGCCTTGACGTCCGCGACGCCCGTCCCGGCCACCCAGCGCAGCGCCGCGAGCGCCTCGGGGGTGCGCACCCGTCGATCCCCGGCAGGGGTCCCGAGGTCACGCTTGAGCCGGTAGAGCGTGAGGCCGTGTTCACACTCGGCTCGCCGGCCCGCGCCGTCGTCAACGAGCGCGACGCACCCCAGCGCGACGCGGTCGGGGGCGGCGGTCTCCAGCTGGGGTGTGAGGCCCTCGCTGAGGCGGGCGACGGCGTCGAGCGCGAGAGCACGGGCGCGGTCGCCCCCCTGGGCCATGGCCGCCAGCTGTGCGTCGCGCGCCAACCCGAGGAGATAACCGCGTGCGGCGGGCCTGAGCCGAGCCCCGGCAAAGCCGAGCCCGGTCGGGAGCGCGTCTTGGGCCAGCGCCTCGAGGGCGGCCACGGTCAGGTCGCCGCGCGCATCCACCAGCGGCGAGCTCGTATCGTCGTCAGTGGGTGCCGTGCGCAAGCGCAGCGCGAGCAAGACCGCGGCTGCCGCGGCGAGCGCCGCCAGGCCGAACCACTGGATTCGAGCGCGCCGCAGAGCGGCGTTCGGGGGCACCGAGCCGGGTCGGCGATCCCCGGGTGCCGGCGCCGCGAGGGGTTCGGCCCGCTCGGCCTCGCGGAGCAGCCCTTCCAGGATCGCGAGACCCTGCGCCTGTGCGTCGGGCCGTGTGGCGCGAGCGGCTGTGCGGAGCGTCTCCAGCGCGCCTCGAACCGCAGCGCGCGCCGCGGGATCACGGCGCATCGCTTGGACGATGGGGGCCGGATCGCCGTCGCCGTAAGCGCACTCGAGCGCCGCTTCAACGAGGGTGTCGTGTGGGGTCACAGGTTCAACCTCTGTGCTCCTCGAGCTCGCCGCGGAGCCCGTCGAGGAGCTTTCGGAGCACGTAGTACGGTGACTTTTCGGGCCAGCTGCAGTGCCGCTGGGCCGCGGGGACGCTGTCGGTCTCGAGGACGTGCACGAGGAAGCAGCGCTCTTCGTCGCTCAGGGCCGCCAGCACCTCCCGAACGCGCGCTCCGCGGCGTTCGGCGGCCAGCGTCTCGTCCGCAAGGCCTCGGGAGTCGACCGGGTCGGGCGCCTCGCCGTCGTGGCCGGAAGCCAGGACCTCCGTCCTGCGGCGCGCAGCGTCGATCGCCAGGTTCTTCATGGTGCGCCAGGCCAGGGAGAGCAGCTGATCCTGCGAGCGCGCTCGAAGCCCCTCTTCGCCGTACGAGGCCAGCAGCTTCGCCACGGTGTCGTGCACGAGGTCGTCTGGAGAGAGGCGCGACCGGGAGCCACCCGCGACGATGCGTGCGCGGCTCTCCAGCTGGACCCGAAGACCGGTCCACCAAGCGTCCGAGCGCAGGGGGATCACCGACATTGGCGGCGCATGGTGTCAGAAGCGTCGACAGGTGGCTACTTGCGGTGCTGGCCATGCTCTTGCTCATCCCCGTCCCCACGCTGGACGACGCCCGTCCCATGAAGGGGAGACGCGCGGGCAATCTGAGGTTGAAGTCCTCGCCCGAACAAGGACCGCAGGAGCTGCTGGCCACGTCCTCGCCTTTCGCTGCTGCCGAGCGCCGTGGTAGCGTTCGCCGCCATGTTGAGAGCCCTCCGTCTGCTCGTCCTCGCTGCCGCGCTCGTCGTGGTTGCTCCTGCGTCCGCGGCGCCTCCGAGCAAGGCGGACCTCAAGGCCGCAAAACAGCTCGCGACCGACGCCCAGCGCTCCCTCAAGAAGGGGGACTACGGACGCGCGGTCGTCTTGTTGGAGGAGGCCGAGCAGAAGGTTCCCTCCTACGAATTTGCGATGCCGCTGGCGAAGGCCCATGAGGGCAAGGGCGACCCGGTCGAGGCGTGGCGTGTGGCCGAGCGCGCTAAGGGCTACGGCGTACCGGTCAAGCAACAGAGAGACTTCGCCGCGTGGTCATTGAAGCTGGAGCAGAGGCTCTACCAGGAGCACGCGTTCCTGACGCTGGAGCTCAAGCCGCCCGACGCCCTTGTGCGCGAGAAGACCGACGGGCAGTGGACCGCGCCGCACCGACGCTGGGTCAAGCGCAGCTTCTCCACGATGCGGGTGGAGGCCCCCGGCTTCATCCCGGCCACGGTGAATTGGCACCACCCGGTGGGTCACCCCGCCACGAAGACGGTGGAGCTGGTACCGGCGTCCGCGTATGGCCGCATCAAGATCACCGGGAGCCCCGCCGGCTCGCTGGTGCTGGTGGACGACAGCGCGCTGGGGGCCTTGCCGTCAGCAGAGACGCGCCTCATGGCGCCGGGCAAGTACACGGTGCGCGTGGAGAAGGACAAGTTCCTCACGCAGTCCCACGAGGTCACGGTCACGGCCGGCGGGGTGGCCACGCTGAACGTCACGCTCGAAGAGTCGGAGGGCGCCGGCGCGCGCCTCATGAAGAGCAAGAAGTTCTGGGGCTGGACCAGCGTGGGGCTCGGGGCGGGCTCCCTCATCGCGACGGGCGTGCTCATGGGGCTGGCCGTGGACAAGCAGGGCGAGCTCGAGGACCTCAATGCCACGCACGTCGGTGGGTACACGGAATACTCGGACACTTATGACGCGCTCGAGGCTGACATGACGGGCCTCCAGACCGGCGGCTACATCGCGCTGGGAGTGGGCCTAGCGTTCGCCGGCGTGGGCACCGCGCTGCTTGTGGTAGACGCGCTCGCGGCAGACGAATCGGTCGAAGTGAGCGGGCCCGAGCTTCTCTTCCTACCCTCGCTCACGGGCGGCACCGCGCTGGTGAGGTTCTGATCGTGGAGCGCCCCGTCTTTCACGCGGCCCCGCGCCGCGAGCCGTCGCACTCCGTGCCCGGCGCCTCTGCCCCCGTGGTATTCGCTGCTTGCCTCGTCGCTTGCCTCGCCGCTTGCCTCGCCTCCTGCGCCGAGGCGCCGTCGAAGCTCGGCCTCGAGGAGTACGAGGACCGCTTCGTCGACACCTCGGGCCCGAAGAAGGACACCACCACCCTCGGTGACTCGGGAGACGGCGACGACGCGGCCGACAGCAGCGACGCCACGGATTCCGCGGACGCCACAGACTCGGCGGACGGATCCGACGGCGACACAGTCACGCCGCCGGACACGGGTCCCGAGTGTGTCCCCACCGGCGAGGAGCTGTGCAACGGCCTGGACGACGACTGCAACGGCGCCATCGATGACGGCCCGATGGCGGTCAAGGCAACGGTCGACTTCAAGTCCTACACCGGCTGGGTGCGCGTGAACCCGCTGGGCAGCGCCGCGCACACCAGCGGTCCGGTCGCTTTCCGCGGCATGAACGACGCGGAGAGCACCGTCTGGTCGCGCCTCCAGCCGTGGGCGGGCGATCTCGAGCTGGACGTCCGCGTGCTGTTGGCCACGGTCACGCCGGGCGCCACGTGGTTCATCGGAACACTGCCCAGCGCCCCGACGGGACAGGAGCTCGTGGGACGCACGGGCTTCGAGATCGCGCACCTGAGCCCCCAAACCGTCGTCGTTCGGGCGCTCGTGTCCGACGAGGTCGTAGGCGAAGCAGAGGCACAGATCGGCAGCTTCCTCGGCGTGCTCTTCCGGGTTCACAGCGGCACGGGCCGGGTGGTCCTGCGCCTCCAGAAAGGTGACGGCTCAGCCGTGGCCGAGGACGAGGCCAACGGCCTCACGCTCAGCCCCAGCCACGGGGCGCTCGTCATCGCGGCACGCGGGGCCGTGGTCGGCAGCGTGTCGAAGATCGACGTGGATGGTACGGCGGCTTGCGCTGGCGTTCCGTTGCCTGCGTGTGAGACGTGCGCCGCCGCCGCGCCGTGTACGTCCGCGGCGTGCAATCCGCTCTTCGGGTGCGACGAGGGCCCGGTGCGCTGCGGCTTCTCCACCGAGTGCGCCGACGCCGGGGCGTGCGACCCCACCAACGGGCTCTGTCCCGCGCCCGTCGCCAAGAACGAGGGCGGCGCATGCAGCACGGAAGACCGCTGCAAGACCGGGGCGGTGTGCGGGTCGGGCAGCTGCGTCGGCGGCGCCGAGACCACCTGCGATCCGGCGGTCGCCACCGTGTGCCAGGACCCTGGGAGCTGCGTCGCCTTCGTCGGATGCGTGTACCCGAACAAGGCAGATGGCACCGAGTGCAACGACGGCAGCCTCTGCACGGCGCCCGACATCTGCACCACGGGGCAGTGCGCGGGGCAGCCCAGCGTGACCTGCCCCGCGAACGGTCCGTGCGAGGCCGTCTCGACTTGCGATCCCGGCACCGGCATCTGCTCCGAGGTGCTACCGCTCGGCGACGGCGCGGGCTGCGACGACGGCGACGGCTGCACCACGAGCGACGTGTGTACGGCCGGTGCTTGTGCGGGCACGCCGAACCCGTGCGACGACGGCAACGCGTGCACCCTCGACAGCTGCGCCGCGGGCGCGTGCGTCAACGTCGCGTCGCTGGACTGCCTGCTGTTCTCGTCGCCAGTCTCCACGCTCGACTTCCTGGGTCCGCCGGCGGTCTCGGGTAGCACGCTCCTCTTCGCGGGGCCGAAGCTGTGGGCCGTGGGCGCCGACGGTGCTGCACTCTGGACGGCCGCGGATCTCAGCGCTGTGACGACCACGCCGGCGATCTCGGCCGACGGGTCCCTCGCCGCGCTGGGTGACGCCACGTCCGGGACCCACCGCGTGGTGCAGGTTCGCGTCTCGGACGGCGGAGTCGTCGCCTCCGGCGAGATCCTCGGACAGTGCGGCGACGTCCCCAACCCGTGCCGGGTGGTGGCACCGCCCACGTGGACGAACAGCGGCCGCGTCTACGTGTCTACGGCCGGCGCCGGGACCCTCGCCATGGAGCCCTCCGGCGACGGCGCGAAGTTGTCGATCCTCTGGGGAACTCCGGGCGCGGGTACAGGCGCTCGGGTGGTGGCCTCGGACGGCGGGGCGCTCATCGCTGTGGGCGGCGACACACCGAGCCTGGCGGCGGTCGACGCTGCCGGGATTGGGCGGTGGCTCTGGGCGGCCCCGGCGGTGATCACCCTCACGCCAGCGGTCGGCGAGGGCGGGATCGTCGTCGCGGCCGGCGCCACGGTCACGGCGTTCACGGACGACGGCGTCACCACTACCACGCGTTGGACAGCCTCCCTGAGCGGAGCGGCCACTGCGGATCCGGTCCTGCTGGGCGGTGACCGCGTCGTCACCGCCACAGCCAGCGCGTTGCTCCTGGTGGACGGCGCGGCGTGCGCTGCCGGAACCCCCCTCTGCGCAACGGAGTTCGCACCCATCGCCGGGGCGCACCGGCAGCTCGCGGCGCTGTCGAACGGCTCCGTCGCCTACACGCGCGCTGGCGCCGTAGGCTTCGCGCCGACGGACGCGAGCCCGGGCTGGGAGCTGCCGCTAGCTGCCCTGGACGCCTGGTTGCCTGCGTGGATGGGAGATCGTCTGGTCTTCTCCACCAGCGACGGCATGGTGCACGCGGCACCCACGGCGATCGGCCTGTTGGACTCGGCGTGGCCGACCTACGGTCGCACGCAGCGCCGTAACACGTCTTACTGATACTGAGCTGGGAGGGGGCGCCGCCAACCTCGCGCCTGGACGAGCGGATTCGTCCCAGGGGGCAAGGGCGGCGTGGAGTGCGCAGCGCGCTACGCGCTGGCGGGGGCGGCGTGCCTTATTGGAACAGGTCCTGGTGGTCACGCGAGATCGCGGCAGAGACCAGGAAGCCGATGAGGTACACGAAGGACTTGAGGAACTGCATGAGGTCACCACTGCGCTGAGGTCCCATGAAGGTCATGGGAGAACCAACCAACGCCCTCATCCTACGGATCGGGACGGGCGCTGGGAAGGTTAATACACACCAAGGTGCGAAAATTTCTTCTCAGTGCGTGCGAACGTCGTTTTGCAGCTGGACCACCTGTCGGAAGCCCGGGAGTCTTGCGGTCGCCCCACGCTGGGGCAAGGCATCTTGCGGCGCCTCCGAGGGCTCGCTCAGCGGATGGTCAGGGCCGCGACGCCCGGCGGGACGACATAGCGGGTCCCGGCCAGCACCTCCAGCCCCGCCGGATCGGCGTAGAGGTGGCCCCGGACGAACGCCGTCGCGTAGGTGTTGATCGCGTAATGCGCTTCGCTCGGGACCACGAAGGGTGGCCCGTCGCAGCCGTCGCCCTCCGAGATCTGGCCGACCACCTCGCAGGTGTCAGTGAAGGTGAGGTGGCCGGCGTTCGGCAACGAGAGCCGCGCGAAGCGGTCGCCCAGGGGCAACGCGGTCCACAGCAGGTCCCCCGACATCGCGTCGCGCGACGCCGCGTCTCGCCCTCCCGTGATGAGCAGCGTGGGGACCTCGAGGCCGGCGAGCCCATCCGGCGTAAACGCGAAGGCATCCCCGGCCGCCATGGTGACCACCGCGTCTATCCGGGGATCGCGGAGCCCGTGGCGAAACGCAGCGATGTGCGCCGCGTCCAGCCCGTCGCAAAACGGCGAGTCCCACCCCGTGGCGCAGCTCTCGACAGCGGCGTCGATTGACCAGACGCCCCCTGCGGCGGCAAGCGCCGTGAAGCCGCCGTAGCTGTGGCCGGTGAGCGTGACCACGTCGCTCGCGCGCCCCGCCAGGGGATCGGAGGGAGGCAGCCCGTATAGCCAGTCGAGCACCGCCGCGACGTCCAGCGGCCGTACCAGGTACGAGTCCACCGTGCGCGTGGGGGAATCGATGAACGTGTTGCCCGTGTGGTTCGGCGCCACCACGATGAAGCCGTGCGAGGCGAAGTGCTCCGTGAGGAAGAACGACGCCTCGGCGAAGCCTTGGTGTCCGTGGCTGTAGACCAGCACAGGCAGCTCGCGCGCGTCGAGCGGAGCGGCGCCCGTGTGGATGTTGGGCCGGGTGATGCCCAGCGTGTAGGTGGCCGGGTCACCCACGGTGCTGGACGCGGGGTACCAGACCGAGACGCTGAGCGTCCGCTCCGGGAGCACCAGTGGCTCGTCTCCGTCCGTTACCGCCGAGGGTGTGTACGTCACGGACTCGGAGCGGAACCCGACGCGAAAAGAACCGGCCGCGTCGATCTGTCCGGAGAGATGAGGTGGCGGCGCGGCGGCGTCGGCAGGTGCCAGGTGGGTCTCGGACGCAGGGACGTCGGGCGGCGCTTGGGTGACGTCGTGCGAGGCCTGGGTGACATCGGCAGTGTCAGAGCCCGCGGTGGAGGAACAGCCGAGGAGTAGGAGAGCTGCGGCGATACGCATGGCGTCGGAGCGTAGCCGGTTTCGCTCCCGCGTTGGGCACCGTCGTACACGCCGAACCGTAACCAGCGGATTCTACGGCGGGACGGGTTGGCATATCCGATGCTCGGGGAAGCTCGCATGACCACCTCACCGCGCACCCACGGTTGCGGTCGGCGCGCCGCCCTCACGAGCCTCGCCACGTCGACCACCGAGCTCGCCGCGCTCGCCGCGTGCGCTACGGTGCTCAGCGGCTGGTGGCTCGTGGCGGCGCGTTGGCTCATCGGACTCACCGGCAGCTGCGTGGGCTACGTCGTCAACCGGCGCTGGGTCTTCCGGCAGCGCGGGCCCCGCGGCCCGCAGTTTCGGCGCTTCGCCATCACCTTGTTCTCCGCGGTGAGCCTCGCGACGTTCCTGTTCGCGCTGGCGGTGGCGCTACTGGAGGTGGATGCCCGTGTGCTTCACGTGGCCACCGCGGCATTCGTCTTTGCGACCTTCACTCGGCCGCTCCTCACGCGTTGGGTCTTTCCGCGCCCGAGCTGACGTGGAACACTCGCGCTCCCCCCGGCTGACCGGAGCGCCGTGCTCGATTTCGTCGTCCTCATCGGTATCGCGTTCGTCGGCCCGGTGGTCAGCCCGTTCATGCCTCTGCTCTCCACGGAGGCGATGGCGATCGTTTATGGCGGCCGGGGTGTCTCCCCGTGGGTCGTGGGCTGCGCTTGCGCGGTGGGTCAGTGCGGCGCCTACACCGTGCTGTACAAGGTCGGCTGGGCCGCCGTGCAGCGTTGGCCCAGGATGCACCGCCAGATCGACTGGCTCCGCGTGCGGTACACCCGGGCGCGCGAGACCTTCCAGCTGGCCACGGTCACCGCAGGGTTCTTCGGTGTCCCTCCGGTCCTCCCCATGGCCATCCTCGCCAAGAGCTTCGGGATGTCCCTCGGGCGGCTGCTGGCGATCTGCGCCCCGCTCCGGGTCGCGCGCTTCGCCCTCCTGGCGTGGCTCGGGGACAGCATCTGGCCTATGCTCACGGCGTGGTGGACGCGTTTGTTCGCCTGAGCCCCCAGCCGGGAACCCACCTCCGGGGGCGCTGGCCGACGCGTCGAAAATTATGGAACTCAGTATCAAATTAGCAGAAGCTCTCCCTCGGAGGTCCTGATGCGGCTCGCCATCTTCCTGACTGCCACCACGTTCGGCTGCGCCACGTATGACGCCCCGCCCGAGGCCGAGCTCGCCCTCCCCAGTGGCGGGACGTACGAGGTCGGGGCCTCGCTGCAGCTGGCTTTCTCAGAGCCCGTCGCGGCAGACAGCCTGAGGGTGCGAGTGTGGTCTGCGGCGCCCGAGGATCGCACGGTCGAGAACGAGCATCGGCCGGGCCTCACCCCCACGGTCGACACCTGCGGAGTCGCCACGGAGGGGTCGTCGTGTCCGAAGGTGGCCACGTTTGCGCTGGCCGATGATGGTTTGTCGGCCACCCTGGAGCTCAGCGGCCCGGAGTTCGCCGCTGCGAAGGTGCCCTGGCAGCTCGAGGTGCTCTCGGGCCTCCAGGATCGGGGCGGGAAGGCGGCCGGGATCCCGTACTACTTCGACTTCCAGTTCGCGCCGGCCATCCCGGACGGCACCGACGGCACCGACGGAACCGACGGCCCAGCCGAGCCCGTCGAGTTCACGGACGGGGTCTATCTCCTGGTGGCCCCGATCGAGGATCCCCTCCCGGTCACGCTGCAGATGTATTTCGAAGCGGAGGCCATGGATGACGGTCGGTTTGCGTGGGCCGGCGGCAAGGGCATCGCCAAGGCGGGCTTCGCGAAGAACACCAGCAACCCCGACGAGCTCCACGTCGACGTCACCGGGAAGGGCTTCGCAGTCTTCCCGGTGGGCCGCGTGACCAAGGACGGCGACGCGCGGTTCGTCGCCACCGAGCCCTTCGACATCTTCATCGACCTCGCGGGCATCGGCATCTCACTGTCCGGGGTGCGGGTCACGGGCGCCATCGTGGAGCACCCCACCACCGGCGAAGATCGCATCGAGGGCACGATCTCGTTCGAGAAGCTCACCCTGGACGCCGGCGAGCCGTTCGACTACCCCGCGGGCAACGCCCCCTTCGCCATGACCCAGCTCCACGGCGAGAAGATCCCGGAGAACATCCCGCGCCTCTGTGGAGATCTCTGCGGCGGCGTGACCGTGCAGTGCAACCCGCCCGAGGGCTTCCCGGGCGCGCCTTTCTGTGGTCAGACGGAATGACCGAGGTGCCCACGGTGCGGGCTCCGGCCAACGGCCCGGGCCTCGGCGCGCTCTGGCACGCGCTTCGTTCCGTGCGCTCGCCGCCAGAGTTCGAACCGCTGCAGTGGACGTCCGAGCTGCGAGTCGCCCCGCACCTGGTCGCCGATGTCTACCTCCCGAGCCCACCTGAATCAGCGACGGGCGTTCCCAGCGCGGTCCGGGGCACGGTAGTTGTGGTCCACGGCGGCGCCTTCCTCATCGGCGACCGCCGGATGAAGCCCGCCCGGTACTTCTGCACGGAGCTCACCGCGCGCGGTTTTCGCTGTGTCTCGCTCGACTACCGCCTGATCTTCCGCGGAGGCCGACTGACCGAGGCCGTGGCCGACGTAGTCGCTGGCCTCCGTGCCGCCCACGTCCCGGGCGTGCCGCTCTACGCCCTGGGCCTCAGCGCCGGTGCCAGCCTCACCCTGCTCGGCGCGGCCCAGGTGCCAGAAGTGGAGCGTGTGGTGGGCGCCTACGGGCTCTGGGACTTCACGTGCCTCAGCGGCCGCCTGGCGCGCCTGTTGCCCCGCCTCCTTTGCGAGACCGCCGATGTGGCCACGTGGGCGCGGCGCTCTCCGAACGCCCACAGGGTGGAGGCCCGCGCCCTCTTGCTCCACGGAACGGACGACGCCCTGGTCCCGGTGGGGCAGGCGGTCGCGCTCTCCGAACGGCGCATCGCGGGTGGCCTGCACTCGGAGCTGGTCGTGGTCCCCGGCGCTCCCCATGGCTATTTCAACCACGTAACTGCCGACACACGCGCGGGCCTCGAGGCCGTCTGCCGCTTTCTGGAGGCCCCATGATCGCCGTCATCGCAGCGTTCACCGCGGGTGCGCTCACGTGGACCCTCCTCGAGTACGTCCTTCACCGTTGGGCCGGGCATGCGCTCAAGGGCAAGATCCACTTCTCCCGCGAGCACCTGCGCCACCACGCCGTGTTCGGCTACTTCACCCCGAACGGGCAGAAGGTCGCGGCGGCACTCGCCACCGCTGGCCTCGCGCTCCTCGCTACGGTCCCGTGGTTGGGCCCGTGGGTCGGCGCCGCCTACACGGTGGGGCTCGTGGGGATGTACCTCGTGTACGAGGCCGTCCACCGCACCCTCCACGTGGCCGCCCCTGCGTCCGCGTACGGACGCTGGGCACGCGCCCACCACTTCGCTCACCACTTCACTGACGCCCGCATGAACCACGGGGTCACGTCACCCCTCTGGGATCTCGTGTTCCGCACACGCCTCGCACCCCACACCATCGCAGTGCCCCGAAAACACGCGATGCGGTGGCTCCTCACACCGGAGGGCGAGGTCCACCCCGACTGGCGCCCCAGCTACACGCTTCGCGCGTGAGCGGCGCCACCTCGACGCCGTTCCAGGAGCGCGTAGAGGCCGTGGTGCGCGCCCTCCCAGAGGGTGCCGTGGTGAGTTATGGCGAGGTGGCCGCGGCGATCGGCGCTCCGCGCTCCGCCCGTCAGGTGGGCTGGGCGATGGCGCGCTGCAGTCCCGGCTTGCCATGGCACCGTGTGCTCAACTCGCGAGGCGAGCTCAGCGGGGATCCAGTCCATCAGGCGGAGCAGCGAGCCCGCCTCGAGACCGAGGGCCACCGCTTCGACGGCGGACGGCTCTCCGGCTGGACGCGTAGCCGTGCCCACCCCAAGATGGGGCCGTGCTCATAGCCCTCGCCCGCCATTGGTCCTCGCTCCTCGGAGTGCCGGTCTCCGTAGAGGCCAAGGGCCAAGCACCCGCGAGCGCGCTCGGACTCGCCGTACCCGGCGGACACGTCTTCCTCGACCCGGAGCTGGTGGCCGTGGTTGGCGCGCTTCAGCTTCTGGAGCCCCCGGACACCACGCTCACCGACGCCCGGGAGGAAGCGGCAGCCCGCGCGCTCTCGGGCGAGGACGCCGCGTTTACGCGAAGCATACCGGATGGACTCACGTGGGTGACCCTGCGAGTCGGCGACCATCAGGGCGCCATTTCAGAGGTGGTCAGCCAAGCCGAGCCTTCGCCAGAGCCGGAGGCGGTACCGGCGTCTTCGCGCCCGGTGCGCGCCGCGGTCATGATGGTCGACCTGAGCGGTGAGCTGCGGAGCTACATCATGGAGAGGCTGAAGAGCGGCGCGCTGGTGGCCGCCCGCCCATCCGAGCGCCTCTCGGAGCTGGACGAGAGCACAGCCGTCCTGGTCCTCGGGCCGGATCCGTCGTTGTTCCGGGAGCTCGAGGCTGCGCGTACGCTCGTTCTCAAACGGCCTGCCTAAAGTCGCGAAGCGAAGCTCATTCATGCACCGTGGTCCTATCAACCCTTTGTCAGCGAGAGCGAGTCAGCCGTGATCACTCCGTCCGAGGTTCTCAAGGCGACGTTCCTGGTCTGGAGCCGAAACGCAACGGCGCTCGTCGTGCTCAGCTTCCTCACATACACGCCGTCGTTGATACACACGTGGCTCGCCACGGAGGACCCAATCGCGACGTTTGGGACCGAGGAGGGGCTCCTCATGTTCACCGCGATCGCCACTTTGCTCGGTGCCGTGGCCACCTTCTTCAACCAGGCCATCGCGACCTGGGCCGGACTCCAAACGCTCAACGCGCAGCCCACGTCCACCTCCGACGTCCTGAGACGCGGCTTCGCCTCCATGGGGAAGGTGTTCACCACGGCCCTGCTGGCTGGTCTCTGCGTCGGTCTGGGCCTCGTGGCCTTCGTCATCCCGGGCATCATCATCGCCATGATGTTCAGCGCGGCCGTCCCGGTGCGCCTGGCCGAGGGGACCGGCGCTGTGGCCGCGCTCAAACGAAGCGCCCAGCTCACCCAGGGCAGTCGGGGCGCGATCTTCGCCGCGCTGTTCGCGCTGAATATCGCGAGCATCGTCGTCCAGAAGGTGCTGGAGCCCACCTCCGTGGACGGGATCCGAGTCTCCATGATGGCCACGGTGGTCTTCGCCGCCATGTGGGGCAGCCTCACGTCTTGCCTCAACGTCGTCGTGTATCACCTGCTCCGTACGCGGAAGGAGGGCCTCGACGCGGCCAGCCTCGCCAAGGTCTTCGATTGACCGGTCGCTCCGCCGATCGCCGCCACCGCCCGTGAGCGCGAACGGCGCCACAGCGAAGGAGGTCGTCGAGGCGGTCTACGCAGAGACGACCTACCAGACCGAGCTCCCCTCTGGCACAGACGCGCCAGCCGAGCCGGCTGCCAGCCGCACACGGACGGGTTGGGACGCCCCCACCCTAACCACCCACTCCACCCCGGATCTCGCCGCGTTGCTCTTCTGGGGGCTGCTCGGGACCGCCGCTCTCGCGCTGGTCATTGTGGGGCTCAGCAGACTGCGAAGGAGGGGCGCGCCCCCGGTCCCGGCGGCGCCGAAACCGGTCGCAGCAAGGCCCTCTGACTTGGCGGAGGCCGTAGCGACACTGGGCGCCCCAGAGGCGCTGCTCCAGCTCGTGCAAGCGTCGCTCGCGCATCTCTACGCAGCCGCGCAGCGCCCCCTGCCGCGCGCGCGCACCAACCGCGAGGCGCTGCGGGAGCTGTCGCTCGAGCCTGCGAGCTACGAGGCGCTGGCGTTCCTCATCGGCGAGGCAGAGCGCGTGAGGTTTGCGCTGGCACCGCTCTCTGAAGGAACCCTCGACGAGTGCCGCCGCGCAGCAGCGCGCCTCGGCGTGGCCACATGACGCCCCGCCGCGTCCCTCCCGAAACCGGTGGCGCCGAGCCGCATGCCGCGGAGCTCCTTGGCCTGGACACTCGCCCGCACTGGCGCCGACCCGCCGGCCAGGCTCTCATCGGCCTCGTCCTCGTCACGCTGGCAGGGCTGCTGAGCCGCCTCTGGGGCGACGCGGCTCCCACTTCGGCAGGCGCCGACACCTTCTCGCGGTCAGCCGTGGGCCACGCAGCGTTGTTGGCTCTCCTCGAGCGCGCCGAGAAGGCACCCGTCGTGGCCCGGCGAACCCCCGAGCGCCTCACCGGACCGACCGTGCCCCTTCTGGTCCTCGACCCGCCGCTAGGCGCCTTCGAGCCGAGCTCGGCGTCCCTGGAGGGTCGGCCGCGCGGGGTCATCGACGTGGTGGAGGCGGCGCTCGAGCAGGGTCCGGTGGTCATCGCGCTCCCGAAGTGGGTCGCGACACCGGGCCCCCGTGGCCTGGTACGCGAGGTGACCCCTCTCACGAACGACGACCTCGACGCCGCCACGCGCTGGCTGGGCGTAGAGCTCCATTCGACGGCCTGCACCGCCGCCTCCGGCACAGGCCTCGGAAACCGGGCCCGATTCTCCGTGGACCTCCCACACCCGCGAGCGATGGCCCAGCACTCAGCCGATGGAGCGCTGGGGCCCCTCGCGCCGCTCGTGGTCTGCGAAGGCGGGGAGATGCTCGTCGCGTCGCTGGACGTGGGGGCGCCGTTTCCGCTGATCGTAATAAGCGACCCGGATCTCTTGAACAACCACGGCCTACGACGCGCCGACCACGCGGCGCTGGTGCTCGCGGTGCTGGACCACCTCAACGCCGACGCGATCGTCATCGACGAGACCCTGCACGGGTACGCTCGCCCCTCAGGCTTCTGGCAGCGAGTCCAAGAGCTGCCGCTGGCGCTGGTTCCGCTGCACCTCGCCGCGGTCGCCGCTGTTCTGGTGTGGGCCGGCGCTCGCCGCTTCGGCCCGGTTCGTCCGCTCCCCCCTCGGACGGCCCGCGGCTCGGTGGCCCTCATCGAGCGCACTGCGGCGCTGCTCGCGGCAACCCATCGAGGCCCGGGGCTCCTGGCAGCATACCTGCGGCTCGCGACCGAGAGGGCGGCCGCCGCGTGGTCGACCCGCGCCCCCGCGCTGGGGACCGGCGCAGCGGACGCCGAAGAGCGCGCAGCCTTCGATCAGCTGACGGAGCGGCGCGCCCAAGGACGGCTCGAGGCGCTTCACGAGTCGGTGAAGAACGGCGTGCCGGAGCAGGACGTGCTCCGAGTGGCCCAGAACATCCATGCCTGGAAGGAGTCCCTCACCCATGACCGCTGAACCACAGGACGCTCCCCGCGAGCAGCCGGCGCTCGAGCGCGTGAGGACGCTCGCTGACGACGTGAGGGCCCAGCTGGCGCGCGTCGTCGTTGGACAGGACGCCGTAGTCGAAGCCCTCCTCGTCGCGCTGTTGTGCCGGGGTCACGTGCTCATCGAGGGCGTCCCAGGGACCGGAAAAACGCTGCTGGCGCGAGTCTTTGCGCGTGTCCTGGGACTCGGCTTCAGCCGGGTCCAGTTCACGCCAGACCTGCTCCCCGGCGATGTGGTCGGGACCAACCTGTTCGACTTTCAGTCCGGCACCTTCCGGCTCACCCGCGGGCCGGTCTTCACGGACTTCCTCCTCGCGGACGAGATCAACAGGACGCCGCCGAAGACGCAGTCCGCGCTGCTCGAGGCGATGCAGGAGCGCGCTGTCACGCTCGACGGCACGTCTCACCCGCTGGGCGACGACTTCCTGGTCGTGGCTACTCAGAACCCAATCGAGCAGGAGGGCACCTACCCGCTGCC
>SXOO01000218.1 GCA_005776725.1 Pseudomonadota bacterium | reverse complement strand
GCCCGGCCGCGGCCCACGGTCAAAAAGACCGTCGAGTGCGGCGACGTCCCTCGTTTGGCGCTCCAAGAACGCAAACTGCGTCGGGTCACTCAGAGCTTGCCACCATTTCCCGAGTGCCCCCTGTTGACACGCGTGATTAGCGTGGTCGGGTCTCGATCATAGAGGGCCGGGCGTCGAACGCCGCGAACCACGCGGCGAGCCGTGGGCGCCCCGCGAACGGATCCCCGACCGGCGCTCGGAAAGCCAGCCAGCCGACGGCCACGCCCGCCGCGATCTGACCGAGGTCGACGGCTGCGGGGAAGTGCGCGCACTGAGCCTCGAGCGCGTCGAGCCCCTGGCTCACCTTCGTGCTCTGGCCGGCGAGCCAGTCTTCCCAGTGGAGCTCCTTCGGTCGCTGTGCGCGCTCGTAGAAGATGAGGATCCCGGCGTCGAGCATGCCGTCGGCCAGCGCCTGCAGCCGGAGGACGCGGAACCGCTCGAGCCCCGAGGCCGGAACCAGGGCGGCCGCGTCGGCAGGTCGCTGGGTCTCGAGATACTCGCAGATCACTCGCGAGTCGTAAAAACACTCGCCGTCGTCCAGCACGAGCGCGGGTATCTTGGACAAGGGATTGTGAGCGGACAGCTCGGCGCTGGGCGCTGTGGGAGACGGGCGAAGTGGGACGATTTCAAGCTGCGATCTCAGGCCCAGCTCGGCCGCAGCCACCTGAACCTTACGCACGAAAGGAGATGTCGTGGAGTAGTAGAGCTTCAAGGCGACTCCAGGGCGGCGTCGCAGTCCACGACCGAGACGGTGTATTCGAATTCTGGGACCACCCGCGTCACGCTCACAGTGTAGTGGCCCGCTGTGGTGCGCCAGTCGACTGGACGGAACCCGATCGCGCTGGCGGCGCCGTAGCCGCCCTCGAGCACCGTGAGGGCTACGGGCAGCTCCTGGCCCTCACGAGTAACGCGCACCTCCGCGCCGGACAGGTCCGTAAACTCGCTCTGGATGGACCAGCCGGTGTCGTCCAGGGTGGGGGCGCCGGGCCAGCTGAGCACGGGGCCGAAGACCTCGAGCGGCACCACGCCTGCGGGAGGAAACGCCACATATGGACGGGTGTGCTGTCCTTCGCCCGCGAACACCCACATGCAGGACGCACGGTCGGTGGAGCCGAGGCCGATGGGTCCCACACCCTCGGAGAGGATCCAGCGCCGGTGGCCGAGGGTGCTCTCGTTCCCGTTGTCGACCATGTAGAGGGCCACAGCGCCCACGCCCGGAGCGGTGGCGATGTTGCTCGAGCCGGCGCCGAGCGCAGCGCCGTCCGTGTAGCAGGCCCAGTGAGACGGCGGATTGTGTGAAAGCGCGCCGTTCGCGTGCATCAGCAACGCGCACTCTTGGGCGTAGGCGTCGCGATCAGGGCGGGTGCTGAGCGCGGGCAGCTGCGCCAGGGCCCGCCAGGCGTTCACCTGGGCCAGCGCGCGGGCGCGGCCCCCAGCGTCTACGTCACCGGCGTCGCAAGCATTCACGGAGCCGCTCCACACGCCCTCCTCCCGGTCGCGCCGCGCAGCCAACCAGGACTCGCAAACCCGGATCGGATCGGCGTCCTGCGTGCCCCCCGAGCCGGCCGCGCCGCCGCCGCCAACGGCCGCGCGGTCGCCCGCAACCGCCGACCCGTCCGCGGCCGCGCTGCCCGACTCGGCCGACGCCGCGTCTCGGGCACCCGAGCGTCCACGGGACGTCATGCAGCCGCAGAGAACGGAGAGGAGCAGGAGCCCGAATCTCACGACGTGGCCCCCCCGATTCGGGTGAGCGTATTGACCAGATCACCGACGATCGAATCGAACGGCGGGCACTGTACGCCCGTGCCCTCGAGCAGGCGCAATGTGTTGGTGGTGTTGTAGATTACGAGCTGCTCGAAGTAGTCCACCACACGCTGCGGAGGCCCGAGCTTCTTGAGGAAGGGCAGCTTCAGGAGGCTGCGCGCCACACCCACCGGGATCGAGCCGGACGGGCGCCGCCGATGGGCGTGGTCGGCGATGAGCTCCATCACACGCCGCGCCGGCAGCGGGTTCGGGTCGGTGAGGTGAAAGGTGAGGCCGGCGGCCCGCGGGTCGCGCCCGAGGGTGGCCATGGCGCGCGCTACGTAGTCGACCGGCACGAGGTGCAGCGGATGGTCGCCCTTGCCCGGGAGCGGGACGGCAAGGTTGAACGGCACGTGCAGGAACGCCAGCATCATCTGGTGCGGATCGTCTCGGAAGACCGCCTCGCGGCCGCCGTCGCTCACCACGAGACCTGGACGGAAGATCGTGACCGGCATGTCCGCCGCCGCCCGCCGAATCAGCTTCTCGGCCTCGAACTTCGTGCGCTCGAATTCGCTGCGGAAGCGCTGCCCGTGGTCCAGCTCGTCCTCGAGTACCACGCCCGTCCGGTCACCCGAGACGAAGGCCGACGAGAGCGCGTTGAAGCGTGTGAGCCGATCGCACTCGAGCGCCAACTCCACGACGGTGCGGGTGCCCTCCACGTTGACGCGCCACGCCTCCTCGTGCCGGTTGTTGCGAGGGTGGACCGCGGCGCAGTGGTAGATGACCTCGACCTCCTCCATGACGCGGCGGACATCGGCGCCGGCGAGCCCCAAATCCATCTGTACGACGTCGCCGAGCAGGGTGCGGCCCCTTGCTCCCGAGGGCGCAGCCTCCACGCCTCGGGCCAGCGCGGCCTCGGCGTCCGCGCGCTGCGGAGGCCGCACCAAGACCGTGACCTGGTTGCCCTGGAGCAGCAGTTCGTGCACCAGCCGCCGCGTGACGAACGACGAGAAGCCCGTGACGAGGATCTCGCTCACGCTTCTCCCCGAACGCCCAATGAGCCGATGAAGGCGTCTACGGCGCGCTCCAACGTGTGATGGTCTCCGTCGTTGTAGATGACGTGCGTGGCTGCGCGCAGCTTGTCCTCGAGCGGTAGCTGGGCGGCAATGCGCGCGTCGACTTCCTGCTCCGACAGGTCCGGCTCTCGCTCTCGGAGGCGTGACCGCTGGACGTCCGGCGACGTGGCCACCACCACGACCTGCGGGAACCCCTTCGCGCGCCCCGTCTCGACCAGGAGCGCGGCCTCGTAGAAGGCCACCGTGTGTCCCGCGTGAGCCAGCGCCGCCAAGGCCTGAACGCTCGCGGCGGCGATCATCGGATGCATGATGCCCTCGAGGCGCCGCTTGGCCTCGGGATCCGCGAACGCCAGCGCGCCCAGCCGGCGTCGGTCCAGCGCCCCGTTGGGGCCGAGGATCTCCTGGCCGAAGGCCTCGACCAGGCGCGCGAGCCCGGGGCTCCCCGGGGCGACCACGTCCCGCGCGAGCGCGTCCGCGTCCACGACTGGGAAGCCGCGAACGGTCAGAAGCCGCGCGACCGAGGACTTGCCGGTCGCGATCCCACCCGTGAGCCCGATGACCTCGATGAGTGCCTCCTCAGCGTGTTGCAACGCCGGAGCCGCACGCTACCCCATGCATCCGAGCGACGGAAGCGCCGACGCCTGGGCGAGCGCCGGCTCAGCAACCGTCGCAGCTACCCGGTGTCCCACGAAACCAGCCGCTGGTGAGGAACCACTGAGTCTCGCCGCCGGAGCTGGTCTGGCTGTGCACGTGGTAGTGGTAGACGGGCGTGTCGCTGTGCGGCGTGATGCCCGTGTGTCCCCCATACGCGTCCAGCTCGGGCAACGAGCCGTCTTGGTCGCGCCGCCCGTAGATCGGGCTCCCATCCCGCATGACGCCCACGAACGAGGCGTCATCCTGGGTTATGCTGTAGGGCTCCGAGTGGTAGTGATAGACGCCGCGGTTCTGAGGGTGCCCGGCGCAGCGATCGAACGTCCGAGCCTCCTCGAATATGTCGTCTCCTGGCGCGGCGAAGTTGCCGAAGATCGCGACGCCGTTGAGCGCCAGACCCACCACGGCCGTGCCGCCCATGTTCGTGGGCTCGCTGTCGGCAGTCCGAGGGAAGCGCACGGCGTACTCTTGCGTAGAGATGAGGTTCGGGTTCTGAATGGCGCTTGTGTAAGCTTCGTGACAGGCGTCACCGTCGTTGAAGTAGTTGGATAGGTGGTCCGGGAGGCCGTCGGCCTCAGCCACCACCACGTCGCCATCCACGGACAACTCCACGCGGCAAGACAGGTCGAGCCAGAACCCAGAGAGCCCAGATGCCTCGCGCGTCGCGCGGCAGCCCGACGTGTCGCGCGTGAGCAGTGCGCAGCCCGAGCCGTGCGCGGCGCCAGCAGTGGTGTTGGCTGTGAGCACACAGCCGCCGGACGCGGTGGGCGTGGTGGAGGTCGGCTCGGCCGCGCCCTGAGGGCCCCCCTCAGGCGGGGGCTCGCAGGCCAGGAGCACGGGAAGGAAGAGCGAGAGGTGCAACGAAGGCTGGTTCATGGTGACTCGTGCATAGCACCCGAGCCCAGCATGTGTCACCCGAGGAGACCGGGTCCGGGGCACCCGAGGCCGCTTGTTGCGGACACAGCGTGTGAGGCTCGGCAGCGCACGGGTGGCGGGCGGCCCAGGGCACGGGGGCATCGGCGCGCGTCACGCGGTTTCACGAGGGGTTGCTTCCGGCTACAGTGCCGGGGTCGCTCGCTGCCCGAGCCGCGCGCAGCGGCCTCGGAGAACCACTCGAAGCGCCTGACCGTCGGAGGTCCACGTGACCCGTTACGCTTCCCTCCTGTTCGCGGCGTTGCTTGTCGCGTGCGGAAACGATCCTGCGGCGCCCTCGGTGTCTGGGCTGCTCCTGGTCGACGCGCTGGGTGCGGATCTCAAGGGCGGCGGTGAGACCAGCCGGCTGCCTGACGTGACCCAGCCCGGTGCTGGTGCGGACGGCGTAGAACCTCTGCCCGGTGAGTTCGGCGCCTCGTGTGCCGAGAACTCCGACTGCCCCTCCAGCCTCTGCGTCAGCGGCAAAGACGGCCGCTTCTGCACCATCGCGTGCATAGACTCTTGCCCGCCGGGCTACGCGTGCCGCGAAGTCGCCGGGTCCAGCGAGGATCTCCAGTTCGCCTGCGTCCCCACCCACCTCACCCTCTGCCGGCCCTGCCGAGCCGACAACCCCGCGGCAGTGTGCGCCGCCGGCGGTGAGCTCACGGCAGCCTGCGTATCGTTCGGGTCGCTCGGGTCGTACTGCGCCAGCGCTTGCGACGCCGAGACCCCGTGCCCCACAGGGTACAGCTGCGCCGCGAGCGGCCCAGCCGCCGGCTACTGCCTGCCAGACTCCGGCGAGTGCGGCTGCGACGGCGTGGCCACCACGCTCGGCCTCGTGACGGGGTGCGAAACCACCAACGAGTACGGCACGTGCCCCGGCGAGCGATACTGCGCCGACAGCGGCCTCACCGACTGCATCGGCGCTGCCGCCGTCGCCGAGGTGTGCAACGACCTCGACGACGACTGCGACGGCTTGACCGACGAGGACTTCAAGGAGAAGGCCTCACCGTGCGACGGCCCGGACGCCGATGGGTGCAAGGAGGGCGCCTGGGTGTGCGACGGGATCGCGCTGACTTGCACGGACGATGCGGCCACAGTCGTCGAGACCTGCGACAACGGCCTCGACGACGACTGCGACGGAGTGCTCGACAACGGCTGCTGCGGGGGCAAGGGCGCTGCATGCTGCGATGGCAACGGCTGCGACGCGCCGCTCACCTGCATCGAGGGCGTCTGCCTCTGCAACCCCAAGACCGCGTCGATCTGCGTGAACGGCGATGTCTGGGCGGCCGACTGCCAGGGTAAGCCCACGGCCTTGATCACCGTCTGCGGCACCTGCAGCTGTCACTTGGGCGCCTGCGTGCCCGGACCTGCGGGCAACTTCGCGTGCAGCGCGGACGACGTGGTCACCAGCGACTGCAACGGGAACCTGGGCGCCATGGTCGAGGACTGCGGAGCGTGCGGCTGCGCCACGGGGGCCTGCGTCGAGTCCGAGAGCGCCGGCACCGAGTGCCACCTCGGCGACGTCTACTACACGGACTGCGACGGGGCGCTCACCAAGAAGAAGCAGGACTGCGGGCTCTGCGGGTGTGCGAACGACCAGTGCGGCAGCGATGTGGCCAGCGCGTTCGTGTGCAACGACGGCGACGTCTACTGGGCGGACTGCACCGGGTCTCTCGGCGGCAAGAAGGAGGAGTGCGGCAACTGCTCCTGCCTGGGCGATTCGTGCGTCCAGTCACAGCAAGCGGCGACCACCTGTGTTGCGGGCGACGCCTGGTGGGTGGACTGCCAGGGGAACCCCACGGCCAAGAAGCAAGACTGCGGTGAGTGCCCGTGCACGGGGGGCACGTGCTCGGTCAACGCCCAGGCCGCGACCACGTGCTTCGCGGGGGACGTGTGGCACACAGACTGCGTGGGCTCGCCCACAGAGAAGAAGTCCGAGTGTGGGCTCTGCACGTGTCAGAACGGGAATTGCCTCGCGTCGGAGCAAGCGGGCACGTTGTGCTCGGGCGGCGACGTGTACTTCACCGATTGTGCGGGCGACGCCACGGTCAAGAAGACCGAGTGCGGCCTCTGCGGCTGCGTGAACGGCGCCTGCTCGACCACCCCGCAGGCCGGCGCGGTCTGCTTTCAGGGCGACGCCTGGTGGGTGGACTGCAACGGCGTGCCCACCACTCTGCGCGCGGACTGCGGCGGTTGCGCCTGTAACCAGGGGCTGTGCGTGCCCAGCGATCAGGCGGGCACCACGTGCGTGGCCGGGGACGTGTGGCACACGGACTGCCAGGGGGATCCCACGCAGAAAAAGAACGAGTGCGGCACCTGCGGCTGCCAGAACGGCGCCTGCCTCGCCTCCAATACCGCCGACGTGACCTGTCACGAAGGGGACGCCTGGTTCACGGACTGCGGAGGCAGCCCCACGCAGAAGAAGTCCGACTGCGGCAGCTGCACGTGCCAGAATGGGGCGTGCCTCGTGGGTAACGCCGGGCTCACCTGCTCCGGCGGCGACGTATGGTTCAGCGACTGCCTCGGGAACCCGCTCTCCCAAAAGACTGACTGCGGTCTCTGCCCATGCGCCGCAGGGGCGTGCGCGCCCAGCGACAAGGCGGGCACTCTGTGTAACGGGGGCGACGCCTGGTGGACCGACTGCAACGGCGTCGCGTCCACGAAGAAGGCGGAGTGCGGCGAGTGTGCGTGCGCCAGCGGGGCGTGCGTGGAGAACCCGCAGCACGCCCAGGTCTGTTCGGGAGGCGACGCGTGGTGGGCCGACTGCCAGGGCAGCGCCACCTCGAAGCGAGAAGAGTGCGGGTTGTGTGGCTGCATGAACGGCTCCTGCCAGACGTCGGCGGCGGCCGGGACCACGTGCCACCTTGGAGGCGTGTGGTGGACGGACTGCCTCGGCAACCCCACGTCTCAGAAGGCCAATTGCGGGTCATGCGGGTGCCAGGATGGCGCCTGCATCGAGAACGACGAAGCCGCCCTCACCTGCTTCCAGGGCGACTCCTGGTGGGCCGATTGCCAGGGCGCAGCCACCACGAAGGCCCAGGACTGCGGCTTGTGTGGCTGCCTGAACGGCCAATGCCAGAAGAACGACGCCGCAGGGAAGACCTGCGTGGGCGCGGACGCCTGGTACACGGACTGCCAGGGCAACGCGACGGCGCTGGCGGAGAGCTGCGGCGCCTGCGGGTGCTCCGCGGGAGTGTGCAACAGCGACACGACGTTCGCGAAGGTGTGTCACCAGGGAGACGTCTGGTGGACCGACTGCAACGGCACGCCGTCCAGCCAGGCCACCGAGTGCGGCGGCTGCGGCTGCGCCAACGGGGCGTGCGGGACCGACTCCCAAGCGTCCACCACGTGCTCCGGCGGAGACGTCTGGTGGGTGGACTGCAAGGGGGGCCAGACCACCAAGAAGCAGTCGTGCGGCTCGTGCGGCTGCACCAACGGCGCGTGCAACTACGTGTCCGACGCGGGCTCGACGTGCTTCGACAACGACGTCTACGCGTTGGACTGCAACGGCGCGGTCACCGCCAAGAAGGCGGAGTGCGGAGGCTGCGGCTGCTCCGGAGGCGTGTGCGCCTCCAACTCCACGGCGTCCTCCACCTGCCATGACAACGACGTCTACTGGCGCGACTGCAGCGGCAACGTCAGCACCAAGAAACAGGAGTGCGGGAGCTGCGGGTGCTCTGGCGGGGCGTGCTCCAACAACACCACGGCCACCACGACTTGCCACGACAACGACGTCTACTGGCGTGACTGCAACGGCAACCTGGCCGCGAAGAACCAGGAGTGCGGTGGGTGTGGATGCTCCGGAAACAGCTGCGCCTACAACGCCGCCGTCAGCGCCACCTGTTCGGGGGGCAACGCCTGGTGGGTGGACTGCAACGGGGCGCTCTCGTCGATGAAGCAGGCGTGCTCCTGCGGGTGCTCGGGTGGCAACTGCGTCGCCGGCGCGTGCTCCCCAGGCCAGACGACCGGGGGAGGCTGCGACATGTGCTCCCACAAGGTCTGCCAGAGCAACTGTCAGTGGAGCGGCTGCCAGCTCAAGGCGGGCAACCAGTGCGACTGGGAGGCGGGCACGAACTGGCGGTGCTGCGCCAAGAGCAAGTGGCAGTATTGCCTGAACCCGAGTCAGAACAACCTTGGGAAGTGCATCTGGAGCCCAGAGTGCGTGACCTGCAGCGGCTGCGGCTGTAACTGACCGAGGACGGTCAGTCCCGAGTCGCCAGCGCCCTCAGGAGGGTCTCCGTCGCGGAATCTGCGGGGTAGTACGACTCGATGCGGAGCTCCTCAGCCGTGACGTCCAGGGGCGTCCCGAGCGTGGTGAGCAGCGTGAACAACCGGACCTCCGCCACGGGCCCTCGGAGGTGCACTGTGGCGAAGGGCGCGAGGCTCTCCGGTGCCGAGCGCCGCACCTCGGACACGCCGGGCTGCGCCAGCACCTGCTCCAGTACGCGGCGCCGCACCTCGTCCTGCGGGTGCGCCGCCACCTCCTGGATGTGGCGCTCCACCAAGTGTCCCGCGAGGTGTTCCCAGCCCTGTATGTAGGGACGGAGCCCGCCCGGATGCACCAGGGTGAGCATGAGGTTCTGAGCGGCGCAGGGGTCTGTCGGTGGGAACAGCTCCAGGAGCCGCCGCGCTCCGGCGTTGGCGCGGAGCAGGTTCCACGCGCGGTCCACGACCACCGCGCCGAAGGGCTCGTGGAGGTCGAGGAGCCATCCAACGGCGCGCATCACCGGGGCCAGCTCGGGCCCTTCGAGGCTCCCCGTCGTGTAGGCGGGGGTGAAGCCGGCGGCCGCGAGCAGTGTGTTGCGGTCGCGCAGAGGCAGCTCCAGGGCGCTGGCGAGCAGCAGGACCATCTCCCGGCTCGGCCGCGAGCGACCGCACTCGAGGAACGACAGGTGCCGGGTGGATATCTCGGCGTCGTCGGCGAGCTGTTCTTGGGTGAAGCGGCGGGCGGTGCGCCACTGACGGACGAGAGGACCGAATTCCAGCATGTCCTCGAAGCTACCCCAGCGCAGCGCACCCCCGCCATGACCCCGGAGGTAATGGCCTAGCTGCCGACTCGGCGCTCGAGAGGTGCTGTCATATGCCCGGACGCCGCGATCCTGCGCCTCGTTGGTGGTGTCTCCCCGAGGCCGACTATTCGCCGCAGGCGAAGAAGCGGACGAAGCGCGCGCTGCGCGCCGGCACGAAGCCCATGCCGCACGCGACCATACGCTGGACGTCCTCTTGGACCCCCTCCACCGTCTCGCCGCAGCCGTGGCTGTTCGCCCAGAGGCTGCCGGGTATGCGGGCGGTGACCAGCCGATGCCGCGCCGCCTTTGCCAGCGCGATGCGGCTAGGCGGATCATCGCGGAGGGCGATGCGGGCAGCGCCGGCGTCTACCGCCTTCACGGCCCACGCCTCGGGCTCGCCGGGCGGGACCGGTCCCACGCAGCTGGCGAGGCGTGCGTCGGCGGAGCGACGCAGCGCGCCCCGCAAGAGGTCGCGGAGGGTCGAGATGTTGCGGTCGATGCTAGGCTCGGGGCTCTGGTCGCCGCGCCCGCCGGCATGCGCCAGCGGACCGCTCAGCGCCTCGACGGACCCGTGGCCGTGCACCAGCACCATCAGCGGCTCGGCTTGGCCCGAGGGCGCGGGGACTACGCCCCCGACCCGGGCGCGCAGATCCTCCAGCTGGGCGGCGATCACCTCGACCTGCGCGAGGTCGGCGAGCGCGCCATCGCCGCCGTGGTTCAGCCACTGGCCGAAGGCCGCGCCGCGGAGCCAGCCCCCGACGGGGTCGTTCGGGCGGGGTGCAATCAGGACCAGCAGCGGCTTTCCAGCCGCCTTCGCCGCAGCCAGCCCCTCGGCAACCCGGGTCCGTCGCTCCCGCTCGCTCGGGCAGTCGAGTGGACCCGCGAAGGCGCTCCGAAGCCAGGCGGGGGCGACGAAGGCGAAGGCGGCGGCGCCGCTGAGCAGCTGACGGCGATTCATGGAGTCCTCCTTGGCCCGGCGAGGCGGGCGGGCCTCACAACGGGCGGTGGCCCGTGACGATCTGTCCCCGCCGGATCACTCTCGAAGGCCCAGCCGTCCCGCCAGGCGGTGGAGATTGCTGCGGTCCACGCCCAAGCGCCGCGCAGCCGCCGCCCAGTTTCCCGCTGCCGCGTCGACCACCTCTCGGATCAGCTCGCGCTGGAAGTCGTCTGTGGCGTCCTGGAGCGACGCCGCGGTAACGGTTGGCCTCGCCATGGGCGCGGCCCCGTCGGAGCAACAGCGCAAGTCGAGGTGCTCCTGTCGGACCACAACGGTGCCACCGCCGCTCTCCGCGCGCGCTCGGATCACGGCCCGGAGAAGGAGGTGCTCCAGCTCACGCACGTTGCCGGGCCACTGGTATCCCGACATCGCACAACGCGCCTTCTCCGCGAGCTCGACGTGCTCCACACCGAGCCTCGCACACGCACGTTGGAGAAGCACCTCGCTCAAGAGCTGCACATCGTCCCCGCGCACCCGGAGGGGCGGGACCTGAAGGGGGAACACGGCGAGCCGGTGGTAGAGGTCCGAGCGGAAACGGCCTGCTGCCACCTCCGCTTCGAGGTCGCGGTTCGTCGCGGCGATCACTCGGACGTCCACACGAACCGAGCGGTCGGCTCCCACCCGCTGGAGTTCGCCTTCTTGCAGCGCGCGCAGCAGCTTCGGCTGAATCGAGAGCGGCAGCTCGCCGACCTCGTCGAGGACCAGCGTCCCACCGTCAGCCAGCTCGAACTTGCCGGCCCGTTGCCCGGCGGCGCCGGTGTAGGCGCCCTTCACGTGGCCGAAGAACTCGCTCTCGGCGAGCCCCTCGGGCAGCGCGGCGCAGTTGACGTAGACGAACGGTCGATCCGCGCGAGAGCCCAGTGTCTGGATCATGCGAGCGACCAGCTCTTTGCCCGTGCCGGTCTCGCCCAGGATCAGCACCGTCTCGTCGGAGGCCGCGACCAGTCGGATCTCTCGCTTGAGGCGCTGCATCGGGAGGCTGTGGCCGACCAGCTCGCCGCCCGTCCGGGCGAGGGCCTCCGCGGACAGCTCCTGCGCCACTCTCTGAGCCCGGTCGAGGTCGATCCGCAGGGACTCGAGCTGCCCGCCAAGCCGCACGGCAGCCGCGGCGAGCGCGGCAAACAGCGTGAGCGGATCGTCGTCCCAGGACTCGAACGCATCCGCCGCGCCGGCGTCCAGCGTGAGCACGCCCACGAGCTCGTCGGCCACCCGGAGAGCGCAGCCCATGCAGGAGTGAACACCGCCGAAACGCGCGGCCAGCTCGTCGTCGAACGGGTCGGGAAGTGGATCGTCCGCCGTGAAGCGAACCGGGCGCTGCGCCTCGCAGATCTTCTCCAGGCGGGGATGCTCGGAGACGACGAAGTGCTTCCCGAGGACGCTCGGCGCGAGTCCATCCACGGCAACGGGAACCAGCGCCCCCCGCTCCGCGCGGAACAGAGCGACTGCGTCCGCAGGGAAGAGGCGGCGGATGGCTGCGAGGAGGCGGCTGTAGACAGCTTCCTGAGGGAGACCGCGCGTGAGGTCCAAGGCGCTGTCGATGAAGAGGTCGAGCATGGGACTCCGTAAGCCGGTTGGGCCCAAAATTCGGCCCGCCGCGGAAGAGCGGTTGTCGCCCAGACCACGGCGTTGTCAAGCCGACAACCAGTAGCGTGGTCAAACGGACCACGCCGATCCAGCCGGCGCCTGCATTGACAGTAATTACAGCAACTTAACCCATTGGCCTGCCCCCTGCAATGCGGGCCGACCATGCGCGCAGTCGCCCTTCTCATCGCCCTGGCCTGTACGAGTGAGCCGATCCCCGCCGATCGGGCGTTCGGGCCCGCGGTGCCCGACCTCACGGCCGGGAGCGACGCGACCTCGCGCCATGCCGTGACGATTCATGTCCCGGAGGGCCTCGGCAGGGTCACCTTCCAAGCGCCCGACGGCGCCGTCCACCAGGTCCCGTGCTCCACGTGCCACGGGCCAGATGGCCTGGCCGAGCGCGCGGCAGATCCAGCGCGCCCGTTCCACCTCGGGCTGACCCCGCTCCCCGCGGGAGTGGAGCCGCCGAGCGGCGCCCTGAGCCGCCGGCTCGAGCACGGGCAGCTGCAGTGTGCGGCGTGCCACTCGAGCGGTGACCGCGACCGTCTTCGGCTGGCGGACGGACGCGAGCTGCCCTTCGAGGACGTGGTCACGCTCTGTGCGCAGTGTCACGGACCGCAATACCGCGACTACCAGCGCGGCTCCCACGGCGGGATGAACGGCTACTGGGACCTGCGCCGTGGCCCGCGCACACGAAATAGCTGTGTGGACTGCCACCACCCACACGCGCCGGCCTATCGACCGGTCATGCCGGTGTTCCCGCCGCGCGACCGATGGCTCGACTCGTCAACGAAGACGGAGACTCACTGATGGACGCTAGCCGTCGTACCGCACTCAAGGCACTGGGCGCGTCGCTCGGGGTGGCGGGCCTCGCCCGGGCGCTCCAGCCCCTGGTGGACTGGACCCCGGCCACGAGCATGGATGAGCTCCTCCAGAAGCACTACAAGGCGCTCACCAAGGAGGAGCTGGCCGTCATCCTGAGGCGGCTCGAGGATGAGGCGCGAGACACCTACGGGGTGGACGTCACCATCGAGGACGTGCGCCCGACCCCGGGCGTGGAGTTCGGATACGCGCTGAACCTCTCGATCTGCATCGGGTGCCGGAAATGCGCGGAGGCTTGCCACAACGAGAACAACCACGACCGCTCCACCAACAACTCGTACATCCGCGTGCTGGAGATGGAGAAGGGCAGCCTCGACATGGGCAAGGGGAGCGTCGACTACGACGGCCCCGTGCCCGCGCCCGGCAAGTTCTACATGCCGGTGCAGTGCCAGCAGTGCAGGAACCCACCGTGTGTCTCCGTGTGCCCCGTGGAGGCGACCTGGCAGGAGTCTGACGGGGTCACGGTCGTGGACTACAACTGGTGCATCGGCTGCCGGTACTGTGAGGCGGCGTGCCCCTACCACGCCCGTCGCTTCAACTGGAAGAAGCCGGAGCTGGGCGCGTCCGAGATCAACCCGAATCAGTCGTACCTCTCGAACCGGGTCCGCCCCCAGGGCGTCATGGAGAAGTGCACATTCTGCCTTCACCGCACCCGCAAGGGTCAGCTCCCGGCTTGCCTCGAGGCGTGCCCGACGGGCGCGCGGGTCTTCGGCAATCTGCTCGACCCGAGCTCTGAGATCCGCTGGGTCCTCGAGAACAAGCGCGTCTTCGTCCTGAAGGAGGACCTCGGGACACAGCCGCGTTTTTACTACTTCTTCGACGAGTAGGACGACCCGTGAACCACCCACAACACATCGTCACCTACCCGCGCTTCCTCTGGCGCGCGATCGGCGTCGCAACCGACGGGAAGCTGCCGTTCTACGCGTGGATGACGTTCCTCACCGCCGTGACGCTCGTCGGGATCAACGCGTGGGCCGAGCAGACCGTCCGCGGGATGGACGTCACCGGGATGACCGACCAGGTGTCGTGGGGGCTCTACATCGCCAACTTCACCTTCGCCGTTGGGCTGGCCGCCGGCGCGGTCGCCATGGTGATCCCGGCGTACCTCTACAAAGACAAGGCGCTCCACGACGTCGTTATCGTGGGAGAGGTGCTCGCGGTCGCGGCGATCACAGTGGCGCTCGCGTTCGTCATCTGCGACCTCGGCCGCCCCGACCGCTTCTGGCACCTCCTCCCGGTCATCGGGCGCTTCAACTGGCCCATGTCGATGCTCACCTGGGACGTGATCGCGCTGGGCGGGTACCTGGTCCTCAACCTGCACATCACCGGGTACCTCCTCTACACGCGGTTCCTCGGGCGCGAGCCCAACAAGCGTTGGTATGTGCCGTTCGTGATGCTGTCGATCGTGTGGGCCGTCTCGATCCACACGGTGACGGCGTTCCTCTACAGCGGGCTCGGCGGACGACCGTTCTGGAACACGGCGATCCTGGCGCCGCGCTTCATCGCCTCGGCCTTCGTGACCGGGCCGGCGTTCATCGTCCTCGCGCTGCTGGCCGTGCGCCGCTTCACGGAGATGTGGGTGGGAGATGACGCGCTCCGCACCATCCTCCGGATCCTGCGGGTCGCCGTACTGGCCAACCTGTTCATGGTGCTCTCGGAGGTCTTCACGGAGTTCTACACCGGCGGGAGCCACGTGGCTGCCGCGGAGTATCTGTACTTCGGCTCCCACGGGAAGGACGGGCTGGTCCCGTGGATCTGGACGGCCATCGGGCTCAACGTGGTGGCCGCCGCGATACTTCTGGGCGCCAACCCTCAGCAGCACCTGAAGTGGATCGGCCTGGCCTGCGCCATGACCTTCTGCGGAGTGTGGATCGAGAAGGGGATGGGCCTCATCGTGCCGGGCTTCATCCCGAGCACGCTGCACGAGATGGTCGAGTACACGCCCACGGTCACGGAGTGGAAGATCACGGCCGGGATCTGGGCGGCGGGCGGGATCATCTTCACCCTCGGGGTAAAGCTGTCTTCCGCGATCTTCACCGGGGAGCTGCGTCTCGATCGTGAGGCCCCGTGATGCCGATCATCGGCGCCGTGCTCAGCCTCTCCCCTCTGGACGCGCCCTACACGGAGCTCCGGGAGGCCCTGGCGCGCGACACCCGGCTCACCCTGGGTGAGGTGGCGAACGGTCGCCTCCCGGTCGTGGTGGAGACCCGCTCGCACGAGGAGGACCGCGCTTACCTGGACGCCCTGCGCTCCATGCCCGGCGTGCTCGACGTGCAAGTAGCGTTCAACGACTTCTCCGACCTGCACGAGAGCGGCTCTCTTGCCGGGGAAGCGTGCGTCCCGCGCACCGTTGAGGCGCAGCGACCACTTGCCTCGGTGGACCCGCTCACCGGCGGACGATCCCCAAGCCATGACGAACACCCCGATGCTGCGACCTCGCACCCCGAGCGCCGCGCCGGCTCCCGCGACTCAAAGGAGGAGACGCCGTGACGAGCTTCAACCCCGATGGCCGATCCCCAGAGTCGGAGGTCGCCCGCCGCGACTTCCTCAAGGCCACCGCTCTGGCCGCCGCAACCGCGGCGATCAGCGGGGCCGCACCTGCCGCCGCCGATGGCGTGAGCTGGGACAAGGCGCCTTGTCGCTTCTGCGGGACGGGCTGCCACGTTCAGGTGGGCGTGAAGGACGGCAAGATCACCCAGATCGCCGGCGACCGGAAGGCCGCGGTGAACAAGGGGCTCCTGTGCGTCAAGGGCTACCACGTTGGCCTCGCGCTCTACGGACCCGATCGGCTGAAGCAGCCGCTTCTGCGGAAGGACGGCGCGCTCGTGCCCGTCTCGTGGGAGGAGGCCATTGGTGTGATCGCGGACCGCGTCCTCCTGGACCCGAGGGGTTTCGCCATCTACGGGAGCGGGCAGTGGACGATCCCGGAGGGCTACGCGGCTCTCAAGTTCATGAAGGGCGGCCTCGGCTCGAACCAGATCGACCCCAACGCGCGGCTCTGCATGGCCAGCGCGGTCACGGGGTTCCTGGCGACGTATGGCGTGGACGAGCCCGCCGGCTGCTTCGACGACCTGGATGTCTGCGATGTGGTGATCACGTGGGGCAACAACCCGGCGGAGATGCACCCTGTCCTGTTCTCCCGGCTCATGGACCGCCGCAGCCGCGGCGAGAAGGTGACCCTGATCGACCTGGGCACGCGGCGCACACGCACCACGGCCTTTGCGGATCACTACCTCGAGTTCGAGCCCCACACCGACACGGCGATCGCCAACTGCATCATGTGCGAGCTGGTGTCCCGGGGGACCTGGGACAAGGACTTCGTGGAGAAGCACTGCTCGTTCCGCAAGAACGCAGAGCCCATGTCGCTGCTCGGCGATGCCTCTGACTTCGAGGCGTTCCGAGCGCACCTCGCGAAGTACACGCCGGAGAAGGTCGAGGCGCTCTCGGGAGTTCCCGCGGCGAAGCTCCGCCTCCTCGCAGACCTCTTCAGCGACCGGAAGCTCAGGATCACGAGCCTCTGGTGCATGGGGATGAACCAGCACACCCAGGGGACGGCCGTGAACACTCTCGTCCACGCCGTTCACCTCCTCAGCGGGCACTTCGGCCGGCCAGGCGACGCGCCCACGAGCCTGACGGGCCAGCCCTCGGCGTGTGGCACGGTGCGCGAGGTGGGGACGCTCGCCCACGCGTTGCCGGGTGGACGCCTGGTGGCGAAGCCCGAAGACCGGGCGGAGACCGAGGCCCTCTGGAACGTCCCGGCGGGGCGGATCCACGACCAACCCGGCTACCACACGGTGGAGATGTGGAAGCGCTTCTCCACCCCCGCCGAGGCGGGCGGCGACATCCACACGATCTGGGTGCAGGTGACCAACCCGGCCCAGACGCTCCCGAACCGGGGCCTGCTGGTGGACCCGAGCCGAAAGGACCCGAAGAAGTTCCTGATCGTCTCGGATGTCTACCCCACCGCCACGACGCAGATCGCCGACCTGGTGCTGCCCTCCGCGATGTGGGTGGAGAAGAACGGGATGACCGGCAACTCGGAGCGCCGGACCCAGCAGTGGTTCAAGATGGTCGAGCCACCCGGCGAAGCGCGCGACGACGCGTGGCAGCTGATCGCCGTGGCCCGGGCGCTGTACGACCGGGGCTTTGCCGGGATGAAGGACAAGGACGGCCGCTTCTTGTTCCGGATGACCGACAAGGACGGCGCCGAGGTGCCCGTCTGGGAGTGGAGCCGCTACTACAGCGGGGGCGTGAACGTTGACCGTGCCCTCTTCGAGGAGTACCGGCCGTTCACCAAGAAGAAGCACAAGGACCTGGCGCCGTACGACGAGTACGTGCAGCACCGAGGCCTCCGATGGCCGGTGGTGCAGCAAACCGACGGCTCGTGGCGCGAGACCCGCTTCCGCTTCGCGGAGTTCGATGACCCCTACGTAAAACGCGGCGCGGGCGTGGAGTTCTACCACTCCACCACGAAGGACGGCCGCGCTCAGCTCTGGCTGCAGGACTACGCGCCGCCTCCCGAGGCACCGGACGCCGGGTACCCGCTGTGGTTGTGCACGGGCCGTGTGCTCGAGCACTGGCACTCGGGCACCATGACGATGCGCATCCCGCAGCTGCGGCGCGCGATGCCCAACGCCTACGTCGAGGTGAACGCCCAGGACGCCCGCGAGCTCGGGGTCCACGAGGGAGAGCTGGTGCGCATCGAGACGCGCCGGGGCCGGCTCGACCTCCCCGTGTGGATCGACGGGCGCGGTACCACGCCCAAGGGCACCTTGTTCATCCCGTTCTTCGACGAGCGGCTGCTCGTGAACCACCTCACGCTCGACGCGCACGACCCGCTCTCGAAGCAGCCAGACTACAAGAAGTGCGCGGCCCGACTGGTACGGCTGCCCGCTTCGGGTCGGCCGTCATGAGCTCGCACCAGCCGGAGGGCTCTGGCCTCTGGGTGGCGTTGGCGACCGTCCTCGGCGTGTCGTTCGTAGGTTTCGCCGCCGGGACGAGCACGCAGCGCGCGAAGCCCGCACCGCTCCCCGAGGTGGAGAAGCTAGGTCAGGTCGCCAGCGGTGCGTCGGGTGGCAGCACGATCGCCCAGGCGAAACCCTACTCCAAGCTGCGCGAGACGAACGCGAAGGAGCCCCGCGTCGTCACGCCGGCCCGCCTCGAGGCGTCCGGCCAGGAGCCAGAGGCGTTCGGGCCGCCGCCTCCGCCGGAGCAGGTGGCCGGGTGGACGGCGCGCCGTGCCGAGCGGCGTGCGTGGGACGGAGCGCCTCCGACCATCCCACACCCCGTGGCCCACGGCTTCCAGCGCGACTCCACGGCATGCCTCGCGTGCCATGGCCAGGGCCTGGAGATCGGCTCCCTGCGGGCCGGCTTTCCGAGCCACCACCCGATGTCGTCGTGCACCCAGTGCCACGTGCCCGGAGACAGCCCCGTACCTCCAGCCTGGCCAGGGAAAGGCGAGCGGCCCGACACTCACAAGGCGTGGGGTGGCGGCGTCGCGATCAGCAGCCTCCCGGTCGCGCCGGTCACCCCGTGGGCTGCGCCGCGGGGGGACCGCGCGTGGGAGGGGGCCCCGCCCACCATCCCCCACGGGACCTTCCTGCGCGAGCGCTGCCTCGCGTGCCACGGCCCGACCGGACCCGACCCGATTCGCTCCTCCCACCCGTGGCGGCAGAGCTGTGCGCAGTGCCACGTGCCTTCCTTGGAGAGTGTCCCGTGATCTCACCGCTTTACGAAGGAAGCCTGGACGCGGACGGCGTCGCCGCGCTGTTGCGCGACATCGAGGTGTGCACCGAGCTCGTGGAGGTGCGCATCCGGGCACAGGCCACTACTCTGTCGTCGGAGGCGCCGCACGGTGTGGCGGCTGGCTCCCCGGGCGCAGGCTCGGCAAGTCTCGCGGCCGTAGCCGAGGCGCTCACCCAAGGCCGGCTCGCCGCGGCGCAGCTGGTGTATCGGCATGACGGCGCGTTGTGGGTGGACACGCTCATGACGCGGGGAGCACAACCCGGCGGGGCTCGCGTCGTCCGCAGCCGGACTCCCGAGGACGAGGCCCCATGCGCCGGACAGTGACCGTTGGCGCCGTCGTAGTGGTGGCCGCCGTGGCCATGGGCTCGCTCGCTGGTGTCGGCGGCTACACGTTCGTATATGCGCGCGGGTGGAGCTACCTCACCGACGACCCGGCCGCGTGCGGGAACTGCCACGTCATGGAGGAGCAGGTCACCGGCTGGCTGCGCTCGAGCCACCGATCGGTCGCCGTGTGCAACGACTGCCACACGCCCACCGGCCCCGCGAAGTGGCTGGCGAAGGCCTCGAACGGCTACCACCACTCGAGCGCGTTCACCACAGGCCGCTTCCCGGACGTGATCCAGATCACACCCGCGAACCTTGCCATCGTCGAACAGCGGTGCCGGGGCTGCCATAGCGATACCGTCCACGCGATGGACGCGGCACGGCCTGCCGACCGCACGCCCTGCACCACCTGCCACGCCCGAGTGGGCCACGCGAACCGAGACGACTGAGGGACGGAGGATCGAAATGGCGGATTCACACTCGGGGGAGAAGCAACAGGCAGGTCCGGGCGGGGCTCCCGGCCACGCCGGGCG
Source organism: Pseudomonadota bacterium (assembly GCA_005776725.1). Taxonomy (GTDB): domain Bacteria; phylum Myxococcota_A; class UBA9042; genus SXOO01. The sequence continues at coordinate 11,072 of SXOO01000218.1, read as the reverse complement.
GTCCGGCGGGCAGGGCCAGGGCCACATCCCGCTCTGGGCGGCCGGCGTTGCGGCGATCGTGGCGGGCGGGCTCGCCGCCGGGGCGGCCGGACTCCTCTCCAACATCGCCGAGCACCAGGGGGAGGCCAAGAGCGCCTTCTTCAAGGTGGTCGAGCTCAGCGACGACATCACGGACCCCGCGGTGTGGGGGAAGAACTTCCCGCAGCACTACGACGACTACCGAAAGACGGTGGACATGGTGCGGACGCGCTTCGGCGGCAGCGAGGCCGAGCCTCGGACGCCCACCGCGAGCGACCCGCGGACGGTGGTCGCGACGTCGAAGATCGAGGAGGACCCTCGGCTGAAGGCGATCTGGGCCGGCTATGCGTTCGCCAAGGACTTCCGCGAGGAGCGCGGGCACGCGTTCATGCTGGAGGACCAGGTATTCACCGAGCGGCAGCAGGTGGCGAAGCAGCCGGGGACCTGTCTGCACTGCCACGCGTCGATGTTTGGCGTCTACAAGAAGGCGGGCGACGGCGACCTCACCAAGGGCTTCGAAAAGGTCAATCCGATGCCTTATGCCGAAGCGAAGAAGCTGGCCGAGCACCCGGTAGCCTGTATCGACTGCCACGACCCTGCGTCGATGTCGCTCCGCGTGACGCGCCCCGGCTTCATCGAGGGCATGAAAGCCTGGAAGGGCCAAGACTACGACGTGAACCGCGACGCCTCGCGCGCGGAGATGCGGTCGTACGTCTGCGGCCAATGCCACGTGGAGTACTACTTCAAGGGGCCCGAGAAGCGCCTGGTCTACCCCTGGCACAAGGGCCTCAAGGCCGACGAAATCCTGAGCTACTACGAGGAGAACGGCCACAAAGACTGGGTCCACGCGAAGAGCGGTGCACCGGCGCTGAAGGCGCAGCACCCGGAGTTCGAGCTCTGGAGCCAGGGCGTCCACGCACGCTCCGGCGTGAGCTGCGCCGACTGCCACATGCCCTACAAGCGGGCGGGCGCGCAGAAGATCAGCGACCACCACATCCGCAGCCCGCTGCTCAACGTGAACCGCGCCTGCCAGACCTGTCACCGGTTCCCCGAGGACGAGCTGAAGGCGCGCGTGGAAGCGATACAGCTCCGCACCTACGAGATGCGCAACGCCGCCATGGACGCGGTGGTTCAGCTCATCGACGACATCGGCGCGAAGCGCAGCGCCGGGGCGTCGGATGACTCCTTGTGGCCGGCGCAGTCACTGCAGCGGAAGGCGCAGTTCCTGCTCGACTTCATCGAGGCGGAGAACTCCACGGGGTTCCACGCGCCCGGCGAGGCCGCGCGGATCCTCGGCAAGGCGGTCGACCTCGCACGCCAAGGCCAGGTCGCGCTCCGCGACGCGACCTTCACCCCGACTGAGGCGATCCCGCCGCGCCCGACCACACCTGGCCCACCCACGACGAGCGCCCCAGTGGGCGCAAAGGGAGAGAAGTGATGAACGAGAGCTACACGAAGAACGTGCCTGCGATGGCGTCGACCCAGGCCGAGACCGAGCTCCGCCGCAGCGCGCGGGCGCGCTGGGGTCTAGCAGTGGCCGTCTTACTGGGATCTGCCACGGCCTCGGCACAGCTCCAGGCCACGGCCTCCGTGGGCTTCGCCAAGCTCGAGGCGAAGTTCGACGCGGACGGCGAGCGAGACGACCTGGATCCGACGGTGACGCACATCCCCATCGGTATCTCGGCCAACTACACGATTTGGGGGGGCGTCTACGCGGGGGCCGGGCTGGTGATGCGCAACAAGAGCGTGGCCTCCGACCCCGAGAAGTCATCGTTCGGGCTGGCCGATCTCGAGCTGCGTGCTGGCTGGAAGGGGAAGTTTGGGGTGGTCGGGGTCGGCGCCGAACTGGGCGGCAAGATCGACCTCGGCAAAGTACCGGCCGACCTCGCCAGCGATCAGACCACCACCTCGGACAACATGCACGGGCTGCGAATCGGGGCCAACGTCATCGCCGCCGTGGCAGGTCCGGTGTTCGAGGTGGGCGCGCGGGTCTCGGCCACGCTGCACTTCGCACGTGACCTCGCCCCGAAGAAGGGCGATCCCGAGGTCGAGACGCAGAGCGGCCTGCTGATCGACCCGGCGTTGGTGCTCCAGGGGAGCGTGGACCTCGGGTCGCTCGCCTTCCTCTGGGGGCTCGACGTCGGCTTCCTCTACGAGACCGCGGACAAGCTCGCGGGCGAAGAGGTGAAGGACAGCGAGATGAACATGCTCTACGTCACGCCGAGCGTGGGCGTGAAGGTGGGTCAGCACGTGATCCGCGGGGTGTTCGGCTATCTCGACGGCGACATGATGGCGGGCATTCCGCTCATGGGGGACAACCGGTCCGTCCCGCTGATCCCGTTCACGCTGATGTACGCGTTCACGATGTAGGCGCGGCGCTGCTGCGGCCCGAACGCTCAGCGGCGCTGCGCGGCGGCCTCTAGCAACAGCGCGGTGAGCGTGGCGCGATCGATGGCGTCAGGACCTGTGACCGTGACGTAGCGGACCGTCTTCCCGCTGGACTTCGGCAGCTCGAGCGCGCCGGCGGGATCCGACAGGCGGGCCCCGCTCTCGAAGGCGACCTTGACGTGGTCTGCCATCGGAAACAGCCCACCGATGAAACCGGCCTCCGGGTGTCGGAAGCCGATCGCCTTCCAGCCGGGGTAGACGCGCTCCTCCACCTCGGGGAGCACGTCCTTCACGAGGACGCGCAGAGCCGCAATGGTGGTCTTGACGTGCTCGCTGTGTCCAGCGAGCAGCCCAGTAACCGTGAGCATCGGCCTTGTCTCGTCGCGCCCGCTCATACTTCCACGAACCTTCGGGTCTGTTCGTCCCATCGGAAGAGCTTCATATCGTCGACGCCGCCAACCCGGGCCGACAAGACAACGTAGTCCATCCCAGGGAGGATCGGGTCGCCATCGAGGTCGCCGCCCAGCGCGTCGAGGATGTCCTCGTCGCTGAAGTAAGCGCCCAAGGCGGTGCCCCGGTCCGTGTGGGAATGAAAGATCGCGCGGACGCTGCCGCCCGCTTCGGAAACCCGCTGAAAGACGCGGGGGTCGAAGTTGTACGCCGTGACCGCCGACCGCGAGTATAGCTCGGGGTCGATGGCGTGCAGCTTGTCTTGGAGGTTGTCGCAGGGCCATGACTCGAGCGCTCCGCCGCGCTCGACGATCAGCCCGCAGCACTCCCTGGGGTACCATTGCATGGCCCACTCGGCCATGGCGTCGCGCAGGGGGGCGAGCGCGTCCCGGCCGAGTGCGTTCAACGACCGCCCGCTATCGCGGGGATGATGGAGAGCACGTCATTGTCCTTGAGCTCCGTGCTGACGCCCTGAAGGAAACGGACGTCGTCCTCGTTACAGTAGATGTTTATGAACCGTCTGACTTTGTTGTTCTCGTCGACGAGCTTCGCCTTGAGTCCGGCATGACGGGCTTCGAGCTCGTCCACTACCGCGAGCACGGTGGGACCCTCCGCTGAGACGAGGTCCTGACCGGCAGTGAATTTCCGAAGGGGGGTGGGGATCTTGACCGTGACCTTGGCCATGCGAACCGACAGCTCCTGAGACGCGCCCGCCACCGGGTTGTCCCGGCGCCTCTGCCCCCAGCCGCGAAGGCGGCTGAGATCCGGCGCTGGGGGCCCACGCCGCAGAGAATTGCCATGTTAGCAGCATCATTGCGCGCGGCAACAGAAGCGCGGTGCACGCTCGACGGCGCCTCGATGGGCGCCGCGCGGAGCTGAGGACGGGAGGGGGCAATTCATGCTGGGGCCGGGGCAGCAGAGCTCCCCGGAGAGTGGAGGCCGCCCCCGTTGCGGGCGCGGGTGACCGGGAGTAGCGTGCGCCGCACATTGACCCGGAGGCCTCCAGAATGAATACTCGCCGTCTCTTCGCCTTGTGCGCGGGCCTCGCCGCCTGCACGTCCACGTCTGCACCCGAGCCCTCGCCGCGGCGGGGACAGGTCGTGCTCCCGCTCACCGAGCAGCGCCTCGCCGACGCCAACGACGGCCGTGCCCGGCGCGCGATGGAGGTACCCGACCAAGAGACCGGCGCCGGAGAGAGCGAGTGGCTGCCCCGCCTTCGACGCGTCTGCGAAGACATCGAGAACCCCAAGGACTGGACCAAGAGGCAGACCGAGGGCTGGGAGCCCTGGAAGGACAAGGTGGCGCTTCAGGTGGTGGACGCCCGCCTGCACTCGCCGGCGTTCAAGACGTGGAACATCGCCGCGGTGGACGACCCGGCGAAGAACACCGCGGTCCGCCACAGCGGACCCTTCTACGGCCTCGCGCTCACCGTGGAGCTGGAGAACAAGTCCACGGAGGTCCTCACCGGTGACGATATCTACGTGTGGGCCACGCTCGAGACCAAAGCCGGGAAGCACGTCTGCTTTGCCGACGGGAAGGCGCAACGCTCGTGGGATCCCTTCGCCAAGAAGGGAGTCGGCGCATTCGTAAACGAGAAGGCCTGGGCCGAGTGGCCGCTGCGCCCGCAGGAGAAGAAGCGGTACACGGTGACCCAAGCGTCTTGCTTCACCGAGGTCGAGCTCGAAGGCAAGGCCGCGGCGCTCAAGGTCGAGGTGTATGCGCGCTTCAAGCCGGTGGGCGGCGAGACGGTCATCGCGGGCCCGCTCGCAGTGGTGGAGCAGGCTGGGGACTCGGTGCGGGGCGCGCCGCTCGCCGCCGGCGGTGGGGACGACCTCGTAAAGGGCAAGACGCCCGTCGCCGTGAAGACCTGGGCGCTCTGGGGCGATCACGTCCTCGTGAGCGACGCGAAGAAGGCGTGGTGGACCCCCGCCCCCACGCTCAACTCGGTCACGCCCGGGAAGGCGCCCGAGACCGCTGCCGTTCCTGCCGAGGCCCCGGAGTACGCGAATGTCTTCGGGACCACGGCGCTCGCCATCAAGGGGTGGACGTTGGCTGGCTGGCGCTCTCAGAACGGCGGGATCGCCTTGGGCCGCAAGCTCGTGTCGGCCCAGGTCGCGATCGCGATCGACAGCTCTTCGGTGCAGACCACGCTGGACGCGACGCTCTCGGAGGCCAAGAGCGCTGCCACAGCAGCGGCCACCACCGTCACGGTGAAGCAGGCTGAGGTGGACGCCGCGAAGGCCGCGGCAACCGCGGTGGCGGGCACTGAGAGCGAGGCCGCGGCGAAGGAGACCCAGAAGGCCGCAGAGGTCGCCCTGGCAGACGCGACCAAGGCGCAGAAGGCCGCTGACGCTGCCGTCGCAACCGCGACGAAGGCGCTGACCAGCGGGGTCGCGGGGTACCTGAAGGCGCAAGCCGCCCAGATCGACTGCGGTAGCTTCGTGCTGGACGTGGGCAGGACGCAGCTGAAGCCCCGGAAGGGCTCGTTCGGCGCGACCGAGTGCAAGGCGCTCCTCAGCGGGACTGCAGCAGCAGGCACCATCTGGTTCGACCTCGAGCGGTGGGATGTGCCCGTGGCGCTGATCTGGAAGGGCAGCGCTGGCCTTCAGCTCCACACGGTGCTGAGCCACGCGATCGGTGACGTACCCGCGGAGTAACCGGCTACCAACTGTCCGGGAGCTTGGCTACGGCCCGAAGGAGGCCGAGCTGGTGCGCGAGGAAAGCAAGCCGCAGCACCCGCTCGGTCTCACCGGGTCCCATGCTCACCCGAGCCACCAGCTCGCTCACCGGCACTGCAGGCCCCCTCAGAGCTTCGAGCACCAGCATCTCCTGCGGTGGCAGCTTCAGCGCCGCGAGGTCCAAACCCTCTGAGGTGAACTGCACCCGAAGGTTTCCCGTGCGCGCGAAGTAGTCCATGAGCTCTGCTTCGGTGAAGGAGCGGCGAAACGCAGGCGGCAGGTGCGAGAGCGGATCGATGTCGAGTCGGACGCCGTCTTGAGGGAGCTGCTCGTCCAGGTAGAACGCGGAGCGCCCCGCGACCCAGCGAAAGAGCTCGGTGAAGCGACGCTCGAGCTCGCGAGCCACGGCCTTGCCGAGCTCGAGCTGGCTGACGAAACCCAGCCGCACCAACTGCCGCGCGATCACCAGATCCCCGCCACCCGCGCGCGCCGCCGCGACCTCGAGCTGCGTGGCGTTGATCAGGCCTTCGGCCAATAACCGCCGCCCGAGCTGGTCCTCCGGAACGCTGGTGCCCAGCCGCACGATACGCCCGGCCGAGAACCACAGCTCGCGGGTGTCGCGCCCACTCGAGCCGCCCGACGATGCGTCTTCGGGACGAGCTTGACCGTGTCCCCGGACGAGCACGAGGCGCCCGGTGTTTCGGGCACGCGCGTAACTGGCCAGCAGGGCGCCGAGCGTGAACCGATCGAACAGCGCGAGATCGGTGGGCTCACCGTCTGGCCAGCCCTCAGAGAGGCCCTGGTAATGGGTGATGACGTCGCGCGAGGAGAGCGCCGTGCCACCATCGATGCTGACCCGCTGCTCGGGTGTTACCCGCCTGCCAATGATCATCACGCGCAGGTTGTCGACGCCAAAGGGCCCCGCGAAGCGCTGTGGGCCCGTCTCGATGAAGAGCTCGGTCTCGCGCAGCCGCCCACTGCGTTGCCACCGCTTGCCAGTGTCGAGGACGAGGCCGTCTGGGCCGACGCCTACGAGCGCGGAGGTCCCCGGGGTGAGCGAGAACGGTCCGCCCCCGCGTGTGGAGAGGAGTCCACTCCCGCCGCTCACAGGGAAGCTGCCGGAGCCGGTCCCGCTGAGCGTCCACGCCGACCCGGTCGACGTGCCGGAGCGCTGCGGCGGCTCGACGATCGGTCTGCTCAGGAGGTCGTTGACGAGCGCCGACACATCCCGCGCGCCGCTGCGGCTCTGGCGCTCGAAGAGGTGTGCCTCGATGGCGTCGAAGAAGTGCCGGGCGGACTGGAATCGCCGGTCGCGCGGACGGGAGAGAGCGCGCCGCAGGATCGACTTTACGGACTCGGACAGCTCGGGGTGCCGCGCCAGACGCGGCTCGATCTCTGAGGCACGCACGTTCGCGAGGGTCTCGACGTCCGTCTTGCCCCGGAACAGCCGCTTCCGCGTGAGCATCTCGTAGAGGCAGGTCCCTACCGAGAAGAGGTCGGACCGATGGTCGACGGCCTTCCCTTCGACCTGTTCGGGCGACATGTAGCCGAGCTTGCCGCGCAGCGCGCCGAACGAACCGCCGCCGAACTCCGGGCTGAAGCGAGCGCGCGCCACGCCGAAGTCGGCGATCTTCACCGCGCCCTGCACGCCGAGCAGGATGTTCGACGGAGAGACGTCGTGGTGGATGAGGCCGAGCGGGGCGCCGTCCGCGCCCCGCGCCCTGTGGGCATGATCGAGGCCGCGCAAGACCTCTGCGATGATGAAGAGGCACACCTCCTGAGGGATTTCGACGGCGGCGACCGCGGCTCGGTAAAGCAGGCGGTAGAGGTCGATGCCCCGCACGAACTCCATGGCGATGAAGCGCCGGCCTTCGGCTTCACCGAGCTCGTAGATCTGCACGATGTTGGCGTGCTGCAGCGTGCTCGAGATCTTGGCCTCGCGGATGAGCATCTCCGCGAGGCGTGTTCGCTCCGCCATGGCCGTGTGGAGCCGCTTGATCACCACGGTCTTCGCGAAACCGGCAACACCCGCGCGCGTGGCTAGCCACACCTCGCCCATGCCACCCTGGCCGATCTGCTCGATGAGACGGTACTTCCCGAACGGCTCGCCCTGCATTCCAGCGACGGACGCGGTGTCGGCAAAGAGGGCGCTCCGGCGCGCCGGGCTGCCGCTGCGGGAATCCTGATCCGGTGGGTCTTCGTGCATAGAAAGGTGGTTACGCCGCGCTTCGACATTAGCCGTCGCACACCCCCTTGTCACCCAAACACCCGGCCCTGAGGCGTGGCATGAGACGTGCTTCGTGAGGCTGATACGCCACACCGGCTAAGGATCCCACGACGTTACGGGAGCTACTTGCCGGTGGTGGGGTTGAACGGCATCACGGACTCGCGACCCCACCCGGGGCCAAGGGACCCGAGGAGAAGCAGGTATGCCCGAATTACAGACGACCCCTGCAGGCCAGGCGCCGCGCCCGGAGACCCAGGCCGCCTCGCCGCAGGCGGCCAATCCGCTCAAGGCGACCAACTACGCGCAAGGGGCGAAGTCCGTCGCGCCCAAGAAGCAGAACCTGCTCTCCCCAGCGGCCGAGCGCAGCGCCGTTCGCTACAACGAACAACGGGGCTTCTCGCGCGAGCAGGTCCGGCGGTACCAGAACGTTGTCCGCACGCCGGACGACGGGAGCTTCGGTCCCAACACCGTCGAGGCGATCGCCGCCTTCCAGCGCGCGAACGCTCTGGAGGTGGATGGACGAATCGGGCCCGCCACAGAGCTCGCGCTCGAGGCGCGCGCCATGCCGGACCTAGACCACGACGGGAAGCACAAGGTGGAGGACGATCCGCTCAGCTCGGGCGCGCTCACCGCGAACTTCTCGCTCAGCGAGTTCGCCAGCAAGGATGGCCGTGGCACGCCGCGTTCGGTGGTGCCGAAGCTCCGCGAGCTGGCGCAGAACCTGGAGGTGCTGCGCGCGGAGGTGGGCCCCATAGCGATCATCTCCGGGTACCGCTCGCCCCAGCACAATCTGGCGGTCGGCGGCGCCAAGAGCAGCTACCACATGCGGGGGATGGCGGCCGACATCACGGTCGGGGGCATGAGCCCGCGGCAGGTCAAGGCGGCGATCGAGAAGCTGATCAGGTCCGGGCGGATGAAGCAGGGCGGCATTGGGTTCTACTCAGGCTTCGTGCACTACGACACCCGTGGCTACGCCGCGCGCTGGTAACCCCTGAAGCTTGGTCCGCCTTGGCGACACGAGCCGCAGGCTACGGTCTACGGGTTCTGGTACCACTCCCGCCAGGCGACGAAGTCCCGACCGAAGTAGGGGAGGTCGCCCTTCGGCTCCGGGTCCGTGAGCCACGCCGTGACCATCGAAGGGGGCGGCAGCGGGTGGCCATGGATCAGGTGCTCGAGCGCGGCGAACACCGCGTCGCGAACGCGGTCGGAGCTGTCCAGCGTCCCGTGCTCGACCAGCACCTTGGCGAACTTCCGATTCCCCGAGCGCCCAGCTGCATAAGCAGCGGCGGCCCGTACTTCGGTCGAGCCGTCGCGTACCAGCAGGGTGAGGATGGGCAGGACGCGCCCATCGTCCACCAGGCCCAGGATCTCGGCCACGTGCGCGCGTGTCGCTCCATCTGGCGCCTCGGAAGCCTTGTCGAGCGCCGCGGCGAGGCTCGAGTGGGCGAGGCGTTTGGTCTCACCAAGCCGCCCCAGCGCCCGCAACGCCTCGCGCCTGAGGGCGGGGCTCCCGGCCCGGACCAGCACCGCCAGCGAGGCGTAGCCGTCGCTCACCCCGAACGCCGCGCGCGCCTCCGCGACCGCGGGGCCGTCTCCGTCGGTGGCGGCTTGGGCCACCGCGTCGAGCGCCGTGACCACGGCTGCCGCTTGCCCCTGGAGCGCACTGACGTTCCGCGTCAACGCGGACGCCACGGGCCCTGGCGCGGCCGGGAGAAACTCGAGTAGCGGCGTCAGGTCAGCGACCGGGGCCACGCCGAGCGCGCACGCCACCGCCGCGGCCCGATGGGCCGGGTCAGCGAGGGGCGGCGACGGTGGTTCGCCAGGATTCACGCCCGGCGGGCGGCCCTCAGCCCCCCCGGCGGCCGGGCTGGGAGTCCGGCCGCAGTTCTCACCTGGGGGGCAACCCCCTGACCCCCCGGCGGCCGGGCTGGGAGTCCGGCCGCAGTTGGACAAGGACGAGTCCCCCGCTGCCCCGCCGCAGTCGCCGGCAAGGGCGATAAAGACGAGCCTCGGTGGCAGGCGCGACAACATCGCGGGCAGACCATCCGCGAGGCCCTCCGGAGGGAGCAACCGCGGCCAGGCGCAAGCAACGCCGTGCAGCTCTTTCGGTTCGGTCGAGGACAACGCGCGCTCGAGCAGCGCCTGGCGCTGATCGGTGGTGAGGGCGTCCAAGGCGAGGCGAGCCGCCGCCGAAGCGTCGGCATGACCCGTGACCAGCCCCGCCAGCAGCGCCTCAGCGGCGTCCACCCGAGCCGGGTCCGCCTTCGTCGACGCGCCGATGAGCTCCGCGCCTTTCTCCGCAGCCGCCACCTCTACGGCGGGTAAGCCGGAGCTCAGCGCCTTGCGAAGCACCTCGGCCGTGGACGCGTCGAGGCGCTCGAGGGTCTCCAGCGCCTCGAGGTGCTCGAACGCCTGCTCGCTCAGCATGGGCGTGGCCTGCCGCGACTGGGGCGTGAGGATCAGCAGCGGACGAGCCCCGAGAGCGGGGCCGCCGAGATCGACGGGGAGGAGCTCGCCCTCTCCGGGGCCGCACCCCGCGGCGATCGCGAGCCATGTAAGGACGCTCCCCACCGACCGTCTGGCCCTGTTTTGCCTCACTTGACACCCCCCGACCCCAGCCTATGTTTCGGCCCGGCGTTGCCGGCCGACGAACTACGGGAATTCCGAGAAGACGTCGAGCAACGCGAGTGCGGCCGTCATTGGCCGTCGCAGTCCTCCTCCAGCCCCCTCAACGAGGTGCGGACGGGGTGGGTACCCACGGTGTTCGTGGCTGCCTGCCATGGAGTAGTTCTGCGCCGGTGCGGGCCTCAACCGGAAGGGGGTGTGACATGGGCAAGATTGTCGGTATCGATCTCGGGACAACCAACTCCGTTGTGGCCGTCATGGAGGGCAACACGCCCAAGGTGATCGCCAACCAGGAGGGCGCGCTGACCACTCCGTCGGTCGTGGCCGTGGACGACAAGGGGAATTACCTCGTCGGCCAGGTGGCGCGCCGGCAGGCGGTGACCAACCCCGAAAACACGGTCTATTCGGCCAAGCGTTTCATCGGCCAGAAGTACAGCGAGACGCGCAACGAAATGAAGCGCATGCCGTACACCGTGGAGGAGGCGCAGAACGGTGACGCCCACTTCCGCATGCGCGGCAAGACCTACGCTCCACCCGAGATCTCGGCCCAGGTGTTGCGGAAGCTCAAGGAGGCGGCCGAGGCCTACCTCGGCGAGACGATCCCCGAGGCGGTGATCACGGTCCCGGCCTACTTCAGCGACAGCCAGCGTCAGGCCACGAAGGACGCGGGCCGGATCGCTGGGCTC
>SXOO01000217.1 GCA_005776725.1 Pseudomonadota bacterium | reverse complement strand
GGCGGTGAGCGTGAGCACGTCGACCAACGCCTTCAGCTGCTTCAGACGCTCCTTGTGTTTGACGCCGAACCGGTGCTCTTCGTCCACGATCAGGAGACCGAGGTCCTTGAAGCGCACGTCCGACGACAACATGCGGTGCGTGCCAACCACCACGTCCAGGCGACCGCTCGCGAGCCGCGCGAGGATGTCGGCCTCCTCCTCCGAGCTGCGAAAACGGGAGAGGACGGCGACGGAGACCGGGTAGCCCTGAAGGCGGGCCTCGAACGATCGTCCGTGCTGCTCCGCCAGCACCGTGGTCGGCACCAGAACCGCCACCTGACGGCGGTCGAGGACCGCGCGGAAGGCGGCGCGGATCGCCACCTCCGTCGTGCCGAAGCCCACGTCGCCGCAGACGAGGCGGTCCATGGGGCACCCGGCGTCCATGTCGGCCATGACCTCGGCGATCGCGCGCTCCTGATCCTCGGTCTCGTCGTAGGGGAACGCCGCCTCGAACTCGGCGAAGTAGGCGTCGGTCCGCGCGTAGGGGGCCCTGGGCTTGGCCTTCCGGGCGGCCTGCACCGCCACCAGCTCCTTCGCGATGTTCTCGGCCGCCTTCCGCGCCCGGGTCTTGGTCTTCTGCCAGCCATCCCCGCCCAGCTTGTCCAGGACGGGCGTCGTGCCGTCCTCCGCGGCGTACCGCTGCACGCGGTCCAGCCGGTAGATCGGGACGTAGAGGACGTGGTTGTCGCGGTAGTAGAGCCGCAGGAAGTCCGCGGCGAGGCCGTCGACTTCGATGTGGATGAGCCCGTCGTAGCGCGCCACCCCGTAGTCCGCGTGGACGACGAAGGCGCCGAGCTCGAGATCCTTGAAGGCCTGGAGCAGCGCCTCGCGGACAACTGCGGCCTTGGGGCGCCGCTCGGAGCGCCGGTGGTGCGGGACTACGTCGTCGACGCCCAGGACCACCCACTTCGCGAGAGGTGAGTCCTGCCTCAGCCCCGATGAGCTGCCGAACTCCAGGCCCTGCGACAAGGAGCCCGTCATGACGACGAGGTCCACGTTGGCGCCCACCGTGAGCTCGGAGAGGGGTTGCGGCTCGACCACCGCGGTGCGAACCGCGTAGAGCCCCATCACCCCTTCGATTCGAGAGGCGTGGCCCGGCGAGGCCGCGAGCGCGACCACGGAGCGTCCGGCGCGCCGCCAGCGCAACACCGCCGCGGCGACCGGCTCGAAGGCGTGGTCGTCTCCACGCCGGGAAGTGACCGCCTGCCGAAGGGCCTCGTGGCCTCGAGCCTCGAGGACGCTGGAGCTCTGCGCCGACGGCCCCGAGGCCCCCGGTCGCTCGGGGGACGCCGCGAGACCGTCCACCACCTCGAGGGAGTCGAGCTCGATGTCTGCGGGCAGGTGGGGTGAGTCGAACAGCGCATCCACCGGAAAGACGAGGCGCCCCTCGCCGAGCGCCTGCCGACGCTCCACCTCCACCGTGGCCAACAGCTCGTTCAGCGTGCGCGTCACGCGCGCGGCCTCGAACACCGCCACCACTGCGTCACCCGGCAATAGCGCTGCGGGAGAAACGGCCTCCGGTTCGAAGGCCGGTAGCCAGCCTTCGAGGCCCAATGGCCTCACCCCCGCATCGAGGTCCTCCAGGAGGGCGCGCAGCTTCTTGGCGGGGATCCCGCACTCGCCGCCTTGGACCCTTAGAGCGTCGCGCGCACGCCGGAGTGACTCGGGCCCCACGAGCACCTCACGGCAGGGCCCGATCGCGAACCCCTTCGCGGTGCTGGGCTCAGCCGCGGGCACTCCGCTCGCGGCCTGCCGAGAGATGGTGCGCTGGGTCTCGGGGTCGAAGATCCGGATCGACTCGATCGTGTCGCCGAAGAAGTCGAGCCGCAGCCCGATGGGGCGCGCCCCAGGAGGGATGAGGTCGACGAGGCCGCCTCGCACCGCGTAGCTGCCGGCGTCTTCGGCCACGGGGGTCCGGCAATAGCCAGCGGCGTCCAGGGCGCGGAGCAAGCCGTCCCGGTCGAGCTCGGCCCCCGCGACAATCGCGCCAGCCCCGGGCTCTAGATGAATTGTGGCTGCGGCCAGGGTCTCACGGGGCATGGAGCGCCTGGCGAGCGCGGCGATCTCGGCGACCACGAGCCAACGCGCCCCGGACGCAAGCCTCGTGAGCGCGTCCAGGCGCTCGGTCTCGGCCGCCCTGCTGGGCGCGATCCCGCGATACGGCGAGACCTCCAGCGCGGGCAAGCGGAGCACGCGTGCGGGGGGCATGAGGAGCTCGAAGGCGTTGGCGACCCGGTCGGCCGCGGCGGCGTCCGGCGTGACGCATACCAGCGTGCGTCCGAGGGCCTCGAAGGCCTCCAGCAGCGCCGCGGCCGCCAGGAGGTGGTGCTGCGCGACCACACGCGACACCACACCTTGCTGCACCGCCTCGGCGAGCAACGACCGCCGGCTCATCACGTCACGCGAAGCGATCGGCGGTGTGTGGGACGACGTGCACCGAGCGAACTCCGGGGATCGCGCGCACGGCGTCGACCACCTCGGCGGCCGTGCACACCATGACGACGCGGAGGTCGTCAGGGCGCAGCCACCTCGCCGCCGCAGCCGCCACGGCCGGACGCTCCAGCGCGGCCACCGCCGCGAGGTGGCGCTCGAGGGCGTCGGGTGGCAGGCCCAAGAGGCGACACTGGATCGCCTCGGCGAGGCGCTTCATCGGCGTCTCCGTCCGGAAGGGCAGCTGGTTCAACAGGTAGCGCTTCGCGAACTCGACCTCGGCTTCGGTCGGCCCCTCGGCGGCGAACGCGCGCAGCATCTCGAGGCCCAGCGACAAAGCGGGGATGGCGTCCTTCGTGGCCGGGTAATAGCGGAACCAGAAGGAGCCCGTGTCGGGGGCACCGGGCAGATCACGACCCGCGGCGAACGTGGAGTAGGCCCCGTACGACCAGCCGCGCTTCTCCCGGATCTCGTGGGAGAGGCGGGCGGTGAACGTTCCCCCGAAGATCGTGTTGGCCACCGTGAGCGCGTGGATGTCGGGGTGGGTGATCGCGGGGGCGGCGTGACCGGCGAAGATCTGCGTCTGCGTCCGGTCGGGCTTGTCGACCAACCAGACCTCGATGCCCTCGGCCGGGCGCGCCAGCCACGGCGCCGTAGGAGGGAGCGGTCGGTCCGGGAGACCGAGGCCGCGCCCGAGGGCTGCGTCCAGGGTCTCGCTGTCGAGGTCGCCCGCGGACCCGAGGACAGTCCCCTCGCTGACGAGGAGGCGCTCGGCGCATTGCTTGATGTCGCGGATTCGAATGCGCTTCAACGAGGTGGGCGTCCCGCGGAGCGGTCGAGAGCCCGGATCGGGCGCCAGGAGCAGCTGGACAAACGCCTCTTGCGCCAGCTCTTCGTCGTTGTCCTTCACCTCTTCGAGCTCGGCCACGAACTGGCGAACCACGCGGTCCAGCTCCTTCGCCTCGAGCCGCGGACGGAGCAACGCGTCGCGTACGAGGGCGAAGAACTGGTCGCACGACGCGGTGAGGCACTCTCCGGACACGATCACCGCCTCGCGCGTGGCCGTGACGTCCAGCGACGCCCCGAGGTCCTCGAGCGCCTCCTGAAAGGCCTCGTACCCGAGCGGACCGGCGCCGCGGAGCAGCATCTCCGCGGTCACGGTGGTGAGGCCCTCGAGCCCCTCCGGGTCGAGGCGCCCGCCGCGGGGAAAGGCGAGCTCGACGAACGCGTAGGGGTACTCGCGCTCCTCGATTGCGATCACAGGGGGGCTCATGTGGCGCTCCCGTCGGGACGACCGATGACGACCGCGCGACGCTGTGGGTCGAGGTAGGTCCGCGCGACACGGCGGACATCGTCGGGAGTGACCTCGCGAACCCGATCGATGTGACGCTGGAACCCGGAGAAGTCTCCGACCGTAGCGTCGTAGAAACCCAGCTTCCCTGCGACCGCGTTGGCCGAGTAGTTCGAGCGGTACGTCGAGGCCTCCAGCTGGTTCTTGGCGCGACGCACCTCCCGCTCCAGCGGAACCTCGGCGCCCAGCGCTTCGAGCCCCGAGACGATCTCGGCCTCTATGGCCTCGCCGGCCCCCGGCTCGCGGGCAGACACGAAGAGCTCCATCGGCCCGGGGTAGCGGAACTGGGGCGCGAATCCGTCGACGCTGGTCGCCAGCTCCAGCTCATCCACGAGGCGACGGACGAGGCGCGAGGACTCGCCGCCAACGAGCAGCTCCACTGCCACCTCGATCGCCGCGTTGTCGGGCGTATCCAGCGCTGGCCCGACCCAGCCGAAGTGCAGGCGGTCGGCGCTGAGGGGAAGGAGGAGCTCGTCCCTGCGCGGCGCCGATGGCCTCAGGTCCGGGGGCGTCGGACGCTGTGGCAGGGTTGAGGCCGAGAGCCCGCCGTAACGCGCCGCGACCCGCGCCACCACCTCGTGGACGCCCACGCCGCCGGCGACCACGACCGTGGCGTTGTTGGGCGCGTACCAAGTCTTGTAGAAGTCCTCGCAGTCGCCGGTGGAGATCGCCTCGATGTCGGGCAACCAGCCGATCGTGGGCCAGCCGTAAGGGTGCTCGGCGCCGAAGAGCAGCGAGGAGAGGCGCTCGCCGAGGCGCCCTTCGGGATCGTCATCCACGCGATACCGGCGCTCGTTGAGCACCACCTCGCGCTCTGCCGTGAGCTGCCCGTGGTCGACGCGCAGGTTCACCATGCGGTCTGCCTCGACCTCGGCGACGAAGTCGAGGTTCTCCGCCGAGACGGGCAGCACCTCGTGGTAGTAGGTCCAATCGAGCCACGTGGCGGCGTTGGTTTGCGCCCCCCGGGCCTCCATCGCGCGGTCGAACTCGCCGTCGCCGAAGCGATGGGTCGCCTTGAACATCATGTGTTCGAACAGGTGGGCGATCCCCGTGCGGCCCGGTAGCTCGTGCCTCGACCCGACGCCAAACCAGGTATGCCAGGCGAACACGCTACCTCGCGGCTGCGGGAGGACCACGAGGCGGAGGCCGTTGTCGAGGCGGAACGCCTCGACCGTCCGACTACCGAACGGCGTCGCGCCAAGCGGCTGAACGCCGCGTGGCAGGGGCTCATTGGACATGAGGGGCTCCTTGGCTCAACAGGTCGTCGAGTGCTCGAGCTCACGCGCGAGGGACTCCACGGCCGCCGCGTCGAACTCTGGCCGGAAGACGTAAGGCAGCGCCACCTGAGGGAGCTGTGAGCGGCTGTCGAGCAGCGCGCGGTGACTCTCTTGTACGCGCCGCCGCTCCGACAGGAACAGCGCCGCGCGGGCAGCGCTGGAGCTGCCCTCGAGCTGGGCCAACCGGTGCTGGACCGCCGGCGTCGGACGCTCGGGATAGAGCCCGTTCAAGACGAGCAGGCCCGGCGCGATACGCAGCGTGTCTTGCATCGCGCGCTCGAGGTCGAGCGTCTCGCGCACGGGCATCTCCTCGCACAGTGTGACGAGGCTCATACAGGTGCGGTCGGCGTCGGTGAGCATGTCACGGATCACCAGCACCTCTTCGGCGAGCGGTCCGCGCTTCACGTTCTCGGTGACGACATGCGGCAGCTGCAAGAGCGAGATCCCGTGCCCCGTTGCGGGCGCATCCACGATGAGCGTGTCCCACCGCGGCCGCCCCGCTTCCCGCTCCTGCTCGAGGTGCCAGGCCTTGCCGATCAACACGAGCTCGTTCATCCCCGGGATCCACCGCGTGAGCGAACGCATGAGGGGGTTCTCGAAGACGAGGTCGTAGACACGCTCGAAGCGCAGCTTCATCAATCCGTACTCGCGCTGGGCCACGCCCGGCTGCACGTTGATGACGTGGACATTGGGGAGGACGCGCGTGGGCGTATAGCCCACCGGCTCGGGGTGCCCGAGGAGGCGCGCTACGCGCTCTCGCCCGCCCAGCTCCACCACGAGCACCCGCTTGCCCCGACCCGCGGCGACGCGCGCCAGCACCGCCGAGACGGTGGACTTGCCCACTCCGCCCTTCCCCGCCACGACGAGGAAACGCCGGGCCAGTACACGATCGAGGTCCTTGGCGGTGGCGAGCACTGCGCGGTTGTCCCTTCGCCCGGCCGGCCTGTCAACGGCGCGCACCGGTATCCAGAAACACGAACGCCGGCGCGAGGCCGGCGTCGTGACAGCGGGTGTTGTTTCGCTCCCGGTGAGCGGGGCCTCCAGGGCACCGTCAGGGGGCGGCCCACAGCCCGTGGGTCGTGCCCGAGCGCCAACTCGAAGTTTGGCGCTCGCGCGGCCCCGGGCTCAGGTGAGGACTAGAAGTAGACCGCAGTCCCGTCGTACGCCGCGTTCATACCGCGGAGCAGCTCGAGCTTGTCGATCACGAACTGGTACTCGCTGTAGTTGTAGTTCTCCTGCAGCTCGCTCAGGTCGTTGTACTCGGCGAGCTCGGCCTCGAGCCGCTCGATCATGTACTTGCCCGGGTGGAAGAGCCCGCTGGAGAACTTCGATACCGTGGCGGAGTAGGTCTTGCCGCTCAGCGGATCCGTGAAGCTCACCACGTCAGCGTCATCGCTGGGCGTGATCCCGTCCTTGTGGCCGTCCACGAAGACGCGCGTGACGTCCGTAAAGGACTGGTCGTAGGCGTCGTTGAACATCGAGAGGCCGTAGAGCGCCGCCAGCATGGGGACGCGGAAGCGCGTGGTCGGGAACGTGTACTCCGGCTCGGGATTCAGGGCCCAAACCTTCTGGCCAGGCACCAGCTCGGCGGTCATCTCGTCGATGGACTTCGCCTCGGGCCCACGGATGTTGCGGCGCACGCAGTGGTCGGGGGTGCCCTTGTCGTTGGTGACCATGTACCAGCCCCAGAGGTCCGTCTTGTTCGCGACCATGCCGGAGTAGAGGTTCATGAGCTCCTTCGGGAACAGCGTGTAGTAGCTGAGGAGGTACTTGGTCACGTCGTTCTGCTGGTCGTTCGCGATGAACATACCCGTCGGGTCAGCGAGCACCTCGAACGCCACGAGGCGGTCGTAGATGGCGCCGGCGCGCGTGGCGATCGGCAGGTAGCCGTCGTAGTCGTACGCGGGGTAGAGGTCGCGGGCGTCGCAGTTGATCGGCGTGATCAGCTTGTAGTTCGAGTAGAGCGAGCTATCGAGGTACGGCAGCGGCTCGTACACGTTCTTCTTCACGTTGTAGCCGTGCGTACCGGGCTCCGGGCGACCGAAGGCCGCGGCGAGGACGTTGAGGGAGTCCTGAACAGCGACCGCGCCGTTGAGGCCCGCGTTCTCGTCCTGGTCCCACGTGGTGCCGAAGCGGTCCTGCCACCAGCCGTTGCGGTTGAAGCGCTGGACCTCGAGGGCCCACCACTGCAGCTGCATCTTGATCGCGCCGAACGTGAACGCCACGCGGTTGTAGTAGATGGACGGCTGGAACAAGAGGCTCTCGTGCCAGTAGCCCCAGATGGGCCAGTACTGCTCGTAGTCCTCGAGGGCGTTGCGCACGATCTCGAAGGAGTCCGCACCCGAGTCGCGCGTGGCGCACGTCGGGATGCGGTACGAGAGCTCGTCGGAGCAGAACCGGTAGGGAACCTCGACCACGGTGTCGTCGAGGGTGGTCACCGGCACGAACTTGCGGTCGTACAGGTTGTTGATCGCGTTCTCGGCGTCTGCCTTGTACAGGTCTGGGATACGCGTGTAGTGCAGGCGCTTGAACACACTCTCGAGCGGGGTGGTCGAGAGATCCGGCACGAGCGCGGTGTTGGAGGGATCCGTATCGGCAGGATCCTCCATGTACTTGGCGAATTGCTCGGTGTCCGGCGTCTTGTTGAACACCTCGACGAGGCCACCGTAGCCGTAGCGGATGGCAGCGCGGTCGTAGTAGCCGACGCCCTGGAAGCGGTCGTTGAACTTCGCGCTGTAGTCCATGACCGAGGCGCTCTGCATCTGGCGCATCATGTTCTTGGTCTGGTACGCGGTCTCACCGGCGAACATATCGGTCGCGTGGAACTTCCCGTCCTGCCCGAACTTGCCCTTGAGGTCCCAGTACTCCTTGCCGAAGTTGATGGCGTCAGTCGACGCCTCGAAGTTGTGGCGCAGGCCGAGGGTGTGACCGACCTCGTGCTCCGCCACACCCTGGTAGATGCGCTTGTAGAGGGCCGTGACGAGCTCTCCGCGCTTGGCCTCGATCGCGTCACGGATCACCATCTGGGCCGCGTTGAGCGACTCGTGCTTGGTGTTCGTGTAGATCGGGTCCGGCGGGAAGTAGTCGTTGGCGAAGTAGTACGGGTTGGTCTGCTCGAGGTCGACGACCGCGTTGGCGATCTGCGCCTTGAGCTGGCCGACGGAGCAGCGGTTCTCCCAGAAGAGACCCTCCTGCGAAGCACCCGTGGCGACGTTCACGCACTTGAGGAGGCCATCGGCGCTCTCGGCGCCCTCGGAGTCGCAAGGACCCTGGTACTCCTCGAACACCTGGAAGTCGAAGTGCGGGTTCCCGGACGCCTTCGCAGCATCGCAGACGGCCTGATCCATCGCCTGGCCGTACTCACGAGCGAGACCGAGGATGGCGTTGTCGGCGAAGTGGTCCTCGAAGCGGCAGGCCCGCGTGCTGTTGACCCGCATCTCCTCGAGCTTCTTGCCGAGGTTGCCGCGGTGGTGTCCCCAGACCTGCATACCGGCGCGGGCCACGAGCTTGTCGGTGGTGTCCTTCTCCGGGAAGGCGAGGGACGGGTCGCGAAGCATGACCTTCACGTCCTCCGTGACGAGCTCAGCCGCGAGCTCCGGAGCGTTCTTGGCCAGCAGCGCCATCCGGTTCTCGGCGTACGCGCCGTCGGTCTTCTCCACGCCCATCGTCTCGAGCCGCTCGCGCACGTCCGGCGTGAGCAGGCCCTTGGCCGCGAGGCGCGCGGTGGCCAGCGTGTACTTCGGCAGCCCGCCCTGGGCGGCGCCGAGTCGGCCCTTCTCGCCGACGTCCCGGACGTGGTTGGCGTAGACGCTCTCCCAGAAGCTGCGGATACCGGTCTGGAGCTCGATGGCCACCATCGCCATGTTCGCGCCCTGCTTCATCGCCGGCGTGTACATATAGGCGTTGGCCGACAGGTTCTCGCCCGACAGCGCGTCGGCGCTGGACGGGCCGTACCCGTACAGGCCGTACGAGATCGGCGCGTTCACCGACGCGAGGAGCGAGTAGCGCAGGTCGCCGAAGCGCTTGGTCTTGTCCATGTCGGCGCAGAACGTCGGGTCGATCTCGCCGAGCAGACCAGCCTTCTGGGCCTCCTCGACATCGGCCGCGTTGTTCACGTCCTTGCCGAGGGCCTGCATGGCGGCAGCGGCCTCGGCGCGGTTGTTCTCGCACACGATGAACATCGGGTGCTCCGGCGCCGTGCCCTTGCGGACCGCGACGACGTCGACGAGCGGCGTGGACCAGTTGGCCGCTAGCTGCACCGCCTCGGGCACGAGCTCACGGGGGTACTGCTCGCTCATGTAGTAGACCACCGGCTTCGGGGTCATCTTCGAGTAGTCGAGCCGGTCGTTGGCGTCGGCGTTCACGCAGAAGGCCTTGCCGTCGGCGAGGGCCTCACAGACCTCGCCAGCCTGGCAGCTGTTCTGCGCGTCCGAGTCGGCCGCCAGGTCGCACGCAGCGCCCTGCTTGACGACGTAGGTCTCCCACATGCGGTGCCGCTGAATCCGGCGGGACGCACCCGAGAACGTGTTGCCGTACACCGCGTCGTACTGCGAGCGCTCGTTCCGGAAGAAGCCGAACTTCTTCAGGTTCTTGTCGTCGTAGTCCCAAGCGACGTAGTCGCTGGGCTCGACCCGCTTGAAGGCCTCGCGGAACGTGACGCGCTCCGAGACGCACTCAGCGACCTGCCCGAGATACCAGGGGTAGTAGAGGCACGACGGGATGACGCCGTAGTCCTCGAGGTACGACGTGGGCGCGCCCATCGTCTTGCGGCTCAGATAGTCGAAGTACGTGAGGTCGCCCGTGGCCGAGCGCTCGTACACCGGGGCCTCGGCGGGCTCCCGCTCCTCGTCGAAGTACTCCTCGACGCTGGTGCCGCCCGAGCCGTTGGACACGCTGTCGACCGGCTTGAAGCTCGAGGCCCCCCAGTTGACGCGCATGTACTCCGTCTCCCACCACTGCCGATCCGAGCTGTTCTCGTCCGTGACGTTGGTGGCCTCACCAGTGAACGGGTTGTAGCCCTGCTGGATGTCGAAGTGCTTCTCGATCGGGAAGGCCGCGAGCGGCACCCCGCGATAGACGTACTTCTGCACCGTGACGAGCTCGTCGCCTACGCGCCGGAGGTAGGTGACCGGCTTCGGCTTGCCCGTCTTCGCGTCGATCACGACCTCGCCGTTGGCGTCGACCTCGTAGAGAGGCGTGTCGATGTCGGAGGCGGCACCGAGGGTCTCGCCGCCGATCATCAGCTCGTACGTCCGGAAGAAGTAGAGCGTCCCCGACTGAATCTCGAACACGCCCCGAGAGAGCATGCTCTGATTGCCCGGGAAGAACTCGAGCGACGTGTACGGCGCATCCACCACCGTCTGGCGGTAGTACCACTCACCGCGAAGGTCGGCCTTCTTGGTGACGTTGTTCTGAACGCGATTGATCTCTTCGAGCTCCTGAGCACAGCCGACGGCCGTGGCCGCGCCGCCCGCGAGCGTCAAGGCGAAGAGATGACGAAACATGGTCTTCATTGGGTTGTCCCTTTCGTCCTTCTTGCCCGGATCAGTAGGTGAGGCTGCCGTAAACGGATTGGAAGCTGCGGAGGGCATCGAGAACCTCGATGTCCTTCTTCATCTGGCGCTCGAGCTCCAGCCTGGCCTGGCCCGACGCGTTCTCCCACGCTTCGCGCGCCGCCTGAGCGCGCTGAACGATGGTGTACGCCGGTGCGATACGGCCGGAGTCGTAGTTCGGCGCGTAGGCCCGGTAGGTCTTGCCGCCGAAGGGATCCTTGAACTCCGTCATCTCCACGCCAGACGCCGTGGTGGTGAGGTCGTACTCGTCGCCGTGGCCCTCGAGGAACACAGCCATCGCGTCCGTGAAGCTCGGGTCGAAGCCGGCGGGCAGGTTGGCCATGCCGTACCAGGTGGCGTAGAGCTTGAGGCTCAGGTTGTTGAGGCTCGGCTCCACCGACGGGGCGCCCGCACCATCGGCCGGGTTGAAGAGGTCGCGGGTCCGGAATACGGGCTTGCCGTCCGTGCCCACGTCCGCGAGGCCGCTGTACTCGCCGAGCGACTCGGCGATGAGGCCGCCGAGGAGGTTCGTCATCTCGCGCTGGTAGAGCGTGTTGAAGCCGACCGACGTGCTCCGGCCCGTGGGCAGCTGCTCGCCGACCCAGTCAGAGGACGAGTAGAAGGTGCTGTCCGTCAGCGTCTCGAGGGCCGCGAGCTTCGACCAGAAGCCGCCCACGAAGAGCACGTGGTTCTCGAACCCGTAGAACTCGGGCGAGAGAAACTGCGTGTACGGGAACTTGCCGACGCCCACGGGGACCGTCAGGTCGGCGCCCGCGACCTCCTCGTAGCTGATGTTGCGGTACACCCCGTCGCTGCCTTGCTCGAAGGAGCCCGGCGCCGGCGCCGCGATCATCTGAGCGAGGTGGTTGAACGAGCGCTGAGCGGCGCTGGCCAGGGTCCCGAGCGAGTAGATGTTGCTCGAGAAGTCCGGGTACCACGACCGATCGCGGAAGATGTTGTCGTAGATGGCGAAGTAGCGACCGCTGTCCGCGAGCACATTCAGGTACCTCGTGAGGAGGCGGCTGTAGTAGCTGCGGATGAAGGAGTCGCCGCCCTTGAACAGGCTCTCCCGCTTGAATGCATCGATGATGTAGTACTCGTCGACCTTGCCGATGGCGTTGTGCACGATCTCGCCAACGTCCACGCCGGTATCCCAGGTGTAACAGCCGAGGTTGCCGTTGAACTCATCGGAGCAGAAGCGGTAGGGCACCTCGATGTAGCTCCAGTAGAGCTCACCCGAGTCGTAGTTCGTGACCATCTCCTTCTCGAGCTTGACCTGCTCGTACGAGGCCGCGCGGCGCTTCTTGTTCTGCTCCACGCCGATGTAGTTCTCGAGATAGTAGAACGGTGAGAACAGCACGCCCGCGTAGCGCCATCCGTCGGTGTCGAGGAAGTAGGCGAAGTTCGACGGGTCGTTGCCGTAGCGCTCGGACAGCGAGGCGATGCGCTCCCGGATCTTGGAGGTGTCGGTGTAGATGTCGACCATCTTGAGGTAGCCGAACTTGATCGCCGCGTAGTCGTACTTGCCGAGGCCGTGCACGTCGGCGTTGAAGGTGCCGCCGTAGTCCATGACCGTGCTGTACTGGTACTCGGAGAGCTTGTTCAGGCGCTCCTGCTCGGTCATCTTCGCGCGGGGCGCGAGCTTCTCGACGGGCGTCCCATCGAGGGCGCAGAGGCCCGTCTGCACACCGATGCCGTCGACGCACTGACCGGTCACGCAGGTGAGGCCGCCCGGGCAGGGGTTCGACGCGCTGCACGCCGTCTGGAGGAGGCAGGTCTCGCCGTAGTCCTCGTCACAGTGGCCGTCCGACTTGCAGTAGATCTGCTCCTTCTCACGAACCTCGTAGTACTGGTCGTGGAAGTTGAAGAGGTCGGGCGAGCCTCCGAAGTTGTGGCGAAGGCCCATCGTGTGACCGATCTCGTGCTCGATGAGGCCCGAGGCGATGCGGACGGTGATCTTCCACCGGAGGTCGTCGCCCTCGAGGCACTCCTTGGTGCCCGCGGCGCGCTCGTCATCCGTGCAGAAGAACTCCTTCGCCATACCGTAGATGTTGTCGTCCATGAACTCGCGGTCGAAGGAGCACGGCGCCTTCGCCAGGGCCTTGTTCCGACCTTGGCTGAGCTCGGCGCGGGCAACCTTGCCCGAGGCCCACGAGGCCGGGCTGAGCTTCTCGCGGAGCGCGTTGGTGGTCGGCGCGCTCTCCAGGGAGCCACCGACGGCGAAGCGCACCTCGTCGTTGATCATCATGTCCTCGAGGGCCGTGCCGCGGATGGCGTCGAGGCGGGCCGAGACCATGTTGTCCGACACGGTGGGCAGACCCAGGAGCAGCTGCTTCTGGAACGCCTTGTCGGTCATGAAGCGCACGATCTCTTCGTTCTTGAAGGGATCGAAGGCGGGGTGCACCACGCCCGCAGCGTCGAACTGCGGGTGCTCGTGGGCGTGCTCTGCGTGAGCGAGTCCGCCCTCGAAGAGCGTGCCGGAGTTGTCCTGCGGGAGGACGTCCCCCTTCCGCTGCACGAAGTCGCGGATGTACTTTCCGGTGACCACGTCGGCCGGGTCGGTGACGCCGTTGACGATGTCGGCGAGGTCCTTCGACGCCTGGCCGTAGGTGAGCGTGGGGGCGCCATAGATGTACGCGGTGCCCCAGACGAGCTGCCCGGTCTCG
This sequence comes from Pseudomonadota bacterium, assembly GCA_005776725.1. Taxonomy (GTDB): domain Bacteria; phylum Myxococcota_A; class UBA9042; genus SXOO01. The sequence continues at coordinate 56,150 of SXOO01000217.1, read as the reverse complement.
GGGTCACCCGCGCTCGGGCCGTAGCCGAGCGGGCTGGCCGCCTGGTTCTCGGCGACCCAGTAGATGTAGTTGTAGCGCATGTCGCCGATCTTCTTCAGCGCGGTGGGATCACCCGCCACGAGGTCGCGGCAGGGGTTGAAGATCCCCGGGACGTTCTGGTTCTGGCCGAGCCCGGTGTTGTACGGGTTCTTGCCCGCCACCGAGTAACGGCCGTCATTCAGGGCGGCCGCCTCGAGCTCCCAGTTCTTGCCGCGGTCGGCCTGCGTGTCGCCCGCGCTCTTCGCGGCGTCGAAGTTCTTCTGCTCGTTGGCCGCGTCGTACTGGTTCTCACACAGGAGGAACATGTCCGGCAGCGTGGCCTTGTACTCGGCGACCTTCTTGTTGTCGTCCTCGGACCACGAGGCCGACCAACCGGAGCAGCGGCCCTCGTGGCCGGCAAAGAAGCAGGTGACGTCGCCCTGGGCGCCCAGCGCGGTCACGACGACGCGAGCCTCGTCGAAGGGCTGCGGCGCGTACGCGCTGAGCTGGCCGGCTCCGAAGTAATCGACGATCCGGGCCCCGTTGAGGCCGGCCTCGATCAGGCTCGTGGACGCGCTGGCATAATAGAAGCGGAGCCCGTCACCCGAGGCGCGGAGCGCGCCAGCGGCGTAGAGGCCGTCGGCGGTGAGGACGACGACGTAGTCGCCGCTGTTGGCGAGCTTGAGGGCGGTGGTCTTGCCGCCGGCGGCGAACGTGACGTCACCGGCGGTCTGCCCGATGACCTCCTCGTACCAGCCGCTGTCGGCCGGCTTGCCTGAGAGAGCGAGCGTCGCGCCATTGGCGGTGAGCGTGGCGTCGGCGCCGGACACATTGACGAAGCGGACAGCCGCACCCGACGGGGGCGTCTGGCCGTCTTGCACCAGCGCGACCGCGTACTTGCCGGCGTTCTCGTAGATCACGACGGTGCCCTTGCGGGTGCCGGTCTTCTGGTCGTACTCGACCACCAGCTCGCCGGACTCGTTCCAGTGGCACACGTCACCATACTGCGCGTCGTTCTTGCAGTTCTGGTTCTTGGCGCACGGGTTGGTCGCCGAGCAGCCTACGGCCTTCGCGGCGCCATCGACGAGCTGCGGCATGGGGAACGCGTGGTCCACCAGAACGTCGCTGCGGCCCTTGGTGCAGTCAGCGTTCGTCTCGCAGGCCCGCGTCCAGTACTGGCCCTTGTCCTCGAGCGCGAGGCCCCAGGCCACGGCGTCTTTGTACACGCGCGACCACTCGTCTGCGCTCTTGTAGAACTGCTGGCGCATCCACTGCCGCTCGCCGTCATCCGGCATGAGCGCGCTCATGTGATAGATGATGGGGCGGAGCCCGCGGTCGGCGAGCTTGTGCAGCGTGCCGCGCTTGCAGGTACCCGCCTCGTAGATGGAGTCCTTGACGCAGCGGAGCGCCGTGAAGTCGAGCACCTTGTCGTCGGTGCCGCAGTCGACGTGGTCGCGGCAGCGCAGCGGCTGGCCGTCGGTGCCGAGGATGACGTCCTCGGTCTTGTCCTGAGCGACGCCGTCAACGTACTTCCGGTAATCCCAGGTGCTCTGCCAGAGGTTCCAGCGCTGCGCCTTGTAGTCGCGCTTGGACTCGGTGAGGTCCCACAGGCTGTCGTACGCGTGCCGCTCGGCGAGGAAGAAGCCGAACTTGTCCATGTGCTCGCGGTTCGTGTAGACGAAGGTCTCGACGTCCGGCGTGGCATCAGCTCGCTTGAAGCTGTGGCGCACCTTGATGACGGAGCCCGCGCAGTCCTTGTTGGACACGCCGTAGGGGTCGCAGAGGTAGCCCTGCCAGTTGGCCTCCGACGGCGCGACGAACGCCTTCGTGACGAACGACATGTAGTCGCCCTCGAACTCGGCGATGTCCGGGTTCGTACCGGCGCCGTCGGGCCGCAGGGTCTGGTCTTCGACGCCCTGCACGTAGTGGTCAACGGAGCTCATCTGCGAGGAGCCGAGCGGGAACATCCAGTCGGTGACCGCGTTGCCGCCCCAGTTGATGCGGACGTACTCGCGCTCGTGCCAGACGCGATCCGTGGCGTTCTCGCTGATCACGTTCGACTGCTTGCCCGTCGAGGTGCTGTACTCGCGGCGTACGTCGAAGTGCGACTCGACCGGGAACGCGGCGATGGGCTCGCCGACGTAGAGCTCGACGAACTCGTGGGACTGGCCCGGCTCCCAGTAGTTCCGGATCTTCTTCACCTTGTACGGCTTCTCCGAGAACTGAACCGTCTCCTGCATGGGCAGGACGTACAGCCAGTCCTCGGTGAGCTCGAACACCACCTTGGCGCTGTTGCCGAAGTTGGTGTTGCCGATGAAGCCCTGCGCCGTCTGCTGCGGCACGTCGATCATCGTCTGGAGGAAGTACCAAGAGCCAGCGAACTGGGTCTTCTTGAGCTTGTTCGGGGACGTCCGGTCGATGTCGCCGACTTCCTCGGCACAGCTCGACGCGAGAAGGCCGACGAGCCCGACCGCGAACGCGGAACGGAGCCATCCATGGGGCCGCTGAGTCATAGGGTTCTCCCTCGCAGGAAAAGAGGCGGAGCTATCGTGAAAAAACATTGGGAGCGACCTCAGAAGCTGGCGACGAGGTCGAGATAGAAGGTTTGGACGTTGTCCGCGCCGTTGGTGGTGTCCCACCACGGGAAGCGGAACGAGCCGTCCGACGTGTTCTTGGGGGTCTGATCGACGAGCCAGCCGAGACCCACCGCGAAGTGGGTAATCGGAGCCCAGCTGACCTCAACCACGCCGCGCATGAGGTCGGAGTAGCCGCGGCCGGCCTTGGCAAACTCCGAAGACAGCTCGTCCTTGGTGAAGTTGGCGTAGGTCATGCTCTGGAAGTAGGTCCAGCCGAGCGTGAAGCCCATGTCTCCAAGCCCGACGCCCCAGCTGAAGTCGAGGCCGATGTCGTGTGACAACGACCACTCGAGGTTCGCTCCGCCCAGCGCGACGAGGCCTTCGGCCACGTTCTCCGCGCCGTTCGCCCGGGAGGGCGTGGGGAGGGACACGTCCGACACGTCGAGCACCTGATTCGTGAACCGGTTGAAGTTCTTCGTGACGCCGAAGCCGTAGCGAAGGTCCATCCAGCTCAACGGCGTGAAGTGGGTGGTGAGCCCGCCGCTGACGCCGAGGTACTTGTTGGCCAGCTGCGACGCCTTGGCCGTGGGGAAGATGAGGGTGGTGGACCAGTCGAAGCTGAGCACCGGCTGGCGCTCACCCTTGTCGCTCATGGGGCCGAAGCCGTCCGCGACGAACCCGACGAAGGCGCCCTGGCCGAGGCTGAGTCGGATGTCGTACAGCTGGAACTGGTGCGGCCGGGTGTTGGCGGACGCGTAGTTCTCGACGACGTTCTGATCCATGTCGAGCCGGAGCGTGAGCCTGAGCTTCGACGCTTCGTGGAGCAGGTATCCGAGCCGCACGCTGTAGGACATGTTCCACAGCGGCTGGGCCGACTCGCCCTTGGTCGTGAACGTGCCCATCCCGAGCGCGTTCTCGTAGACGAGCGAGCCGTTGAAGCGGCTCATCCACGACTTCGCAGCCGGCGCAGGCGCGGCAGCGGTGGCCGAGGCGTTGTCCTTTTTTTGCTTCTCGCCGGCGACCGCAGAGGGCGCGCTCACGAAGAGCGCTGCGGTTGCTGCGATGAGGGTCTTCCAGAGCTTCACGCGTTTCCTCCGACCTTCTACCGGCCTTGAAGACAGGCGGTTGTAGTCCCGCGCCCATGCTGCTGCAAGGGAAATCCGAGGCATAAACCGCAGCTTTCCAAGGCACTTCGCGCTCGCGGCCCCCCGGATTCAGGTGCGACGGCGCGAAAGCGGTATGCAATGGCCGAGCCAACCTTCTTGTCAAGCGCAACATGCTGTTTTTGCATTACTATCCGTCCGTCACCGGGGTGAGCGTGCATAACTCGGTGTGGGCGACGCGTTAACTTCCTAACACCGTTGACCCCCCGGCCCCTCGCCCCCTACGCTCCGCCGGCCCTGTTGCCGGGAGGAGCTGCGAGATGACCGAGAATCGGATGCGTCAGATGGTGGCCGAGCTCGAGCGGCGCCGCGCCGAGATCGCCGAGATGGGCGGCGCCGAGCGGGTGGCCCGCCAGCACGAACGCGGGAAGCTCACGGCGCGCGAGCGCATCGCCTACCTCTTCGACGCCGGGACCTTCCAGGAGTTCGGCTCCCTGGCCACGTTCCACGTGGGTAACGAGGAGATAAAAGACGTCCTGGCGCCGGCGGACGGTGTGATCACCGGCACGGGCCGCATCGACGGGCGGCTCGTGGCCTGCGCCGCGTACGACTTCACCGTTCTGGGCGGCAGCATCGGCATGACCGGCGAGGTCAAGGTGACGCGGCTCCGAGAGACGGCGCTGCGCCAGCGGATCCCTATCGTCTGGCTCATCGACTCGGCCGGGGCCCGCCTGCACCCGAAGGGAGGCCTCAACCAAGCGTCCACGATCTCGTACTTCGCTGACTCGGGCTACCTGTTCCGCGAGCAGGTGCACATGTCCGGGGTGGTCCCGCAGGTGGCCGCGATGGTGGGACCCGGCGCGGCCGGCACCGCCTACATCCCCGGCCTCGCGGATTACGTGCCCATGGTGCGGAAGACCAGCTCCATGGCGCTCGGCGGCCCACCGCTTGTCAAGGCGGCGGTGGGTGAGGACATCACCGAAGAGGAGCTGGGCGGTAGCCGAGTCCACAACGAGGAGTCCGGCGTGGCGGACCAGGAGTTCAAGTCCGATCAGGACTGCCTCGACTCCATCAAGCGCTTCCTGTCGTTCCTGCCGTCCTCCTGCAACGACGCCCCGCCGCGGAGAGCGTACGCCCCGAAGGAGTCCGAGCGCCTCGATGACCGCATCCTCGACCTCCTGCCCGACAACCCGAAGGCCAGCTACGACATGCGCAAGCTCATCGAGCTGCTGGTGGACGACGGCGAGCTGCTCGAGATGAAGCCCAAGTGGGCCAAGAACATCGTGACCGCCTTCGCGCGAATCGGGGGCTTCCCGGTGGGCTTCGTGGCGAACAACCCGAAGATGTTGGGCGGCGTCCTCGACGTCAACGCGGCGGACAAGGCGGCGCGCTTCGTCACGCTGTGCGACGCGTACCGGGTGCCTTTGGTCTTCCTGCAAGACGTGCCCGGCTTCCTCATCGGGTCCAAGGTCGAGCGCGAGGGCATCATCCGGCACGGCGCGAAGATGCTGTTCGCTGTGGCTGACGCGACGGTACCGAAGCTGACCGTGGTGGTCCGGAAGGGCTACGGCGCCGGGTATTACGTCATGAACGGGCGCGCGTACGAGCCGGACGTGTTCGTGGCCTGGCCCACGGCGGAGATCAGCGTCATGGGGCCGGAGGGCATGGTGTCGATCGCCGCGTCCAAGGCCCTTCAGGCCGCACCGACCCCAGAGGTCCGGGAGGCCATGGTGAAGCAGATGGCCGACGCCATCCGGCCGCACATCAACGTGACGAAGGTGGCCGCGCACGCGTTCGTGGACGAGGTCATCGACCCCAGGGACACGCGCGCCGTGCTGCTCCACGGCCTCGAGCTGACCAAGAACAAGACGGTCGAGCGGCCGTGGCGGCGGCGAGGCGTCGTGCCGGTTTGAGCCACTCGGTCCACGGCAACATCACGGGGCTCAAGGCCCAGAGCCTGAGGGGGCTCGAGCGCTTGTATCGGCGGCGTGTGCCGCGCGAGAGCCCCACCACGCACGAGCTCAACACGCAGCTGGCCGCGCTCTCGGCGGAGACCGGACGCCAAATAGCGGTCCTGCTCACTCGCCGTGGCGAGGTTCGCTTCGTGGTGGTCGGGGACGCGCACCGTATCGAGCTCCCCGAGATCGGGCGCGAGCGTGGGGGGCATGGCCGGCTCCGAGGCCTGCGACTCGTCCACACGCATCTGCAGGGCGAGCCGCTCACGCGCGACGACCTCACCGACCTCGCGCTCCTCCGCTTCGACCTTGTGGCGGCGGTCGAGGTCCGAGGGACGGAGCCGGGCCGGTGGTTCGCGGCACACCTCGATCCTCGCGCCCCCGCCGGCCACCCCGAGCCGTGGTGCGTCCTCCCGCCCCGGGAGGCCCACCTCGCGGCCGCCGACACGGACTTCGAGCGCTTCATCGAGGAGCTCGAGGGCGCGCACGTCGGCAACCTCCTGCACAAGGTGGACGATCGCCCGCGCGCTGTTCTCGTGCAGGTCTCGATCCCCTCGGGGCCCGACCCCGAGTCCTCGCTCGCTGAGCTCCGTGAGCTGGCCCGCACCGCCGGCGTGAACGTGGTGGACGCGGTCCGCCAGAGGCGCCCGGCGCTCGATCCGCGGACGGCGATCGGCCGCGGGAAGGTGGACGACCTCACGGTCCGCGCAATGCAGCTGGGCGCCGAGCTCGCGATCTTCGACCTCGACCTGTCACCGGCGCAAGCTCGCGGAGTGGCTGAGGCCACGGACCTCAAGGTCTTGGACCGCACCCAGCTGATCCTCGACATCTTCGCCCAGCGCGCGCAGAGCCGCGAGGGCAAGCTCCAGGTCGAGCTCGCCCAGCTCAAGTACCGGCTCCCGCGCCTCTCGCAGGAGGGGTCCAGGGCCTTCACACGGCTCATGGGAGGGATCGGCGGGCGGGGGCCCGGCGAGCAGAAGCTCGAGATCGACCGACGGCGGGTCAAGGACCGGATCGTGCTCCTCTCCCGTGAGCTCGAGAGCGTCGCCAAGGACCGCCAGCTCCGTCGCAGCCGCCGAAACCGCAACGAGCTGCCAGTGGTCTCGATCGTGGGCTACACGAACGCGGGCAAGTCCACGCTCCTGAACGCACTCACCCGGAGCGAGGTGGTCGCGCGGGATCAGCTCTTCGCCACCCTCGACCCCACCAGCCGCCGCCTCCGGATCCCGTCGGAGCGCGAGGTCATCATCACGGACACGGTGGGTTTCATTCGGGATCTGCCGCCCGATCTCGTGCGCGCCTTCCAGGCCACGCTCGAGGAGCTGGCCGACGCCGACGTGCTGCTCCACGTGATCGACGCGTCCAGCCCCCACGCCACGGAGCAAATCGAGGCCGTGGAGGGCATCCTCCGAGCGCTCGGCCTCGCCGATCGACCGGTCGTGCGCGTGCTGAACAAGGCGGACCGCGTCGAGAAGGAGGCGCCTCAGCTCGCGGCGCTGCACGAGGGCATCGCGGTGTCGGCCCTGGCGCCCGAGACGCTGGGTCCGTTGTTGGCGGCGATCGACGCGCGCATCGGGGCCGCCCCCACCCGCTCGGCGCCTTCGCCTTCGGCGGAGCAAGCGGGCTGGCTCGACCGCTGGGCGCGCTTGGATACACCCTGGGACCTCGGTGGGCCGCATCCGGCGGTCTTCGAGTTCACGGTGGCCGCGGGACCGCCCGGCGTTCCACCTGGGGCGGAGCACCCCGGCCACTCCGAGACCGAGACCACCGTGGCGTCGGCCGTGGTGCCCGGGTGCGGGCGAGGCTGGGACGCGCTGGCGCTCCACGAGCGTGGCTTCGGCGTCGTGGCGCTGGACCTCGCGGCCGACGCTGGCGTGGACCTCGGGCCGCTGTGCGAGAACGGCGGGCGCTTCGTAGCGGGAGATGTCTTCGCGATGAGCCTGCCGGAGGCCCCCTTCGATCTCTGGTGGGATCACACGTTCTTCTGCGCCCTCCCGCCGCATCGGCGCCGCGAGTGGGGCCGGCGGGCAGCCGAGTGGGTTCGGCCCGGCGGCTGCCTTGTGGCGGTGGTCTTCCCAAATGCAGCGGCCCTGCCTGAGGCGCACAAGGCGCCCGACGGGCCGCCCTTCCCTTTCCGCGTGGAGGACCTCGAGGCCGCGCTAGGCGACGCCTTTCGGCTGGTCAGTGAGGTGGCATGTTCCGAGCCAGAGCTCAGGAGGGGGCGCGGGACCCGTCTCGCCACCTTCGCCCGCGTCCCCTAGCCAACGGGGGCTCGGCGGCAGACAAGACTCTTGGACGGCCAGCGCTGAGCTGGCGCGTGGGTGGCGCCTGGGCGGCTACTACCCCTCGCGCTTCTTGACCGCGATCACCGACACCTTCTCTGGCGTGACCTTGAGCTTCAGCTCCACGTCCGCGCCGAGTTGGGTCCGCGCCTGCTCGCGTTGCTTCTCGAGGGACTTCGAGAAGGCCGACAGGCTCATCTTGGACACGTCGTCGCCCCGCTCCTTCTTTGCCGCCACGTAGGCGTCGAAGAGCGTGGCGACGGGGCTCCGCTGAACGCCGGCGTCAGGAGGGCGCGCCGCGGGCGGCTGGGGCCGCGGCAACTCGCGCAGGGCGGGGAGCTCCGCCGAGGTGTTGCCGCCGAGGAACTGGGCGAGGAAGGCCTCCGCGGACTTGGCCGTGGTGTGTACCCGACGCACCTCGATCCCGTCGTCGCGCCCCGCGGTGTTGGGTGCCGAGTCGTCGGAGGGCTCCAGCCCCTGAGCCCGTCGGAGCGCCACCTCGGCCCGCTGTGCCGCTTGTCGTTCGGCCATGGTGGTCGCGCCGCGACGGTACGTTCCCTCTTCGATCTCGCGAAGTACTCGCTGCCAATGCCCCTGGTAGAGCCGGACGCGCGCGAGGAACTCGCCGTACCGGTAGCGCACTGTGTTGAGCGGCGAGCGAAGGAGCTTGGACTTCGCGAGCGCCCTCTCGAACTGCTCCCGCTCGAGCCCAGGCTCCACCTTCTCTAGGCCGATGAAGTACTGGTCGTACTTGCGCCGGAGCACCTCGAGGGTGTTGCTGAGCCCTTCGAGCTCCCTGAGCTGCATCGCCTGGATGTCGATGTCACGAGGCACGGGATAATTTCACCACAGCCGAGCGATCACGTCACGGAGTTGGCCCGGGCACTGAATCGGGCGCCCCAGGGAGCTTGGCCTGGAGCGTGCGCAGCACGCCCTCCAGGCTCGGGTCGTCGTACCCGGCGTCGCGCGCCTTGAGGTACGCCGCCAGGGCGACCTCGGCATCCCCCTTCGCGGCTGCGGCGTCGCCGATGAGCCGCCAGAAGCCCGGGCGAGTGGGGTGAGCCTCGGCTAGCGTCCGGTAGAAGCCTATGGCGTCGTCATAGCGCTCCAGCCTCACCAAGGCGTCGGCCAGGTACTGCGTGACCGGCTCGTTGCCGGGTTCGTCACGGAGCACGAGGCGGTAGGTCCGCACTGCGCGGGTCCAGTCCTGGAGGTTGTAGTACGCGTCAGCGAGCAGCTTCATGCGGAACGTGGAGGGCGAGGCCTGCGGCTCGATGGCGCGCCGCACCGCCTCGTAGTCCCCTCGGCGAAAGTCGGCCACCAACGCTAGGTCGTCGCCGCTGATCGAGGGCTCGGCCGCGGGCGCCGGCGCGGGGGCCGGTGCGGGTGCGACGTCCGGCAGCGGCGGGGCCTCGAGGACGGCGGGAAAGTGACGGCGGGCGTCCAAGAAGGCCACGAACCAGGCGGCCTCGCTCTCGGGGGCGATCCCGCCAGCTCGAAGGGCCAGCAGCTGTTCCTGTGCGGCCGGGGTGTTGCCCTCGAGAACCTCGAGCAGGGCGAGCCCGAGCCTGCCATGCGGCTCGCGCGGCGCCACCTCGGCCGCTCGCTCGAAGTGGGCGCGTGCGGCCTTCTTGTCTCCGTCGGCCAGGCGAGCGCGGCCGTCTCGGCACAGGCGCTCAGCCTCGGACTCGGTGGGCGGAGGCGGAGCCGGTCGGCTGCAGGCTAGGACGAGGCAGACGGTGACGAAGGTTCGGAACACACGACGAAGATACAGAAGCCGTGGTACGTTGCCATCCCTCGTGAGCACCGACTCGCTCCCGGCACGCTTCGGCGACTACACCCTCATCCGCAAGATCGCCACCGGCGGCATGGCGGAGATCTTCCTCGCGCAAGCGCACTCGCTCAGCGGTGGAGATCGCCTCGTAGCGCTGAAGATGATCCACCCGCGCTACGCGGAGGATAAGCACTTCCACCGGATGATGGTGGAGGAGGCTCGGATCGCCGTTCAGCTGAACCACCCGAACGTGGGTCAGGTGTTCGACCTCGGGCAGTGGGCCGGTCGCTACTTCCTCGTGATGGAGTTCATCGACGGGTGCGACCTGGCACGGGCCCAGGAGTGCGCGGCGGCGCACGGCGCGCCATTCCCGGTGGACGTCGTGGCCTACATCGGCCACGAGGTCGCCGCGGCGCTCGCCTTCGCCCATCAGGTCAAGGACAAGCGCGGCAAGCCGTTGGGCCTCATCCATCGCGACATCTCGCCTCAGAACGTGCTGCTGTCCGCAGACGGACACGTGAAGCTCATCGACTTCGGCATCGCCAAGGTCGCCACGCAGATCCAGCAGACCCAGGTGGGAGTCATCAAGGGCAAGTTCTTCTACATGTCACCCGAGCAGGCCGGCGCGCACGACGTGGACCAGCGCTCCGACCTCTTCTCTCTGGGCATCTGCCTCTGGGAGACGCTGGCCAGCCGCCCGCTGTTCCGACGCGACGACGGCCCCACGAACCCCCTCGCCATCCTGCACGACGTCCGCTCTATGCCCATCCCGCGGATCCGCGATCTCCGGCCCGACTGTCCCCCGGAGCTCGACGGGATCGTGGCTCGCCTCCTCGCTCGCGACGTCACCGCGCGTTTTCAGAGCGCCGAGTCTGTCCGTGAGGCGCTCGCCCGCTTCCTGGTCCCGCTCGCCCGAGTGCAGCCGGCGATTCGGCTCGCCGACACGATGCGCCAGCTCCTCGCGCCGGCAGCGGGACCGCCGCCGACAGACTCGAAGCGCCGCGGTCTCGCCGCCCCCGCGGCGGCCCCCAGCCCGGTCGCCAGGCCAGACACGAATCCGCCCGGCCCCGATTCACAGCTGCGGGGGAGTCAAAACATGCGCCGGGACGAGTTCGCGCCGTCGGACGCGAGCGTCATCTTCCAGCTGGGCGCGCCGTCGAGTGGAGGGGGGATCGACCTCGACTGGCTCGACCCCTCCACGGCCACCCGCGTCTTCAACCGCGAGGAAGAGCCCAAGATCCCCAGGGCGTCCGATCGGCGTCCCAACGAGCCGCCGCCGTGGCTCGGCGAATCCGCGGCCGAGCCCAGGAAGTCGACACGACAAGGCCCGCCGCCTGAACCGCCGCGACGCACCGAGACTGGTCGCACCGGGCCCCCGCCCCTGCCGGTCTTGGCCAGCCCCACCGCCCCCCTCCGAGATCCGCCACGCGTCGAAGCCCAGGTCGAAGTGGACCAGAACGCCAGCACGCAGTTCTTCCGCCGCGACTCGGTGCTGGACGAGGGCGCCTCCTGGAACGCCACCAGCGCCGGAGGCGCAGGCGCGGCCTCACCCGAAGAGACCAACGCTCGAACCATGGCGGTGGACGCGAGCGCGATCCGTGCGGCGCACGAGGCCTTTGCGGCACGCCTCCCGTCGGCCACGGCGGCGCGCACCCCGGAGCGCCCCGAGCAGGGCCGCTCCGCGAGCTCGACTTCGCTGCCCCGTGCCACCGTGGAGGAGGACGACGACGTCACGCTGCACGCGGGTACTCAGGTGGTCGACTTGCGGGCCACGACGCCTGCAGTGACTGCGCACCCGTTGTTTCGTTGGATTGTGGTCCTTGTCCTGGTCGCAGTGGTCCTTGCCGCCACGCTGGCCCTGCTGCTCGTTCGCCGCAGCGAAGAGCGGGGCCGACTGCAGGCGGAGCACGAGTTGCGGCTCCGAAGCCTGCCGCTCAGCTCTCCGCGACCACCTTGACCACCGCCTCGGGCCCCACCTCGATCGCGGCGGCGCCCTCGCCGAGCGCGACCGTGAGGCGGCCTTTGCCGGAGATCTCGACGACCTGACCGATCTTTCCGGCGAAGAGCCCGCCGGTGAGGCGCACAGCGTCCTTGACGACCGGAGCGCCCTCCGCGTCGCGCCAGCTGATCTGCTTGCGCGGCGGCGGGGGACGCGGCGCTTCGTCTTCACGAGGACGACGATCGTCGCGACGTGGACCGCCGCCGTCGCCGCGGCCGCGACCGTCTGAGGGCCCACGGCGAGCATCGCGGTCTCCAGGGCCGCGCGCGTCACCGCCGCGTCCCGGGCCACCGGGCTCACGGCCCCGGTTCCCGCCGTCCCATTGTCGGCCGCCCTGCTGCTCCGAATCGCGGCGGCCGTCGGGTCCTCGGCCATCCCGCGGGGGGCCTCCAGCAGGGCCTCCATCGCGGCGGCCCCCGGGTCCAACGCCGTCCCTCGGGTGCCCGCCAGGCCCTCCGGAGTCACGGCGCCCCGGCGGCCCCTGCCGGTCGCCCCCGTGGGGGGGGCCACGCCCGGGCTCCCAGCCGGGACGTCCGGAACTCTGGGGGTCGCCCCCCTGGAAGGAACCACGGCGGTCACGATCGTCCCGGCGGGGGCCGTCGTCGCGCCGGGGTGGCTCGTCGCGCCGCTCCGGCTCGGGGCGAGGCCGGACAGGGCCGTTGTACGTCCAGCCCTCCGCAGACCGCGAGAGCTCGGCCGCGCGTTCACGCGCTCGGGAAGACGGACCCCGCGCCTCCTCCACGGCTGGCCGCTGGAGCTGCGGTGGGTTCCACGACGCGGCGTCGGGCGCCGGCCGACGACGCGGCTCGCGTGGCGAGTCTTCGCGACGAGGTTCGGAGCCGAGCCAGCCCGGGCGGTAGCCCCGCGCGCGCTGCTGCGCCTCCTCCCTCGTCTCTTGCGGCGCCGCCTGTGCGGGCTCCGCGCCGTCTGCCTCGGCCGGGCTCGGAACGCGCGCTAGCCGCTCCACGCCTCCGACGCGGTCGTTGTCGTCGCGCCAGGTGAACAGCCGATAGACGGGCTCGAGCGCCGCTAGGACGCGGGCGGCGGCACCCACCAGCTCCGGTGAGCCCGTAACCGCCTCGTTCCGGCCGAAGAAGGCCCCGATCGCCAGCCAGTCTGCATTGCCCGCCAGCGCGGCACGGAGCCACGCTTCATCGATCAGCGGCGCGAGCTTGACCTCCCGGCCGGCCGAGAGCGCGATGGACTCCGGGAGCGCACGCAGCGCATCGAGCAGAGTGGACAGCCCGTTCGAATCGCCGAGGAGCGCGAGGATATTGCGGCGATCGAGCGCCGCGTGGCGGTGAATCCTGAGGCCGACCTCGACGCCGGCGGCGTCGAGCTGAAGGCCGAGGATCGCTTCGGAGTGATGCGCCTCGGTGTCGGACGGGAATCCGGCGTGTTGCCGCTCATACGCGAGCAGCGGCTGGATTCGCTCTAGCTCCGCGGTGTTTCGGTGGAGAAACACGCACTTCGCGTCGACCGTCCAGTTGTTGAGGATGCCGGCAGCGTCCTGAGTGACGCCGACCTGGAAGTCGGTGGCGTCAGGAAACGCGCTACGCCGCGCGGCCTCGAGCGCTCGGCCCGCGACCTCGCCAGCCGCCGTACGCTCGCGTACGTGGCTGTTCTTCTTCCACTTTGCCTCGGCGTAGGCGTCGAAGTGGGCTGGCGAGAACCCGCTGAAGACCTCGGACACGATGCGCCTCCCGGCTGCCGTGGGGCTCGCGGACGGTCGCGAGCGGGCCGGTGTTATGCGGGAGAACGCCGCCAAACTCAACTGCGGGCGCTGTGAAGCTCACTCGCAGGAGGCGGCGACCAGAACGTCGTCCACCCAAAGACCACCGAACGCGTTGGCCTCGTCGTCCACGGAGTCGAACTCGAAGCGCAGCCTCACCGCCATCCCTCGGAACGGGGAGAGGTCGATGTCCTCCACTCGAACCCACTCGGCGCCAGTCGGCGCGTCGACGCTCCCGGTCCACCATTGCGGGACGCCGTCCACGCTGGACCAGATGCCGACCACATTGTCGTCGGGCAGGCGCACGCTCACCTCGAAGCGGTCCCACGCGATGTTGCCTGCCCCCATGGACCACTCGTTCTCGAGGCGCATGAAGAACGACAGCTCCACGGCGTTCACGACCGGCACGAAGAACGGACCCGACTCCGTGATGCCGCGCACCCGCTCGCCAGTGGCATAGGTGCCGCCGTAGCTGCCGAAGTGGTAGGCCCCGCTTGGGCTCTGCGCCCCGTCGTTCGTGACCGCGAGCCAGGTCACTCCATCGCCGTTGTTCGAGTCGAAGAGCCCGGAGAACCCGCTGGTAGAGCCCGAGGTGAAGTCGGCGTTGAAGAGGGTGGCAATGCAGCAGGCGGGCGCCCCGATGAGGTCGTGTGCGCAGACACCCGAGACGCAGTGATCGGCGGTGCATACGTCACTGTCGTCGCAGCCGGCGTCGCTGGCGCAGCAGGCGACGTCGTAGACGCAGCTCCCCACGTCGCAGAGGTCGAGGGTGCACGGGTCGGTGTCGGCGCAGTCGCCGTTGCCTGCGCAGCAACCGGCGATGAGCGTGTGCGCGCACTTCTGCCCTGCGAAAGGGCACGCGTCCACCGTGCATGGGTTTCCGTCCTCGCAGTCCGACTGCCCGAGGCAACATCCCGCTAAGTGGACGTTGATGCAGTACCCGCCGTTGGGGCCGCCGAGCCCAATGCAGTCGTCGGCTGTGCATGCGTTGCCATCATCGCACTGGGCGTCTGCGAGGCAGCACGACGGAGACGGCGAGAACTGGCAGACGCCCTGGACGCACGAGTTCACGGTGCACGGCTCGCCGTCGTCGCACTCGGACGAGCTGCCGCAATACGTGGAGCTCTGCGTGTAGGCGCAGCCGCCGACGGTCTCGCCGGATGGCACGAGGCAGCGATCTTCGGTGTAGGGAGAGTCGTCCGCGCACTCGACGTCCAGGGAGCAGGAGTTGGCGGTGCACTCTGAGTCTACCCGCAGGCCGTCGAGGAACACCCCGGTCTGATCGTTGGCCTGGTTGTCGACCGTGTCGAAGGAGAACCTGAGGATCACTGCGTGGCCGGCCCACGCCGTGAGCTCGATGTCCACCGGCTGCCAGTCGAAGAACAGCACGGCCTTGGACTTGTCCCAGAGGGTCACGATCGGGACCGTGTCCAGCTGCTCGGCGCTGGGCGCGAGTTCCTGGCCCACCGGGGCGAGGCCAAGGTCCACGAGCTCGACCTTGAAGAGGTCGAACGCCAGGCCGGGCTCGATGTCGAGGAGCAGGTCGAAGCGCAGGAAGGTCCGGACTCCGGGGGGAAGGACCATCGGCGGAAGCGCGGTACGGCCCCGGTGCTCGACCCCGCTATCGTAGTCCGGGCCGCCGAAGCGGGCGTAGCGCAGAGACCCGGGAGGCGTGGTGGCTTCCACGGCGTCCGAGACGTGCCAGCCCACGTCCAGGAAGGTGTTGCTCACCTGCATGCCACCGGTCGTCCCGTCATCGAAGGTGGCCTCGAACATCAGGGACGTGCAGCAGCCCGCCGCGCCGGTGGGCGTGTGGAGGCACGCCCCGTTCACGCAGCGATCCAGGCTGCACGACCCGTCGGGATCGGCGCAGTCGCTATCGGCAACGCAGCAGCTGGGGGCGTGAACGCAGAGCCCCTGCGCACACAAGTCCTCGGTGCAGGGGTCGTCGTCGTTGCACATGGCGTTCGCGTTACAGCAGATCCCGTACTGGTAGGTGTTGGTGCACTTTCCATCGATCGTCTCGTCGATCGTGCAGGGGTTCTCGTCGTCGCAGGGATCGAAAGGGACCTCGATGTCGACCCCGGGCGTGGCATCGGCGGGGTCGCTGGTGTCTTCCGGGTTCTGGAGATCCCCGCCCGCGTCGGCGGCTGCAATGTCTGGAAGGGCTTCCACCTCCAGCGCGGGGCCCACGTCCGGCACGGGGTCGGTGACATCCGGGATCACGGCGTCCGGTGCGTCGGGCGGGCTGAACTGGTCGACGGACGCCGCTGCGTCAGGCGCCGCGTCCACGGCCTCCCACCCGTCGGGGACCCCGCACCCGCCTACGACAGGGCACGGCACCTCTTGGGAACACGCGACGAGCCCGAAGATAACCAGCAGCTTCGGGCTCAGTAGAAGCCCCCAAACGCGAGGGACCAGGTGGTGCGCTGCCACATCGAGAACTGGTTGAATCGGTATCCGTCGATCTTGAAGGACGGGTTGAGGCCCCTCGTGAGGTTGAAGTACTTCGCCCCGGTGGGGACCGGATCGTAGCCGATGAGCACGTCCAGTGGCGGGAGCTCGACCCGGCTCAGGTGACCGGCGGCGATCACGGTCCACACATTAAATCCGTCGCTCGACGCCATGAAGAGCTGGTTGAACGTGGGGCCCGGATCGGGGTCGAGGTGCCGCCACTCCACATATCCGGGCAGCCGCAGCTGGTTGGACAGGGGGTTCACGGGCCGCGGAAACGCCATCCAGGGGCCCAGGGGCAGCGACGCCCGCCCCACCGCCACGAGCTCGTCGCCTTGAGTCGTCACCCCGCGGAGCTCGAGTCCATCGCGGTCAGTCGGCTCCAGCTCCCACTCATCGAGCGCCGCGTCATAACGCGCCACGCTGCCCGCCGCGCCCACGAGGACTACGTCGCCCGAAGGCATGGCTAGCGCCCCGTTCCAGTCGCGGCGGCCGAGCGAGTCGGTGCTCCAGACGCCCCCAGACAGGATCCCGATCGCGCCCGATCGCCCAGCGGCGAAGACGCGATTACCCGCAACGGCGACGGTGCGCCAGTCGAGCGACGGGGAGACCAGCTCCACGGTCCACTTCGTCCCGACGCGGCGTACGACTCGGCCGGCGTCGCCGACCGCGATGACCGTGCCGTCAGCGTCTTGCGTGACAGCCCATAGGCCCTTCGCGTGGAGCACGGTGGCGGCGCGCCAGACCCCGCCCGCGTCGCGCTCGAGCACGCCGCCCTCCCCCACCGCGACGTCCCTCCCGATCCCGCGGATCGCCCAGGTGACGGGACCCGTCAGGTCAACAGCGGCCTCCTTCGCCCACGCCGCGCCGCCAAAGCGGAGGATCGTCCCAGAATCCCCAGCGGCCCAGAGCGAGGTAGCGGACTCCACCCAGAGCGCGTGGAGGTCGGCGCTGGTGCTCTTGGGCTGAGCGTCGAAGCCAAGAGGCCCGCGGTGCACCACGCGCCCCTTCGGGCCCACTGCCCACAGCTCGTCCGCGCTGGTCGCTGCCACTGCGGAGAGGTCGAAGCCCATCCCGGTCTCGCCGCCGCGCCAACCGGCGGTGTCCCTGACCAGCACCGGATCGGCGTCGAGGCTGTCGACCTCTGCGAGGAGTCGATAGCTCGCCGGCACGTCTCCCGACGAGGCGGCGTTGATCCCGCCGTAGAACGTGTAGGACGCCTCGGGGCCGAACGCCTCGAGCGTCTCTGGGTAGCCGACGAAGTACAGGAGGTCGCCGTCGCGATAGGTGGGCGTCTCCGGCATGGGGATCCACCCCTCGGCGCCCAGATCGATGGCGTGCCGCAGATAGGGCTCGCCGATCCCCTGCTCGTGGTACGGGAGGTCGAAGAGGTGGCCGGTGACGGGGCGCGAGAGGGGGATGTCGAGGACCACGTCCACGTCCGGGATCGACTCGCCGAGGTGCACGATGATCGTGGAGGCCTTGCCCATGACCGTTGGGATGAAGACGCCACTCGGCTCCGAGATGTAGCCGGCGATGCAGTACACCGTGACCTCGCCGAGGCGCGACTCCACCGCGTAGGTACCATCCTCGAGGTCGACGTCTGCGAGAGGTCCTGCGCTCGGGTTCTCGCCAAAGAACGAGCGCCGCGAGGTCTCGCACCGCGCCTTGGGCTGTCCGCCGCCGGGGACGCAACGCGCGGCGCCGCCAAGGGCGGAGCACCGAAAGCCCGTGCCACAGTCGCCGTCCGACACGCAGCCCTTGAAGCACCAGGCGCCGGTGTCGAGCAAGCTGTGGCAGGTGAGGCCGGCCGCGCACTGGTCATCGACGGCGCACGGCGCACACTGCTGCCCGTCGGGGGAGCCGACGAGGGCGCAGCTGGGGGTGGGCGGGACGACGTACTTCCCGATGCCGACCACCCGACCCGAGATGGTGCCGAGCAGCGTGTTGATATCCACGCTGGGTGACTGCTCTCCGGGCTGACCCGGCGGCGCCTGTTGCCCCGGGGGAGCCTGCGCTCGGAGGAACATGGTCACGTGCCGCGCCGACGTCCCGGCGATGGTGTAGGCCGAGAACTGCGGCTTGGCGCCCGTGACCGTGAACGACCCCGCGAGGTTCTTGGCGGACACCGTGCACTGCCCGCGATCATCCGTGGTGCACGTATAGTCGCCCGTGCCTGGGTTGACCACGGCGGTGGCGCCTTCGAGGAGGGCTCCGGTGCCCCCGTCGATCAGCGTGACGTTGACGGAGTGCTCCGCCAGCTCTCCCCAGGTGGCCGCCTTGCGGTCCTCCGGGTTCACGAGCAGGAGGCCCCCAGGCAGGCGCGACTCGGTCCCGAGGCTGGGCGACGTGACCACGACCTCGGTGGGCCCCTCCTCGCCGCGCGGCACGCGCACCCAAGCGGCTCCAGACGACTCCCACTCGACGCCGACGGGTTGTCCCGCGATGCGCACCTCGAGGTCATCGGGCAGCCCGGTTCCCAGCAGCCGCACGAGGGCGCCGCCTGAGCGTGCCGCTTCGGCGGGGTCCATCGCGAGCACGGCGAACTCATCGGGGCGGCAGAGATAAGCGCCGGGGACGAGGACCGAGTGGTCACCCACGGACACCACGACGTCGTGCAGCCCCGGAGAGCACGGCGGCGCGATGAAGCCGAGCTGACCCGAGGAGCCGGATTGGACCTCCCCGGCCGGGATCCCGCCGACGGTCACGTTGAGCTCGCCTCCGTTGAGCCCCTCGCCCGACGCGAACACCAGCTGACCGCCCGACTGGCTCCCTGAGGCCGGGGAGAGCGAGACGACCACGGGCGCGTTGACGTACGTGAAGCCGGCCGTGAGCACGTCCGACGCGTCGCCCTGCGTCACCCGCACCTGCGCTGGGCCGGCCGTTCCCGGTGGTGAGACCACGGTGACGCGACCGGCCACCGGATCCACCGCCACGACCTGCGCGTCGGCGGCGCCAAAGCTGACCTGGACGGGTGCGTCGACGAGCCCGCCGACGACCAGCGCCACCGCCGTGCCTCCGGCGAGGGGTCCCTTGTTCGGGACGGCGTTCCACAGCCTGACACCAGGCGCGTCCGCGCCGACGTACACGTAGGCGTCCTCGAGCGCCGCGACGCCGTCCGGCGACTCGACCTCTAGCCCCACGCGACCCGCTGCAGAGGGCGGCGCGATCACACGGAGCGCTGTGCCGTCCGAGTCAACGCCGACGATCTCGGCCGGGACACCGCCAATCTCCACCGAGGTGACCGGCCCGAGGTGCTGCCCTTGGAGCACGAGCTCGTTGCCGCCCACCGTGGGGCCCGACAACGGCGCGACGCTGGTGACGTTGGGCGGTGCGCGGTACCGGAAGGCCCGCTCCAGGGTGGACACGGCCTGCCCTACGAGGACGGCGCGGACGTCTACGACCCCCGGCGCCCCGGGCGGCAGGAGCGCACGAAGCTCTGTAGGCGAGACGACTTCGGTGTTCACCGCGACGCGGTCACCCACCATGACCTGGGTCCCGGGGACGAACCCCGTACCCAAGACAGTCAGGGGCATCCCGCCTTCAGCCGGCCCCTCGGTGGGCACGACGGAGAGCACCGAGAAGTCCGCCTCGTACGTGAAGCTGGCCTCGAGGACCGCCTCGGGACCGGACGGCAACGTTACCCGTACGTCCACCGGACCAGGAGCCCCGGGCGGCGTGGTCGCGTTGATCCAGGTGTCGTCCACCACGAACACGAGCGGCGACGGAGCCTCGCCGAAGCGGACCCCGGCGTTCTCCGTGAACCCTGAGCCGCGGAGGACCACGATGTCGCCCCCCTCGGCGGTGCCCACCGCGGGCTCAACTGAGAGCAGCTCGACCTTCGCGGCGGGATCCGGGACCCCGTCCTCGGGTGTTCCGAGCGTGACCCGCTGCGGGTGCTCCGGCGGAAAGCCGAGGCTGGGCTCCGGCGGCGCTTCGGGGACGCGCGGGGGCGCCACGAAGTCTACGCCGCCCGTGGCCACGTCCGGCGATGCGCCGTCACTGTCGACCTGGCAGGCCGAGACCCCGGCCAGCGTCAGAGCCACGGCCAGGAGGCGTGCGAGGGCGACCGTCGCCACCCCGTGGGGCGCCGCTTCGGGGACTCCGGGCGAGAGTCGCGACGGGATGGTCATCAGGGGCCTCCAGGGCGTCGCGGCCAGGCGGGCGCGGGACCCGAGGATGGTAGGTGCCAAGCGGGGCGGGATCAAGCGCCCGAAGCCACGTCCCATCGCGCGAAGGCGGCCCAGATCCGCCTCCGGATGAGCTCCGGGTCGCCCAGCGAGTGGCGGAGCCGCGACTCCAGGGCTCCAACGGGCAGGAGATTCGCCGGTGCGCGTGCGTCGCGCGCCAAGGTCGACGCCAGGCCGGGCAACGCCACCGCCGTGAGCCCCGCGAGGGCGCGCGCCGCTTCGAGGCCGAGCCCCTCGAGCACCTCCAGGCGAACCACACCGCCGAGCCGGGTCATCCCCAGCAGCGGGTCGGAGAGCCGCAGGTACCAGGCGAGGCGACCGTAGCGGCCCCCCGAGTCGAGGGTGAACATCGGGGTGCGGGCGCCCACCGGGAGCCGCTCGAGGAGGCCAGCGCGGTCAGGCTCGAGGTGCAGGTTGGTGAGGCGCTTGATCAGGCCGACGCCACCGGGCGTGGTGGTGTCGAAGGTGAGCGGACCATCCAGCACCACGAGCTCGCCGGCGGCGAGCAGGGCGTGGGCGATGCCGGCTTCGAGCGAGCGCATGGCCGTGTGGAACGCGATCACCGGGGCCTCGCGGTCATACGCCTCCACGCTCTCCGGCTCGAACACCAGGTCAGGCGCGATCCGCCCGTGGCGGCCTAGCACGCCGCCTCCGGTGAGCAGGACGCGGCGGATGACAGACTCCCCGAACGCGGCCCCCTCGCCCACACGCACGACACCGGCGGCGCAGCTTCCGAGGACGCCGTGCGCCACGCCCGCGGGCGCAGGTACGATGAGGCGGGTCTCCAGGCGGCGAACGCCATCGACGAAGACGATCTGGCGGCGCGGACCGCCAGGCGGCGGGAGCACGGGCGCCCAGTCGGCGCGCTCCACGGTGAGGTCGACGCGGCCGAGCGGGGGCGTCTCGGCGTCGAACGCGACCTCCGGACCGTAGTCCGGCTCCCATGCGTCGAGCCGCACGGCGGCGTCGAAAGGCGGTGGGGCCGGCTCAGCCACGGCTCAGGTGGGGACCTTCTTCCAGTCTTCCATGAACTTCGCGAGCCCGATGTCGGTGAGCGGGTGCAGGAACAGCTTGTCGAGCACGTCGAACGGCACCGTGCACACATCGGCGCCGAGGCGGGCGGCCTGAACCACGTGGATCGGGTGGCGTACACTGGCCACGAGCACCTGGGTGTCGAAGCCGTAGTTGCCGTAGATCGTGGTGATGTCTTCGATGATCTGCATGCCCTCGTTCGCCACATCGTCGAGCCGCCCGATGAACGGCGAGATGTAGGTGGCGCCCGCCTTGGCCGCGAGCCGCGCTTGAGCGGCCGAGAAGCAGAGGGTGACGTTGGTCTTGATCCCGGCGTCGCTGCAGGCCTTCGTGGCCTGGATGCCCGCCTTGGTGAGCGGGATCTTGACCACGACGTTGCTCTTGATCGCGGCGATCCGGCGGGCCTCGCTCATCATGCCTTCGAAGTCGAGCGCGGTGACCTCGATCGAGATCGGTCCGTCGACCACGCTGGTGATCTCTTCGATCACTTGTGCAAGCGGCTTCTTGGTCTTGGCGACCAGGGACGGGTTGGTGGTGACCCCGTCGCAGATCCCCCACGAGACGGCTTCACGAATTTGGGCGATGTCGGCGGTGTCGATGAAGAACTTCATGGTGCGGCTCCGAGGCTGTGGGCCGCGCTTATAACCGCTTGTGCGCCTGGCCTCAACGCGAGCGGAGAGCCACTACTTTGCCGCCACCCGGCGCCGGGTCCACCGGCGGGAGGCGCGTGACCAGGCCCTCGATTGCCGGGACGGCCTGGATGATCGCCGCCTCGGCCTGGAGGGGCGAGAAGCGCCCCTCGAAGACCAGCAGCAGCCGGTAGATGTTTGCGAAGCCCTTGGCCACGACCCCGAGCGGAGGCTCGCGCACCAGGCTCACGTCGCGCTGCCGGCGGGTGGCCACGATCGCTCGCGCAGCGAGGATGTCGTGGGTCCAGTCCGCTCGCGTCTTCAGCACGCCGTGCTCGAGGAGGCCCGATACCACGCCGTGGATGCCCCGCTTCTCCGCGGGAGAGAGCAGCGAGCCCGCAAGCGCGGTCTCCGTGTCGGCGGCGGACTCCGTGAGCAGCACCGCCAGGTCGAGTCCGACGCGCGCCAAGGCCGCCGCCGTGTGCGCGAGGGAGCTGGCTGTGGCGATGTCCGTGGGCAGCGCGTCAGGGTGCGACGTGCCCCAGACGATGGGCGACTGCTCGTCCACCACCATGGCTCGGATCGCCTGCGTTCGGGTCATCAGCGCGTGAAGCGCAGCCTCGAGGGCGGCAGCGGGTTGCCCCCCGTGAATGTCGACTGGCAGCGCCCGCTCGGGCGCCTCCGAGGCCAGCCAACCCGCGTAGGCAGCGACTAGCCCGTCGAGGCGCTCCTGCAGCCGGGTGCCGTCGAGGAGCGGCGCATCGAACACGGCCACAACACGGACATTGGGCTTGAGCGGGGCGTGGAGGAGGCCGGCACCCGTGGGCTCGCGGCCTCCGATCTCCGCGCGGACATCGTCGGCGCCCAGGCGCACACGGCAGAGCTCGAGGAACTTGAGGAGGGGCTCGTCCAACACTTGGGCGATTCTGAAGCGTCCTCGGGAGAAGGCAAGCAAGGCGCCAGAGCCGCGAAGGGGCTCGCGACCCGGACGATCGGGCGGCGAAGACAAAATGACACAGCCCTGTGGCACGCCGGAGTCGTTTTTTCACAGAGGCGGCCTCCCGAGGCCTGGTCAGGCCGCGTCATCATCGGATCGGCGGCCGTGCAGCGCGCTGGCACGCCGCCTGCTAGGGAAGTGTCCCGACCCTGTTTCCACTGGAGGAATCTCATGAACGCCGAGCTCACCCCGATGACCGTGATCAGCGCCTTCGAAGCGATCCTGGCCCGCGCGTACGTTCAGGCCGGACAGCTCACCGGAAACGATACGGACGCCACCGCGCTGCTCGTGAGCGCCCTCGAGGACGCCTTCGGCGCGCACCCCACCCGGATGCCGAGCGCCGGTGAGCTCGAGCGTCGCATGGGGCAGGGCCTCGGGGCACAAGCGGCGTAAGCCGGAGACCGGGC
Source organism: Pseudomonadota bacterium (assembly GCA_005776725.1). Classification (GTDB taxonomy): domain Bacteria; phylum Myxococcota_A; class UBA9042; genus SXOO01. The sequence continues at coordinate 33,002 of SXOO01000217.1, read as the reverse complement.
CGGGCCGGGGGTCGCACCTCCCACGCGTCTATGGCATCTTCCGGGACCACCGGAGGGAGCCCACGTGACCGAGATCCCCGCGCCCGCGCAGAGCCGCCGAGACTTCCTGACCCGGGCCACCGCCACGCTGGCGGCCACCACCGTGTTGGGCGTGCCCGCTACTGCGCAAGCCGCCACCCCCGGGAAGGGCTTCGTGCTCCGGGTCTTTCACCCGGGCGCCACCAGCGAGGTGATCAAGACCAACGAAGAGGTGGTCCGCGTCATGGTGGCGCGCGCCCTCACCGAGTTCACGGGCGAAGCCACGCCCGGCGCGGCCATGGCGCGCTTCGTGAAGCCTGGCGACGTGGTGGGCGTGAAGATCAACACGCTCGGGTCGCCGCACTCGTCCGTACATCCCGCGACCGCGTTCGCGGTGGCCGAGGCAGTGCACGCCGCCGGCGTCCCGAAGGAGAACGTGATCATCTACGACCAGTATGGGTCGCGGATGAAGACTGGCGGGTTCCGCGCGCTGGGCCCCGGTATGAAGGGCAAACCCGGGAACTTCCCGGTGCACTACCACAAGACCCTCGGCTACGAAGACGACGCAACACCCGTCGACGGCCGCAACCGGCGAGGCGATCTCTCCGAGGCGCGGCTCGCCAAGATCGCCCGCAAGGTCACCGCCGTCATCAACGTCTGCGTCCCGAAGGACCACGATCTCACCGGGGTGACGGGCGCCCTGAAGAACGTCGCTTACGGCAACATCGAGACCGTCCCGCACTTCCACTGCAGCCGGGAGAAGTGCAAGACCGCCTGCTTCCACGACGGAATCTGCAACGTGGCCCGGGTCTACAACCACGAGCAGCTGGGCGGCAAGGTGCGCCTCGTGATCTGCGACGCGCTGCGCGTGCTCTACCACGGGGGGCCCCAGGACAAGCGGTTCCGTGAGGCGAAGAACGAGATCGCGGTCTCCACCGATCCGGTGGCGATGGACCGCGTGATCCTGGACTGGATCGAGACCATCCGCGAGGCGAAGGGGCTGAAGAGCGTCTTCGTTGACCGCGACGGGACCCGCGCCCCGAAGTTCATCGAGGGCGCCGCGCGGCTGGGCCTGGGCGAGGCCGACCTCGCGAAGATCGTCCAGAAGCGGATCGAGCTCAGCTGAACGTGATCACCCGCGCCGTGGCCGCCCTCGCCGCTCTCGGGGCGGCCGTGTTGATCCTGCTCCTGTCTGCCCGCCCGCTCGCCACGGCGGACAACTGGTACTACCTGAAGATGGGGGAGCTCTACGCGGCCGAGGGGCCGTTGGCGCAGAGCGAGCCGATGCTGTTCACGCACGGGGACGTGAAGCCCACGCCCCATGAGTGGCTGAGCGAGGTGCTCTACTACCTCGTCCAGGACCAGCTCGGCTTCCAGGGGCTGCGGGCGTTTCACGCCGTCCTGGTGGTGGCCATCCTCGCGCTCGCTTGGCGGCTCTTCCGCCGAGCCGCCGGGGGCGCCGGGTTGGCATCACTGGGCTTCGTGCTCTGGGCGGTGTTGACCTACCCGCGCCTCTATCAAACCCGCGCCGATCTCTTCTCTATCCTCGCGGCGCTGCTGATCTACGGCTGGGTGCTCGAGGATCCGCAGCGGACTCGACGGGCGCAGCTGGCGATGGCGCTGGCGGTGGCCGTGTTCTGGGTGAACGCGCACTCGCTCTTCCTCATCGCTTTCGCTGTCGCGGGCGCGGGGGCGCTGGGGGCGCTGCTGGAGCGCCTGGAGACGCGGCCACCGGGAACGCCGGAGGACCCGCGACCCCGCGAGGTGTTCCGCGCGCTGGCCACGTTCATCGGCCTGGGCGTCCTGGTCACCGCGCTCAACCCACGAGGCCTCGCGCAGCACGTGACGTTCTTCACGTCGCAGAGTGAGCACGCGATCTGGGACGTCGTCGACGACTGGTACCCCTTCAACCCCCTGGATCCCAGCGACAACAGCCCAATGCTGTCCGGCCTCGGCTGGCTCTGTGGCGGGCTGGTGCTGCTGCTGTTCGGGGCGGCGGCCGTGGCGGCCGCTCGGGCAGCGCGGCCCGCCGGCAACTCACCCCCCTCCACGACCGGGGCGTCCGTGGCGACGCCGCCCTCGGAGGCCGGCCGTCTGCTCGACCTTCCCGCGGTCCTCATGGGGATCGCAGGGGCTGCCGCTTACCTCATCTCGTTCCGCTTCATGTGGCTGTCGTTCCTGCCCCTCCTGTACGCCACGCGCGTGGCCGGGAGGCTCGCGCCCACACTCCACGCCCCGGCCGCGGGAGGGGCGCTCAGCCTCGTGGCCGCCCTCCCCACTTACGGGTTCTGGCTGCTCCTCATGAGCGACGTGCCGGGCTGGCCGGCCGGCGGGCGTCCCGCCGACCCGGGCCTGTATCTCCGCACGGCCGTGAACCACACGTCGTTCGCGGGCGAAGGCGCCACGTTCCTCTCCGAGGCGGGCGTCGAAGGCCGGATGTTCAACAACTACACGCTGGGCGCCTACCTCGGTTACCACCTCGCGCCGCGGATTCGGACGTTCATCGACGGTCGTACGGAGCACTACTCCGCCGCGGTGGCCAAGGACTACGACGTGATCGAGAGCGGCGGGGTGCGCCCCACCGACGGGCGCCCGTACCTCGAGCTGCTCGAGGACTACGGGGTCGACATCTTCTTCGGTGTGGGCGGACCGGGGTGGCCCTACGTCGCCACCGCGACGCTGCGCCACCTCGAAGGCGTGCCGTGGTGGCGCCTCGTCTACCGGTCGGCGGGCTTCGCGATCTACCTGCGGGACCACCCGCGGAACGACGCCAACTTCAACCGGGTCGCGATGTACTGGGCGCGTCACGGCGTGGCCTTCGACCGCGCCGCCGGCCTGGACGTCGGCGCCGTGCTCGCCCGCGCCCCGGAGTGGGCTGCGGCGAATCGGCTGGTCCCCGCGGGCGCGCTCGAAGGCCCTCAGGCTGCGTTTCATCGCTTCGTAGCAGGGGACTACGAGGGCGCCATTCTGGAGACGCGCCGCCAGCTCGACGCGGGCGCCGGGGCAGACACCGCCCTGCGCGCGGCGGAGGCGCAGATCGCCCTCGGGCGCTTCACGGACGCAGAGCGCGTGCTCGAGGTGGCCTCGGCCCGCGGCGCGAACCCGGGCGAGGTAGCGCGGGTGCGAGAGCTGCTCGTGGCCACCCGCGAGTTCCGGAATCACCTCGAACCGCGTTAGAGTTGGGCGCCCCTGAGCCCGTTTCACCTCGAGGAGCTCTGCCCTTGCGCGCCGAACACAAGCAGCTGACCCGCACCGAGGTCACGAGCCGGGTCCTCGACCAGCTCGAGAAGCGCCCGGCGGGCGTCCTCCACGACGTGCTCGCCGACACGCTCTACCACGAGCGCATGCGCCTCAATGGCCCCCGATATCAGTGGGAGAGCGGCGACCCGGCCTACTGGGGCAAGGTGGCGAAGCGCCTCGACTCCGCCAACCCCACCGCGCTACGCGACCTGGGCAAGGAGGTCATCGCTCGCTTCGTAGACGACATCATGGGCTCGTTCGATCCGCGGATGTACCGGGCCGTCACCAGCACCGTGCCCACGGCGCTCGGGCTGCTGCTCAACTCGCTGGATCCGGTGCGCGCCCTCAAAGACCCGAAGCAAGCGCTCCGCCTCGCCGACAACGTGGCGATCCACGGGGAGACGGAGGCGGTCCGGCGCCTCTCGCAGAAGGGGACGGTGGTGGTCACGCCCACGCACCTCTCGAACCTCGACTCGATCGTGCTCGGCTACACCGCGTACCTCGTGGGGCTCCCGCCGCTCACCTACGGCGCGGGACTCAACCTGTTCACGAACCGCCTCATAGGCTTCTTCATGAACCACCTCGGGGCGTACCGGATCGACCGCCGCAAGAAGGCCGAGCTCTACAAGGACGTGCTCAAGGAGTACGCCACCTACACGATGGAGCTCGGCTACCATCACCTCTTCTTCCCAGGGGGGACTCGCTCACGGTCGGGGAGCGTGGAGCGGCGACTCAAGAAGGGCCTGCTCGGCTCGGCGCTCACCGCGTACCAGCACAACCTCGAGAGCGGGAAGCGCCAGCCCAACCTCTACTTCGTGCCCTGCGACATCTCGTATGGGCTGGTGCTCGAGGCGGAGACGCTGATCGAGGACTACCTGAAGGACGTGGGCAAGTCGCGGTACATCATCATCGACGACGAGTTCAGCCGCCTCGAGCGGATCGCGTCGTTCTTCCGCGACCTGATGGCCCTCGACAGCCGCATCCACATCACGTTCGGCGAGCCGATGGACCCCTTCGGCAACCGCGTCGACTTCCAGGGGCGGAGCGTGGACCAACGCGGTCGGCCGGTGGACATCACGCGTTACGTGATGCGCGACGGCAAAGTGGTCCACGACGCACAGCGTGACCACGAATACACCAGCGAGCTGGCGGATCACCTGGTGGGCTCTCTCGCGCGGATCGCCCGCATGCAGAGCACCCACGTCCTGGCGTTCGCCATCCACCTCCTCACCCGCAAGAAGCACCCGGGCGCCGACCTGTACCGTGTGCTCAAGGAGGGCGCAGGCCCCACGGGCTTCGTCTTGTCGGACGTGCTCGCCGCCGTGGAGCGCCTCCTCGTGGGCATCCGGGAGCGTGCGGCCGCGGGGCGCCTTGGCCTGGCCCCCGATCTCGAGGGCAAGAGCGCGGATGAGGTGGTGGGACAGGCGCTGCGTTACTTCGCCAGCTACCACCGCAACCGCGCCGCGTGGCGCGAAGGCGACCGGATCCAGTGCGACTCGCAGGAGCTCGCGTACTACTACCACAACCGCCTGACCGGCTACGGCCTCGAGGACCTCGTATGAAGCGCCTTGTCTTGCTCCTGGCGCTAGCTTGCGAGGCGGCCACCACGCAGAGCACGCCCCTCACGGCGGCAGACGTCATCGGCCCCACCGACACGCCGAGCGCCCTGGATACCACTCCGCTACCCGACGACGCTCCGGCGCCGGAGGACGCCCGAGACACCACGCCGGCGCCGGCAGACGCCACGTCCACCGACACGCCGAAACCGCCGGAGCCAAAGAAGACGCTGTGTGTGGCGATCCGCGGGAACGGCGAGCTGATCACGGCGCACTTCGCGGCGATGGCGCGGATCGTGGAGACGTTCGGCCCCTTGGACGGGGTCGCCGGAGGGAGCTCAGCCTCGATCACGGCCTTCTTCACGGAGTCGATGCACATCCACCCCGCGGTGAAGACCTGCGCGAAGAAGGCGTGCACTCCGGTCGAGGCCGGCGCGCGCCTCGGCTTCATGTACAAGTCGCTCTACGGCTACATCCAGGCCATGACCGAACGCGACGAAGCGGTCGCCGTGGGCGTGCTGCTCGCGCTGGTGGAGCAGGCCAAGGCCCAGGGCGTGGGCGAAGCCGTGGCCAACGGCAAGCTCGAGCAGGCGCTGGACGCCCTGCTCACGTTGTTCGACTCGGACGACGTGAAGGACATCATCAACGCCGAGATCCTGGACCTCCTCACGGAGTCCGACGACCCGCTCGCCTACGTGCCCATGGTCTGGGCGGCGCTCTCCACCTTCGGGGCGTTCAGCGCCGACTCGGCGGAGATCTTCCTGCGCCCGGGCGTGGTCAGCTTCGAGGGCTTCGCCGAGAAGCTGGGGCGGATCGGCAGCTTCTACGCCGGCTACGGCCCCGTCGACCTGCCGGAGTGGGAGGCCATCCTGGCGGGGTGCGCCCTGCCCGGCCGCGGGCTCCCGTGGCCGGAGGTCGCTGCGCTACCCCTGGGCGGCAGTGGGACCTGCGGGTCGCGCTTCGCCGAGCTCCTCGCCACGTGGCGCTCGGGCTTCATCCCGCAGGAGAACAGCGCGAAGAACCGCATCGACGAGCCCGTGGGCGCGAAGCTTCGCGCTATGGCGATCACCAGTGTGTTCCTGGGAAACGCCGCGACGCAGTGGAAGAAGGCGTACGCAGACTTCATGGCGCTGGGGACCTGGGCGTTCGAGCCCTCGTTCGCGGACGTACGGGCCGGGTATTGGGGCCAGAGCAAACACACGAAGCCGGTGGTCGACAATGCCCTCGGCTTCCCTGATCTCAAGAGCCAGAAGGCCATGGCGCTGGGGCCCGCCACCTGGCGCCTGGCGATCTCCATGTCGCCCGCAGAGCCCGGGCTCTCGCGCGGCAAGGAGCTACCGGACGGCAACATCTCTGCAGGCGGCTGGCCGGACCTGGCCCCGGTCCTGGCGCTGCGCAACGCCGGGTGTGACCGGGTCATCTACCTCACGCGTCGAGGTGCCGACTCGAAGTTCGGGCGGGCCATTGCGGGCCTCGCGGGCGCCTCGGCCGAGGACGACGTGGCCCTCTACGACCTGGGCACGCCAACCTCCAGCATCAGCACGTCGCTGCGCGAGGCCGCGGGCGTCTGGTGCACCGACTGGAACGCCTTCACGCTGACGCAGCTGCCCGAGATCATGGACGACTCGTGGACGGCTCCGCTCGAGCTGCACGACCCCACACTGCTGCCGCTCCAGGGCGACTACCCCACGGTCACCACCGACTCCCTCGGGGTCGACGGCTGCACCCCGCCTCCCGAGTGACGCGCAGCCTCAATCGCGGGCCCAAAGAAGAACCCCGTCGCGCCGTTCGCGGGGAAGCGATTCGAGGCGCCGGGGCCGAGGACAGCGGAGCCCGGTGACTCGATGAAAAGTCGCGCCCTGAGTGGCAACCAAGACGCCCTCGAGGGTTAGAGTGCCGGCGCCCAACATGACTAGCCAAGCCACCCGCGCCGGCCTCCTGGCTGGTAACACGCTCTGGAGCCTCGCGGGTTTCGCGGTGCCCACGCTGGTGGCGCTCGTCAGCACCCCTCTCTATCTCAGCTACCTCGGCGACCGGACCTTCGGGCTCTGGACGCTGTGCATCGCCATCCTGGCCTTCACCGGGATCCTCAACTTGAGCCTCGGTGAGGCCACCACCGCCCTCGTCGCCGGGGCACGCGGGGGCGGTGATGCCGCCGTGCCCCCGGGCCTCGCCCTCACGCGAATCGTCACCTCCGCGTCGCTCGTCTTCACGGTCCTGGCGCTGCTTGCGACCCTGATCATGGTGGTGCTCGCCGAGCCGATCGCCGTCCACCTCCTGAAGCTTCGGGGCGACGAAGCCGAGCTCGCCGTGCGTGCGCTGCGACTCGTCTCCATCGGGGTCTTGCCGACGGTGCTGTTCACGGTGGCTTCGGGGGTCTTCGAGGGGCTGAACCGGTTCCGGGCATCGCAGCTCCTGGTCATGGGCCGCGCCGTCACCGCGCTGATCGTTGGCTGGCTCGCCCTCGCCATCGGCTCAGGCTTCATCGGCCTCGTCGTGGCCACCGTCGCCGTCACATGGGCAACCGCCATCGTCGGTCTCGTCTCCGTAGCGCGTGAGCTGCAGCCGGTGAAGTGGGACCAGCTCGACTTCCTGCCCACGTCGCGGCGACTCCTCGGCTTCGGGATGTACAGCTCCGTCACCTCAGCGGGCACCCTCGCGATCGGCCAGCTCGACAAGCTGGTCGTTGGGTCGGTCCTCGGGCTGGAGGCCGTAGCGAGCTACGCCCTCGCCCAGGCGCTGGCCTCAAAGGTCCATCAGGTCGCCATCGCGGCCGGCCGCGTGCTCATGCCGCACTTCGCGTCGGGCGACCGCAACGATGACGCGCGCCAGTTCCCCACCGCATGGCGCGCCAGCCTCCTCTTCTCCGCCGGCGTGGTCACGCTCGCCGCCGCGGTGGGCCCCGTCTTCCTGCCTGCGTGGGTGGGCGCCGCGCGCGCCGAAGCGGCATCCGGGATCTTCGCCTGGCTGCTCGCGGCTTACGGGCTCCATGCGCTGAACGTGGTCCCGTACTACTACCTCACCGGCCGCAGCCGACCCGACGTGGTGGCGGCGGCCACGCTCGTGGGCGGTGGCTCCATGCTGGTGCTGCTGCTCATCCTCACGCCACACTGGCACCTTCATGGCGCCGGGCTCGCGGCGCTCTGCTACCCGCTCGGCTGTCTCGTGCTGGCCTGGAAGGCCGCCGAGCTGGCCAACGGGGGGGCGAGTCCGGGCCCCGTGCTGCGCGGGATGCTCCCCGGGCTCCCTTCGCTGCTGGGCGTCCACGCGCTCATCGGGCTCGCTGGCATCGCCACAGGCGCCGTTGCCCTTCGGCTGGGCGTGGGCGCGTGGGTCGGGACTGTCCTCTCGCTGGGGGTGGCCGGCGCCGGAATCGTGGTGGGGCATCGGGCCTTTGCGGGGCGGGATGCGCCGTACTTCGGCGCCAGCGAGGCGCTCTTCGCACGGCTGCTCCGACGGCCACGGCCAGGCAGCGCCGCGCGGGGTCAGACATGATTTCACCGGAGCCGATACCCGGTGCTTTGAGTCGAGGTGTTCTGTGAGTGAGCTGCTCATCGGGATTCGCAGAGCTGCGCTGTCCCTCTATCGTCGCCTCCCCGGTCGTCCTCTGGCCCGACCGCTGGTCGCGCTGGACCGCTGGGTGAAGGGTCGATTCGCTGGCAAGAAGGTCACCGCTGAGCGGGGTGGCCTCCACTGGGAGCTCGACCTCGATCAGCACATCGATCGCCACATCTACCTCGAGGGCTTCTTCGAGCGCGGGACCACCGCCGCGCTGGACGCGCTCACCCGCGAAGGCATGACCGTGCTCGACATCGGCGCCAACATCGGCGCGCACTGCCTGCCGCTTGCGCGCCGTGTGGGACCCGGTGGCCGTGTCTACGCGTTCGAGCCCACCGAGTGGGCCTTTGGGAAGCTCCAACGCAACCTGAGCTTGAACCCCGAGCTGCGGAACGTGGTCCCCGAGAGAATGGCGCTCTCGGACGCGGACCAGGATCAGGCGGCCTACGCGTTCCAGTCGCAATACAAGGCGCAGGGCGACAGCCTGACCGAGCAGGGGGCCGTCACGTTCTCACGGCTCGACACCTACTGCGCCCGCAAGGGGATCGCCAAGGTCGACCTCATCAAGCTCGACGTGGACGGCTTCGAGACCAAGATCCTGCGCGGCGCAACCGAGATACTGAGGCGTGATCGCCCCATCATGATCGTGGAGGTGAGCGACTACTGGCAGCGAAAAGCGGGCGACTCGTTCGAGGCGCTGCTCGGCCTGCTCGGTGGCTACGACTTCTTCGAGCTCGACGGCACCACCCCGGTGGTGGACATCCGGGCGCGCATCGCTGCCCTCGGGGACCGAGACGCCATCAACGTGATCTGCCGGCCACACCCCTGAGCTGTCCCGGGCTGGAGGGCTCGCAGGCACGCACCCACCGAGAGCGCCGAGGCGCTCCGTGAAAGAGCTCAGCCGACGCCGCGCAGCGTCTGAACCAGCAGCCGCGCGCGACCCATCCAGTCGGCCACTTTCTCCACGCTGGCGGGCACGCGGAGCGCGATGAGCACCCCCACGAACGTCTGCGCGATCTCGGTCATGGAGAGCAGCACGCGTACGCGGCCGGGATCGATGTCCCCCGCCGGGGACAGCTCGGCCTCTTCCAGCGCGGCCTCTAGCGAGAGGCGCGCCTCGTCCAGCATCTGCCACTCGCGCTTCCTGAGGACGTCGGCGATCACCGGCCAGACGTCCCACACCGCCTGAAGCGGCGCTTTCCTCCCCTCCCCGGCTTGCCGAAGCAGCCCACGAGACTCGAGATCGGCCACGGCCTGGCTCACGAGCGACCGGGAGACGCCGAGGCGCTCAGCCACCTCGGTCTGGCTGAGCGGAGCGCGCGAGATCGCCACCAGCGTCCAGACACGCCCGTGGATCGCCTTGAAGCCCCAGTACTCGATGAAGGCGCCAGCAGCGTCGCACGCGGCGAGGACTCGGCGGTCGAGAGAGGAGGGGTTCATCGTGGCGAGCCTAGCACGCCGCGTTGTCCAAGCCAACGTGAACAACGGCGCACGACTCGATTGCCAACGCACTATACGTGAGCTAGAACGCCGCCGTGTTGTTCAAGAGGTTATAAACAACGCCTTTGTCAGACGGAGCCCCCACACCCACCGACCAGAGCCGCCCGCGGGACGTGCCGTGGCGCGAGGTGCCGCTGCGGGCGCTCGCCACCTGCCGCCGCCCGTGGTTCTACCTGCGTGATCCGGTGCGGCGGGTGGAGCTGGCCGCGGTCGGCGGAGGCTCCCCCGACGGGCTCGCCGGCGGGCTGCCGAGCTGGGTCGGCGCCATGGGCTACAGGAACGACGTCTCCCCTCGAGAGCGGTCAGGGATCGCGTGGCCGGAGGTCCCGGCCTTCGTGCCCACCGCGTGCTGGTTCCGCCACCGCGGAGACACGATCGCCGGGGGGCCGCTGCCTGCCGCGGGGCCCAACCTCGAGCAGATGCACCACCGCGCGCCGGATTTCGTCCCGCTCGAGGCTCAGTCAGCGTTCGAGGCCCGAGTCGGGCGCGCGGTCGCCGAGATTGGAGCGGGCCACCTCGAGAAGGTGGTCCTCGCGCGGTCAGCCGAGGTGGTCGCCCCGAGCGGCTACGCCTTCGACCCCTGCGCGATCCTGGAGATCCTGCTCGCCAGACACGCAGCCAGCATCGTCTTCGCCGTGGGCGACGGGCGACGGACCTTCCTGGGAGCCACGCCCGAGACCCTGGTCAGTGTGGTCCGCGGTGAGCTCGAGACGCACGCCGTGGCGGGGACTGCGCCGCGCGCCGCCGACTCGGACGAGGATCAGGCGCTGGGCCGACGCCTGCTCGAGAGCGAGAAGGATCGAGAGGAGCAAGCGGTGGTGGCGCGAGCCATCGCCGCGCGCCTCAGGCCCTTCGTGGTGGGCCTGGAGGTGGGACGTGTGCAGCTCCTGCGGCTCCCCGCGGTCCAGCACCTCGTGAGCCCGATCAGGGCGCGGTTGCGCCCCGGGGTCACGGCCCAGGCGCTGGCGCAGGCCCTCCACCCCACGCCGGCAGTGGGCGGCTATCCCTCGGCGGAGGCCGACGCGTGGCTCCGCGCCGAAGAACCTCTCGACCGCGGGCTCTACGCCGGACCGGTAGGCTTCACCACGCCGTCGGGCGATGGACTCTTCGCCGTGGCGATCCGCTCCGCGGTGGTGTCGCCCGAGCGGGCCGTGGCCTTCGCCGGCGCGGGGATCGTCCGGGGCTCGGAGCCCGCGGCCGAGTGGCACGAGACCGAGCTGAAGCTCGCCACCATCGGGTCTGCGCTCCGCCTCGTGGAGACCGCGTCGTGAGCAGCAACCTCGAGCGCGCCGGCGCCGTGCTCGCGGCGCTCCGCGACGGCGGCGTCCGCACGGTGCTCGCCTCGCCGGGATCGCGCTCCACCCCCTTGATCCTCGCCGCCCTGGAGCTGGGCCTCGACCTCCGCATGCTGGTCGACGAGCGCTCGGCGGCGTTCGTCGCGCTGGGCCTGTCGCGGCTCGAGGGGCCGGGGGCGCTGGTCTGCACCTCGGGGAGCGCAGGGGCGCACTGGCTGCCCGCGCTGGTCGAGGCGAACGCCACGGGAGCCCGGGTGTTGGCGCTCACGGCCGACCGACCGGCCGCCGCGCAGTACGTCGGCGCGCCCCAGACCGTAGACCAGACCCGCCTCTTCGGCGCCCATGTGCGCGCGGCGTTCGCGCTGCCCGAGACGAGCTCAGCCGCCCATTGCCGCCTCGTGGCGCTGGAGGCCCTGGCGGTGCCGGGGCCCGCTCACCTGAATCTGTCGTTCACGGAGCCGGTGTGGGCCTCCGGCGAGCGCTTCGCGGCCCCTGCGCCGCGCCCCGCGCCACGGACCCAACCCGCCACCCCGGACGTTGACGCCCTGGTCGCTGCGGTGCGCCGCTCGCGGCGTGGGATCTTCGTGGCCGGGGCTCACCTCGAGGGCTGCGAAGAGCAGCTCGTCGGCGCAGCGCGGCGCCTCGGGTGGCCGATCGTGGCAGACGCCGCCAGCGGGCTCCGCTTCTCGGGGCTCGAGGCCCCGTTGGTGCATCGCACGGAGGTGATCCTGGCCCACGCGCCCAAGCCGGACCTCGTCGTCCGCGTGGGGCACGTCCCCACCACTCGGGCGGTCCAGGAGTGGCTGGCCGCCCTGGAAGCTCCGCTCTGGCTCCTGGGCTCCGCGCTCCACGATCCCAGCTGCCGCGCCGAGGCCTGGCTGCCGGGCCCGGCCGGGGCCGCACTCACCTCGCTCGAGCCGGGTGAGTCCCCCCGGGCCGACCTCCCGCGCTGGCTCGCGCTCGACCGCGCGGCCGGAGAGGCGCTGGACGCCGCGACCTCCGAGGGGCTCTGGGAGGGCGTGGTGGCGCGCGCCACGCTCGGTACGAGCGCCGCGGACGTCGTGGTGATCGCCTCGAGCATGCCGATCCGAGACGTGGACCTCTTCGCCGCTTCGGGGCGCGCGCGGGTCCTGGTCAACCGTGGCGCCAATGGGATCGACGGGCTCATCAGCACCGCGGCAGGGGCGGCGCTGCGGGGGTCCGGGAGCTCGGCTCCTAGCCCCACCCCGGCGCCAACCACGGTGCTGCTCGGAGACCTGGCGTTCCGCCACGACCTCTCGGGCCTGCTCTCTGCGGCCGAGCTGGGCGTCCCGCTGCGCGTGGTCGTGGTCGACAACGGCGGCGGGGGGATCTTCGGCTACCTGCCCATCGCTGCGCACCCCGCCTTCGAGCGGTGCTTCCTCACGCCGCAGCACACGGACGTGGCCGCGCTGGCCGCGGCCGTGGCGCCGGTGACCGTGGTGACAGAGCGCGACGCGCTGTTCCAGGCCCTCGAGAGACCGATCCGCGGCCTGGAGGTGCTGGTGGTGCGGGTAGACCGCGAGGCCAGTCAGCGCCGGCGACGTGACGCGATGGAGGCCGCGCGGACCGCGGCCGCGAGCGTGCCATGAGCGTGGGTCGCGCGCGCGCCGTCCTTCTGGCGATGAGGCCGAAGACGCTCACGGCCGGGATCGCCCCGGTCGTGCTGGGCACCGCTGTGGCCCACGCTCACGGCGGGGTGCACCTCGGGGCGGCCGCTGCCTGCCTCGTTGGCGCCCTGGGCATCCAGATCGGGACGAACCTCTTCAATGACTATGAAGACTTCCGTCGTGGCGCCGACACTGAGGAGCGGCTCGGCCCGCGCCGCGCCACGCAGCAGGGTTGGCTCACGCCTGGGACGGTAAAGTCCGTCGCCCTCGCGGCCTTCGGGGTCGCCTTCGCCGCTGGACTCTATCTCGTCAGCGTCGCGGGTTGGCCGATCGTCGCGATCGGCGCGCTCAGCCTGCTGTCCGGTTGGCTCTACACCGGCGGGCCTTACCCGCTCGCGTACCTGGGCGTGGCGGACCTCTTCGTCTTCGTGTTCTTCGGGTTGGTCGCGGTGGCCGGAACCACCTACGCCCAGACGGGCGGCTGGCCCACCGACGCGCTCTTGTGTGGCGCAGGGATCGGCGCGCTCTCCACGGCGATCCTGGTGGTCAACAACCTGCGCGACCGGCACACGGACGCGAAGGCCGGCAAGCGCACGCTCGCGGTCCGCTTCGGCCCCGCCTTCGCGCGCGTCGAATACGCCGCCTGGATGGCGCTGGCGTTCGCGGTGCCGGTGATCGCGGCGGCGCGAGGCCAGGTAGCCTGGCTCTTCGCGCTCGGCGCACTCCCCCTCGCCCTCCGAGAGCTCTGGGGCGTGTATCGAACGGACGGCGCCGAGCTCAACGCGCGCCTCGCTGGCACGGCCCGAGCCACGCTGTGCTACGGGATCCTGCTGGCCGTGGGGGTGGTCTCGTGACGCCCATCGCGCTCGCCCGCGTCGAGGCCTACCGGATCCCGCTCTGCGTGCCGATCCGCGGGCTGAGCCACCGTGAAGGATTCCTGCTCCACGTCGTGGGGGCGGACGGCGTGACCGGGACAGGCGACGCGTGCCCGTGGCAGCCCGCGCCCGGCCTCCGAGCCGAGCTGGTAGCCGCCGCGCGCGAGCTCGCCGGCGGAGCGCTCGAGGCCTCCGCCCGTGACGCGAGCCCCCTTCCCGCGCCGTTCTTTGCGCTCCCGCGCTCCGACCTGTGGAACGCGCTGAGCGCCGAGGCGCGCTGGTGCGTGGAGCTGGCGCTGGCGGACCTGGAGGCGCGGCGCGCCGGCCTGCCCCTCTGGCGTGTGCTCACGGCCGCCGACGCGACGCCGGAGGTGGAGGTCCACGCGCTGGTGGACAACCTGGCTTCGGCCCGAGCCGCTGTGGCCGAGGGCTACACCACGCTGAAGGTGAAGCTCTCGGCGACCTCGTCGAGCAGCACGACACAAGGTGGGCTTGGGCTGCTTCGCGCCGTGCGCGCCGAGCTGCCGGCCTCCCTCGCGCTGAGGGCGGACTGCAACGGCGCCCCCGTCGACACAGCCGCGCTCGCCGCGCTGAACTTGGAGCTCGTTGAGGAGCCCGGGGCCGCCGGGGGGCCGCCGCGCTTCGCGGACGAGTCGCTGCGTGAGCTCCTCATCGAGGCCACAACCGAGACCCTCCGAGCCCCCAACGCCGACCTCGCCGCGGCTCACGTCGAGGTGGCGCGCGCCCTCTCGAGGCTCCCCGCCGGCACGGCAGGGATCGTGGTGAAGCCCGCCTTCACCGGGCTGCACGCGGCGCTCCGGACAGCCCGCGCGGCGCACGCCCGTGGCCTTGCGGTGCTGGTCACCCACGCGCTGGACAGCGCCGTAGGACGCGCAGGCGCCGCTCACGTGGCGCTCGCGCTGAACGCCGAGGGGATCGGCGTGCGCGCGCACGGCTTGTCGCACACCACCACGCCTGGCGTTGACGTGGCCGAGCCGCTCGCGATCACCCGTGCCCGCATCACTGCCTCCGCGCCCGGCCTGGGCGTGGCGCCCACGCGACGCGCCGACGCGCTGTCGGCGAGGCCTGGCCCAACCGACCTCCCGCACCCCGTCGCGGCGGCGGCCCGCGCACGACCGGGTCACCCCGCGCTGGTGCTCGGGGAGCAGACCGTGACCTGGTCCGCGCTGAGGAGCCGAGTCGCTTCCCTCGCAGGCGCGCTCCACGCCGCCGGGGTCCGCACGGGCGACCGGGTCGCGGTGCCGCTCGCCAGGTGTCAGGGTTCCCTCCTCGACGCCGCGGAGCGCATCCACGCGGCCACCTGGCTGGGAGCGATCGCCACCCCGGGGGACGCAGGTGACGCCGACGCGGTGGTCGGAGCCCTGCCACCAGGCCCCGAGCTGCCCGAGCGCGACTCGGCCGCGGACGCCGATCGGTACCTTGTCCACACGTCGGGGACCACCGGGGCGCCCAGCGCCGTCCGCCTCGGCGCGCTCCAGGCCACGCTGTCCGCGTTCGGCTCGGCGATGCGGCTGGGCCACGCACTCGACGACGTGTGGGGCCTCTGCCTGCCCCTCGACCGCGTGGGCGGGCTCATGATCCTCGAACGTGCCGCGTGGGGCGCCACCACCGCGCGGCTCCTGGGCGCGCGCTTCGACGCCGACGCGGTGGCTGAGCAGCTGGTCACGGGGCAGCTCTCGCTCCTCTCGCTGGTCCCCGCGCAGCTCGAGCGGGTGGTGGCGGCGCTGGGCGAGCGCCCCGTCGCCCCGTCCGTTCGCGCGATCCTGGTCGGCGGCGCTCCCGCTGCTCCGGAGCTCCTCGCCCGCGCCCGGCACCTGCCGATCGTGCTCACCTGGGGCATGACGGAGACCGCGTCTCAGGTGGCCACCGAGCCGCCCGGCGCCCCGCATGGCGCGCCCGTCGCCCCGCTCGCGTTCGCGCGCCTTGGGCTGATCCCGGGCCCCCGCGGGACCCAGCTGACGGTGGAGGGGCCCATCGCGCGAGGACGCCTCGTCACTCGCGACGTCGGCATCCTCGATCCGCACGGCGCCGTGACCATCAGCGGCCGCGCCGACGACACCATCATCTCTGGCGGCGTAAACCTCGATCCCGCCGCGATCGAGGCCGGCCTCTCCGCCTGCCCGGGGATCGGCGAGGTGTTGGTCACCGGCCTCGCAGACCCCGAGTGGGGCGAGCGCCCGCACGCGCTCTACACCGGCACGGCGCTCCCCGAGGAGGTGCTGGCGTTCTCGCGCGCCCACCTCCCGCGGCTCCAACAGCCCGACACGGCCACGCACACCCCACGGCTCCCCGTGGATGCGCTTGGCAAGACTTCGCGAATACGCGCACGCACCGTCATCACAGGAGGCTCCCTATGACCCCCGACACCCGCGATGTCCTGCTCCCACTCGAAGACGTCTCTCGTCGCGTGGGGCTCGCTCCGCTGGCCGTCCGTCTGGAGGAGCTCCGCCGCTGGCTCCAGGACGACCTCGTCGAGCTCGAGACAGCGATCCAGGCCACCACGGACCTCTCTCACGCCGCCACCACCCGAGAGGAGGTCGGCGACCTTGCCCTGCGCGCCGCTCGTTACTTGCTCGCCCGGCCGGGGAAGCGGATTCGGCCGCTGTGCGTGCTCCTGGGCGCGCGGCTCGGCGGGCGCGAGCTCACGCGCCCCACAGCCCCGGGAGCGCCGCTCGATCGCGGCGTGCGGGACCTCGCCATCGCGTGCGAGCTGGTGCACAACGCGACGCTGCTGCACGACGACGTGATCGACGAGGGCACGGAGCGGCGGGGGGCGCCCACCGCCCGGATGGTGTTCGGCAACTCCGCCAGCGTCCTCGCGGGCGACCACCTGCTCGTCCACGCGCTGAAGCTGGTGGAGAGCGTGGGACACCGCCGCCTGCTGTCGAGCCTGCTCGAGACCATCCACGAGATGGTGTCCGCCGAGGCAATCCAGCTCGAGCAGCGGGGTCGGCTCAACCCCAGCCGAGAGGTCTATCTGAGTGTGGTTCAGGGCAAGACCGCCGGGCTGTTTCGGTGGGGCCTCGTGGCGGGCGGGACGGCCGGCGGGCTCGATGGCGACACGCTCGCCACGCTCGGCCAGGCGGGCAACGCCCTCGGCGTGGCGTTTCAGCTGATGGACGACGTGCTCGATCTCACCGGCGACACCGCCACGACCGGCAAGGACGTCCTCGCCGACCTCCGCGAGGGGAAGCTCACGTGGCCGTTCATCCTCGCGAGCGAGGCGGATCCGGGCTTTCTTCCGGCGCTGGAAGCCGCCCTCAGCGCCATGGCGGACAAGGGCGACACGGCCGACGGCGTGCGCGCGATCCTGGAGCGCGTGCGCGCGACCGGCGCCGTGGAGGCCACGCGCCGCTTCGCCGAGGCTCAGGCCCAGCTGGCGCGGGACGCGCTGGCGCGGCTGCCCGAGTCGATGGCCCGAGGCGCCCTCGAGGCAGTTATCGACAGCGCAGTGAGCCGCCGGGCATGAGCGAGCCCCTGGCGCGAGGCGGCAGCGGCGAGATGTTCGATCGCATCGCCGCCCGCTACGACCTCTTGAACCGCGTCCTCAGCTTCGGCATGGACGGCCGGTGGCGCCGCGCCCTGGTCCGAGCGCTGGGGCGCCCGCTCAGCCAGGTGCTGGACGTCGCCACGGGCACGGCAGACGTAGCGCTCGCCGCCGCGGCTGCACACCCCGAGGCCCGCGTGGTGGGGGTGGACCCCAGCCGCGAGATGCTCGCGGTCGGCCGCACGAAAGTGGAGCGGCGGGGGCTCGGCGCGAGGATCTCCCTGGAGCTCGGGGACTGCGAGGCTCTGCCATTCGCCGATGCGCGCTTCGACGCCGCCGCGATCAGCTTCGGCATCCGCAACGTGCCCGATCGGGCCAAGGGCCTGCGAGAGCTCGCGCGGGTGGTGCGGCCCGGCGGCTACGTCGCCGTGCTCGAGCTGGGGGAGCCCGAGGGCCTCCTTGGGCCCTTCGCGCGCTTCTACGTCCACAAGGTGGTGCCGCGCATCGGCGCCGCGCTCTCTGGTGCGCGTGAATACCACTACCTCCACGAGTCCATCGCCCGCTTCCCCACGCCACCCGAGTTCATGGATCTGATGCGCGCCGCCGGGCTGCAGGACGTCTCCGTGAAGCGCTTCAACTTCGGCGGGACGAACCTCTTCGTGGGTCGCCGCCCAGCGGCTCTCCCCCCCATGAACCCCTGATCGCGACACGCCGCCAACACGGCCAACGCCCCGTGCGAAGCCGACTTTACGTCTCGTCTGTTCAGTGGTATCCCACGGCATCCATCCACCGGGGAGAGTTCTCGTGTCCGTCAACAAAGTCATCCTGATCGGGCGTCTGGGCGCTGATCCAGACGTGCGCTACACGCCGGGCGGCCAGGCCGTGGCCAACTTCAATATCGCCACGGACGAGGGCTATACCGACAAGAACGGCCAGAAGCAGGACAAGACCGAGTGGCACCGCATCGTTGCCTGGGGTCGCACTGCGGAGCTCGCCGGGCAGTACCTGAAGAAGGGCCGTGAGGTCTACATCGAGGGCAAGCTCGAGACCCGCGAGTGGCAAGACAAAGAGGGCGCCAAGCGCTACACCACCGAGGTCAAGGTGCAGGCGCTGCAGTTCCTCGGCGGCCGACAGGAGCAGGGCGAGGGCGGCTACGAAGCTCCCCAAGGCGGCGCGCCGCGCGGCGGCGGCGGTGGCGGCGGTTACGGCGGTCGTCCCCAGGGCGGTGGCGGCGCGCCACGCGGCGGAAACAGCGGTGGGTACGACGGCCCGCCTCCGGGTGGCCCGCCCCCTCAGGGTGGCGGCGGCTTCGGCGGAGGCCCGTCGGGCCCCCAGGGCGGCACCTTCACGGACGACGACATCCCGTTCTGAGCTGGACCGATCGGGCGCTGCCGGGACAGGTCAACCGTCCCGCACCACGCGCGCCCTTCCCTGACGCTTGCCAAGGTAGAGCCGTCGGTCGGTGATGGTCATCAGCGCCTCCAGCGTGGGCGCCTCGTCCGAGCTCGCCACGCCGGCGGTGAACGTCACCGAGAACGTGCCCTTGTCGCCTTCGAAGGCGAGCTCCCGCGTCTCGGCGAGCAACCGCTCGGTCACCACGGCAGCGACTTGCCGTGCTTCGCCGGGAAACGCCACAACGAGCTCCTCCCCCCCCCAGCGACCCACGATGTCGTAGACGCGGAAGCTCCGCCGCATCAGCGCGCCGATCCCCTCGAGCACGCGGTCGCCGGCCAGGTGGCCCTGCGTGTCGTTCACGCCCTTGAAGTGATCCAGGTCGATGAGCGCCACGGACAGCGGGCGGCCGTGCCGGCGGGCCTCCGACAGCGCCGACGCCAGCTGCCGAGCGAACGCACGCCGCACCATCAGCCCAGTCGTAGGGTCGATCTCGGCTGCGCGCCGGATGAGGTGCGCGCGGTCCAGCCGCACCCGCACGCGGGCGAGCAGCTCCTCCGGGATCACGGGCTTCACCACGTAGTCATCGGCGCCAGCGCGAAACGCCTCCAAGCGGCTCGCCACGTCCGGACGCGCAGTCACGAGCACCACGGGGATGTCGTCGTAGCGCGGCGAGAGGCGCATGGTCCGGCAGAGATCCAGACCGCCCACCGCGCGGACGTCGTCATCCCCCATGGGCAGGTAGAGGTCGCAGAGCACGAGGTCGGGCCGGCGCACGTCCAGCTCATTCAACGCGGCGTCCACGGAGCCGGCCGAGATGCTCTCGATCCCAGCGTCTCCGAGTAGTGTGGAGGCAAGCTGCACGTAGTCGGGGTCGTCATCCACGATGAGCACCCGCGAGTGGTTCCGGCGAGCCAGGGAGACCAGCTCGTTGGCGAGCTCCACGAGCAGGTCGGGTTCAACCGGCTTGTCGAGGAACCGCACAGCGCCCGCGTGCGCCGCGGCGGCGCGCGTCGCGACCGAGTTGTCGGCCGAGACGAACGCCACTGGCAGCCGTTCGCGCCCAGGCAGCGCGCGCAGCTTCCGAACGACCGGATAGGTCCCTCGCCCCTCGACGTTGACGTCCACGATGGCCCCGTCAACCGGCAGCGTGGCGCAGATCGCAATGGCGTCCTTCTCGGACGTTGCGGGGATCACCTCGATCGCGGAACGCGCCGCGATGGCCGCGACCAGGCGGAGGAAGTCCGGATCGTCGTCGAGCAGCAGCACGCGCCCCCGATGAGCCCCGAGGGCGCGCGCTGCGTCGATGCCCATAGGGCGGGGCACGGGCCCCGCGGCGCGCGCGTCCTTGAGGGCGGTGGTCGCTGCATCCCAGAGCTCGCTCGGCGGCTCGGCGTCCACCGGGAGCCCCCTGAGCAGCGACTCCAGGCGGCCGAACGCGAGGCTCACTGCCGGGAAGCCATAGGAGCCCGCCGTGCCACGCAGCCGGTGCGCGAGGTGCACGGCGTCAGCGACCGCGCTCCCCACCGCAGCGCTGGCGGCCTTCCCGAACAGCGCGTGTGCACGGTCCACCGCGGCCTCGGCCGCGTCGATTCGGCCTGGGAGATTCGCGGCGTAACGCGAGCGGAGCTCCGGGAGGTGGTCGCGAAGCACCGGGCTGGGCGAGGGTGAGGCGAGCGTGCTGTCGAGCTCGTGGGCCAGGTACAGGGGATCGATGGGCTTCACGAAGATCATGTCGACCCACAGCTCGTGCTGCAGGCGCGAACGGGACGCTGCGTCGCGCCAGTACGCCGAGACGAAGGCCACGCGCAGCTTGTCGTCAGCGCCCCGCCGACGCGCCAACCACTCGAGGCCCGTCGCGTCGGGCAGGAGACCGTCGAGGACGCAGAGATCCACCGAGGCACGCGCGAGCTCCGCGTCCGCGTCAGCGGCCCGCCCGGCCTCCACTACCGTGTGGCCGAGATCGCGCAAGGCACTCGCCAGCGTATGCCGGAACTCGGCGTCGTCATCGATGAGCAATAGTCGCGACATCACCACCTGCTTCGGTCAGCCCACGCCCCGCGCCGCTGCTGCGCGCCGGACACGGTGTTCGGCATTCCGACAGAACGCGTGTAAGACTACTTTCGGTGCGCACCTTCGAAAGAGACCAAACCGTTCTCGGTCCCCACCGATGACCCGCGGATTGGAACAAGTGTGGCAACGGGTCGGCGGGCTGCTTCGCGACATCGGCGAGCTCACAATCCTGGCCGGGCAGTCGCTCGCCTGGCTGCCGCGGCGACCCTGGCGCGCCCAGCTCTTCCTGCAGCAGATGGAGTTCGTCGGAGCGGGCAGCCTGTTCATCGTGTTCCTCACGGGCACGTTCTCGGGCCTCGTGCTCGCGCTTCAGCTCATCGAGGGCTTCGGCCGCTTCAAGGCCGAGAGCCTCGTGGGCTCCACGATCGCAATCGCGTTGTGCCGCGAGCTTGGGCCGGTGCTCACCGCGTTGATCGTGGCGGGTCGCGCCGCCAGCGCAATGGCCACCGAGATCGGCACGATGCGCGTCACGGAGCAGATCGACGCGCTCAAGACCATGGCCGTGAGCCCGATCCACTACCTCGTGGTCCCGCGCCTCGTCGCGGGCGTGCTCATGCTCCCGCTGCTCACGATGCTGTTCATCGTCCTCGGCATGCTCGCCAGCTACTACGTCGCTGTGGAGGTGATGCGCATCGATCCAGGGTCGTACATGCGCAACATCAACCGCTACCTGTCACCACGGGACATCAGCGTGGGGGTGGTGAAGAGCGTGGTCTTCGGAGCCACGATCTCACTCATCGCATGTCATAGAGGCCTCGCCGCATCAGGCGGCGCACGCGGGGTGGGCGCGGCCACCACGGCCGCCGTGGTCTCGAGCTTCATCGCGATCTTCGTCCTGGACTACGTGATCACCGCAGCCGCGTTTCAGTGACGCGTTAGCTCTCGGCCTCGGCGCGCGCGAGGGCGGCTGCCAGGTCCGGCGCCAGGCTGCTCTCGAAGACGTGACCATCCGGGAGCGCCAGCCGCTCCGCGTGCAGGAAGGGCCTGAAGAGGCCGTGGCGGGCATACACGTACGCGTTGGTCCTGGGGTCGCCGTAGCGCGCGTCACCGAGGATGGGGTGGCCGATCGCGGCGAAGTGACGGCGGAGCTGATGCCGTCGCCCCGTCCCAAGAGTGGCCTCGACGAGCGAGTGGCCGGCCACGACGCGGAGGCGGTGGAAGTGCGTGGACGCGGGCACGCTCCGCCCATCCTCGTCCAACGGCATCGTCAGGTGGCCCTTCCGTCGGGTGATCCCGCGCACCCACGCGCGGTAGGTCTTCTCGGCGCCGAGGAGCACCTGCGACCCACGAGGACTGAAGACGACCAGCCCGCTCGTCCCCACGTCCAGGCGATGCGCGGCCTGAAGCTCGGGAGAGACCGCGCGCCGCACTCGATCGAGCAGCGAGTCGGGCCACTCGGGGTGCGGGATCGTGGGGAGGAGCGCCGGCTTCTCGGCGAGAACCAGATCCTCCGCGAGTGTGGTGACCACCTCGGGCGGCACGGGGACGAGCCGCACCACCGTCTCCACGTGGTGTGTCCAGGGCATCAGGTCCAGCGGCTGAGCGGGGGTCGTGGCGGCGTATCCGAGCGAGCGCAACGCGTCGAGATCCCGCGCCAGCGTCAGCGGATCGCAGCTGACCATCACGATGCTGTCTGGTGCGGCTTGCACCATGGCGCGGATGCTCTCCATCGTGAGGCCGGTGCGCGGCGGATCGGCTACCAGAACCAGCGGTCGCAGCGACTCGTGCTCGCGGCGGGGGCGCTGGGGCCCGCCCTCGGGGTGTCGCCCTCCGCCGAAGCCCTGTTCGCGACCCGGGCCCCGACCGGCCCCGTCTTGCCGGCCCCAGGCGTCCTCCGCCCGCCCGGTAATCACCTCCACGTTTCGCGGTGCCAACCGCCGCGCGGCGTCGGCGGCCGGCGGGAAGGGCTCCACCGCGATGACGCGCCGCGACACTTTCGCCAGCGCGAAGGCGATGCCCCCCGTGCCGGCGTGGAGGTCCACGGCGGTCCCGGGCCGGCCAGCAGCCGCTAGGACAGCGTCGTGGAGGGCCGTGGCGCCGTCGCGGTGGGCCTGCGAGAACGCGCCCGGCGGAAAGGCCGCCGTGGAGCGGCCGATCCGGTCGCTGATCACCGACTGGCCACGCAGCGGCTCGGGCGCGCCGCCGAGCACGGTGTGGGCGCCGGGGCGCCGATGCGACGCGGCCACACTCACGACGCGCCAGGGGCGGGCCGAGGCGCCCTCCACCGCTGCGCTGGGACCCTCGGGGAGGGCGGCGGCGAGGCGCTCCGCGAGCCGGCGCGCCGTAGCGCCCTCCTCCGCCTCCACGATGAGCACCACGGCGACCTCGCTCCGCTCCGTCACGCGGAGGTCGACGCCGGAGAGCCGGGCCTGGCCGTCCCCCTCCCCCAAGCGCCGCGCGGCCTCGCGCAGGATCGCCGCGACCTCGAGCGCCGCCCTCGGGGCCACCCGACACTCGGGGGTATCGACCACCACGTGTCCGGGGCCGTACAAGCCGATGCGATCCCCATCCACCACCCACTTGACGCGGGTCCGCCACTCGAAGCGCTGGACTACGCCAGCGCAGGCCAAAACCTCGGGCGAGCCGGGATACTCGGCCAGCGCGGCAGAGACGCTCTCGGCCTTGCGCATCAGCCCCGCCTCGTATGACAGCTCGGCCAGATCACAACCGGGGCACTCGGGGCGGTGGGGGCAATCGTTCATCGCGCGCCGAGCTTCGCACGGAATAGCGGGCAGCGCCCTTGGGTTCCGGATGCAGTGACCGTGGAACCCCACGCCACCGGCAGTTCCCAAGGGGGGCGCGCCGCCAGGCGGGAGGCGCGGCACCGCAACTCCGCTCACCTGAGAGGTATGAGATGAAGCAGCTCCGTTGGGTCCTGGCCGCGCTGGCGCTGGCCGTTGGGTTGGGCGCCGGCTTCTCCCTGGAGCCGCGCGACGCACACGCCGACCGTCTGTGGAGCGAACGGGAGAACAGCACGGCCGCGCTCACGCCGGACGACCCCGTCGCCCGGACCTCGTTCAACCGTCTGGTGAAGGACGTCGGTCCGGCGGTGGTGTTCATCAGTGTGGAGAAGCGCAGCGGCCTCCCTGGCGGCTTTGGACGGCGCGGCCATCACCGCGACGGGCTGGGGACGGGCTTCGTGATCCACGCCGATGGCTGGGTGGTCACCAACAACCATGTGGTCGACGGGGCCGAGAGCATCAAGGTGCGCCTCGCCGACCGGCGGGAGTTCGAAGCGAAGGTGGTGGGAACCGATCCCCAGACCGACATCGCGCTCGTGAAGTTCGAGCCCACGGGGCAGCGGCTCACGGTGGCGCCGCTCGGGCGCTCGGACGAGGTGGAGATCGGCGACTGGGTGATTGCCATCGGCAGCCCGTTCGGCCTCGCCCAGACCGTCACCGCCGGGATCGTCAGCGCCAAGGGCCGCGTCGGCGTGGCTCCGGACGGCAAGACCGACCTCTACGAGGACTTCATCCAGACCGACGCCAGCATCAACCCGGGCAACTCCGGGGGCCCGCTCATCAACATGCGTGGCGAGGTCGTGGGGGTGAACACCGCGATCAACTCGGCGGGCCAAGGCATCGGCTTCGCCGTCCCGATCGACATGGTCAAGACGGTGCTCCCGCAGCTGAAGGACGGCGGCCGCGTGAAGCGGAGCATGCTCGGCCTCATGATCCAGGACGTGGACCAAGAGATCGCCAACCAGCTGGGCCTCTCGGCCCCCTCGGGCGCGCTGGTGAACGAGGTGGTCCCGGGGGGCCCCGCCGAGAAGGCCGGGATCCGCCCCGGTGACGTGGTCCTCGCCTTCGACGGGAAGCGGGTCGACAGCTCGAAGTCGCTGCGGTGGCTCGCGTCGAACGCGGGCGCGGGCCGCGCCGTGACGGTGGAGCTGTGGCGCGACGGCAAGGCAGCGCGCCTCGACGTCACGCTAGCCGCGCTCACACGCGGGGGTGAGGCGCCCGAAGTCGGCGAGGCCCCGAGCGACTCCGGGCCCACGGCGCTCGGCGTCCGGGTGTCCGACGTAAACGACGAGCTGGCGCAGCGGTTCCAGCTGTCCGCGAAGGCCGGGGTGGTGGTCACCGCGGTGGAGCCCTCTAGCCTGGCGGCGAAGCTGCAACTGCAGCCTGGCGACGTGATCCTGAAGGTGGGTAAGGCCGCCGTTCGGACGTCGGAGGACCTGGCCAAGGCCGTGGCGCGGGTCTCGAAGGGACAGGTGATCACCCTCCTCGTCCGCCGCGGCGATCGCGAGCTCTTCAGGGCAGGCGCCCGCGAGTAGGACCGGCTTGATCCGCGCGGCGCAATGAGTGACGTTCACTGGAGCCAGCGCCGAACCCACGGCGCGTGCCCTGTGGAGCCTCGATGCCGCCGCCTTGTCCTCCTGGTCCCGTTGCCGCCTCCCACGGCGCGCGCGCCCGACGTCAACAGCGCGGGGCACGGTTCTGGCTGGCCGCGCTGTGCCTACTCGCCGGTGTGTCGGTGGACGCGCGCGCGGCCGACACCTGGACCACCCCGTTCCCGGGCGTTCGGCTGCTGAAGCGGGTCACGAGCACTCCGTGGCGGATCTTCGCGCTCGAGGTGGATCTGTGTGCGCGCGGCGTCTCGACGCGAGCGACGAAGTCCACGGAGAAAAAACGGACCACCAGCTCGTTTCGCAACCTCGTCGACGCCCAGGCCGCCATCAACGGCGACTTCTTTTCCTACACGGACTACAACCCCAGCGGCCTCGCCATGGGGGACGGCACCGTCTGGCACAACGACAACTCGTCGCGTGGGTATGTCGCCCTGGGCTCCGACCGGTCGATCATCGCGCTACAGGAGCCGGTGCTCGGCGATCCCTCCGCTTGGATGAAGGAAGCCGTTGGCGGCTACCCGATCCTGGTCAAGGACGGGCAGACGCTCACCAGCTTCCCGATCGCGCCCTCCCACTGCCCCGAGCGCCACCCGCGAACCGTGGTGGGCCTCACGCGCGACCGCCAGAAGCTGCTCCTGGTCATCGTGGATGGGCGCACTGACCTCAGCGTAGGCATGACGTGCAAGGAGCTCTCCCCGCTCATGGTCGAGCTCGGGGCCTGGACCGCCCTGAACCTGGACGGCGGCGGGTCGAGCGCGCTCTCGCTCGAGGGCGTGGGGGCGGTCAACGACCCCTCGGACGGCTCGGAGCGCGTGGTCTCGAACCACCTCGCCGTCTTCGCCGACGGGTCCGGCGCACCCGCCTCCTGCGACCTGTGGATGGACCAGGTGATCGTGGAGGCCGGCCTCCTCGACGAGGGCCAGTTCACCGACGTGAACGGCGATGGGCGCGCCGACCTTTGCGCGCGCGCGTCGGCGGGCTTCCGGTGTTACGTCGCGTCCGGCACCGGCTTCTCCACCAGCGGGTGGCCGATCGCTGATCTGTCCGACGCCGCGGGCTTCGATGTGGAGTCGCGCTTCGCGACGATCCGAATGGCCGACGTCACCGGCGACGGCCTGGCCGACGTCTGCGCACGAAGCGCCTCCGGGGTCTCGTGTTGGCCGTCGACCGGCACCGGGTTCGGCGCTGCGTTGACGGGCCCAGGCTGGAGTGACGCCAGCGGGTGGAGTCAGCCGCAGTACTTCTCCACGATTCGGCTCGCCGACGTCACCGGGGACGGCGCCGCGGACGTCTGCGCGCGAGCGGGCGCCGGCATCCAGTGTAAGTCGCTCACCGCGGGGTCGGCGCTCCTCAATGGGCCGGCCTGGTCGGACGCCGCCGGGTGGGCCGAGCCGCACCGTCACGGCTCCATTCGGTTTGCGGACATCAGCGGCGACGGCCGCGCGGACGTCTGCGGCCTCGGCGCCTCTGGGCTGGTGTGTTCCCTCTCCACGGGGAGCGGCTTCGGGCCGGAGCTCGCCGGCCCAGCGTGGTCGGGCCTCTCGGACGTCGCCTACTGGGGCTCCTTTCGGATGCCCGATCTCAACAACGACGGCCGAGCAGACGCGTGTGTGAGGCTGGCCAGCGGCGTGGCGTGCGCGCTCTCGACCGGCTCGGGTTTCGGACCGGTCTTCGCCGGCCCGGGGTTCACCGACGACAGCGGCTGGAGCGACCTCGCCAACGCCACCTCGCTGCGCTTTGGCGACCTCGACGGGGACGGCGACGCCGACCTGTGCGCGCGGGCCAACATCGGGGTCTCGTGCTTTCCCTACGTCGGGTCCGCCTTTGGCGCGAAGATCGTGGGACCCGCCTTCGCCGAGTCCGACGGGTGGGACGACTTCCGCCATTACTCGAGCCTCAAGCTCGCAGACATCAACGGTGACGGGCGCGCCGACATCTGCGGCCGCGAGCCCGCCGGCGTCACCTGCGCCCTCAGCCAGGGTGACGCGTTCGCTCCGCTCGTCCCCGTCGGCATGCTCGCGGACGCGAGCGGCTGGGCGGC
Source organism: Pseudomonadota bacterium (assembly GCA_005776725.1). GTDB lineage: Bacteria > Myxococcota_A > UBA9042 > SXOO01. The sequence goes on along the minus strand of SXOO01000217.1, from coordinate 5,967 downwards.
CACGGCGTACGGCTCCACCCTCCGGCTCGGCGGGGTCAGCTGCCCATCGGCCGCGGACCTGTGTGACGGGGTAGACGACGACTGCGACGGTGACACCGATGAAGACGCCACCTCCACCGCCACGTCGTGTGGTGCCGGGAGCTGCGCCGGCTCGGGCGCGCTAGTCTGTGTGGACGGCGTGGTCACGGACACCTGCTCGCCCAAGCCGAACGGCGCGGGCTGCGACGACGGCGACCCCTGCACCACGGGCGAGTCCTGCAACGCGGGCGGCTGCGCCAACGGGGCCGCGAAGAGCTGTTCGGATGGGGACCCGTGTACGGCAGACAGCTGTGAGCCAGGGGTCGGCTGCGTCTACGAGCCGCTCTCGGGCTGCCCGGCCGAGGACGTCAGCGGACCGCCGCCCGATGAACCCGACGTAACAGCCACTCCCGATACGAACCTCGCGCCGGACGTGGGCACCGCAGCGCACGACACCACGGGTGATCCGGACGCCGGTGTCGCGTGGCCAGACTCCCACGATCCCGAGCCGCCCGGCCGCGTGGCCGAGCCCGCCGAAGGGGGCGCACCCGACGCGGGCCCGTGGTTCACGGCGCCCGACTCGGCCGACCCAATCGAGCGCCCTGGATTCGACACCCAGGATCCCGGCGATCTCTCCGTGAGGACCGAGGTCATTCCGGGGGGAGGCGGGTGCTCGATGGACTCAGCCGTAGTCGGCGCCCCGCCTCACTCTGTCTTGGTGCTCCTGGCCGCGGCCATCGGCGGTCTGTTCCGGCTCGGCCGCCGACGCCAGCGCTAAGCGATCTCTCAGGGCGCGACCACCACCCCCGACCCGCCCGCGCCGCCAGCGCCTTGTCCAGGGCCACAAGACGAGGTCCCTCCCTTGCCGCCAGCCGCGTCGATGTGACCCGGGCCGGGCGTCACCAGCGTGGGCGCCACCACCCGCACCACGCCGCCAGCGCCGCCACCGCCGGCCCCAGTGCAGACCGCGCCACCGCCGTTGCCTCCGTTGCCTCCTCGCGCAGTGAGGAGGCCGTTGACCGTGACCGGCCCCGTAGCCACGACGTGGACCACGCCTCCGCCGGCGCCGCCGTCGCCGCCCCACGCCGTGCACCCGGCCGTACAGCCGCTGCCGCAGTCGTTGTTTCGCGCCATGCCGCCCGCGCCGCCCCCGGACCCGCCCTGGAGGAGGTTCGCCGTACTGCCAGGAGGCCCCGCCGCGCCCCCCGCGAGCGCGCCGCACTGGGTCTGGCCCCCCGTCCCGCCCACGCCCGAGGAGGCGTAAGACCCGCCGCCGCCGCCCGCCGGCCGCCCCAGGGCCGCGTTGTGCAGCGGATGGGCCATCTGGCCCCCGAAACCACCGCCCGGGCCGTCACCCGGCTGACCGGGCGCGAACGCGAGGTAGGTGCACGCGTTGCCGGACCAGGTCTCCTTGGGGCTGATGAGCGCCTGACACGCCGCGGCCCCGGAGGCCTCGCAGAACGTGGTGGCGGAGCTCGTGCAATCGCGGAACCCGTCTCCCCCGGCGAAGCCGCCGCAGGCGCCTGGGGTCACGAGGCTGTCCGAGACTGTCCCGGCGTTGGTACCGTCGGCCGCGAGCACGCCATCGATCCACACGGAGCCGCTGACATTCAGCACCAGCGGGGCGGACCCCACGCAACGGACGGTGACCCCCACCGGAACGTACACCGCGGAGAAGCTCTGGGTGCCCGAGAGCGTGGTGTCGGTCGTTGGGCAGAACGCGTCGATCGGACAGCAGGTGCCATCCGGGAGACAGGTCGAGGGGCAGGTGGAACAGTCGTCCGCCGGGGGCTCGCACGCCCCGTTCACGCAAGCGACCCCTGGATCACACGCCGCGTTGGACGGCGTGAAGACGCACTCACCCGTCTCGGGGTCGCAGGCGTCGGCTGTGCAGAGGTCGCCGTCGTCACAGGTCTTGGGTCCGATCGGGGCGCAGACGTGCTCCGCGTTACAGGCGAACGCCGCGGCGCACAACGCAGAGCCCGCGCACGACGCGCCCTCCGGCAGCCACGCGGTCACGCACCCCTGCCCGCTCACGCAGGAAGCGGAACCCGCGCACTCGGGCACCACGCAAGACACCGGGGGGCCGCCCACGCAGGTGCCGAGCGCGCAGTGGTCGGCGGTGGTGCACTCGTTGCCGTCGTCGCACTGCCCCGCGTTCAGCGGCTGGTGGACCACCTCCCCCTTCACACACAGGTCCTGGGTGCACGGGTCGCCGTCGTCCAGCGGCACTGAGGGGCCAGCGACGCAGACGCCATCCAGGCAGCTGTCGCCGGTGGTACACAACAAGGCGTCGGCCTCGCACGGGGCCCCGTCAACGGCCGGCGGCGCGCTGCAGACGGGCTGGTCGTCGGCGTCGCACGCGCAGGCATCCAGGGTGCACGGGTCCAGGTCGGAGCACGCCGTGGCGGCGCCGCGGCAGGCACGCCCCAGCTCGTTGCAGTCGGCGTCGCCGTCGCACACCACGCACCGATCGTTGGTGGTGCAGCAGTGCCCGTCGTCGCACTCCTCGCCGCTGGGCGTCGGATCGCACGCGACGCCGGTAACCGGGTGGCACGTACAGGTGACGCACGGGGTCGACTCCTCGAGCACCGAGGCGCCGCCCGCGCACCGGCCCTCGGCGTCGCAGGCGTCTCCGGTGGTGCAGACGTTGGCGTCATCACAGGGTTTTCCGAGCAGCGCCGTGACGGAGCAGGTGCCTCCGACGCCGCAGACGCTCACGACGCAGGGGTTCTCCGTGCCGCAGTCGTCGTCGTCCGCACACCCGATCGGGGGGCTGGTATCGGGGTCGAGAGACGCGGTGTCTTGCCCTTCGAAGGGCGTACCGAGGTCGCAGCACGCAGTGTCGGGGCTCAGGAAGACCACACCGTCCGAAACGCCGAACGCATCGCTCGATCCGGCCGAGTCGGAGTCACCCGACCGGCTCGTCTGGCAGGCGGCGGTGGTGGCGAGCAGCGCGGCGCAGATCAGGGACTGTATGCCCGCCGTGTTTCTGCGGACGGGAGGGCAGCCGACGGCGGGAGGCGCGCTGGGAGGAACCTCGAAAGGCGAGACGCGCGAGGACCACGAGACGGTGTTCATGGCCGCAAGGCTTGCATTGGCGGCTCCGGCGGCGCAAGAGGAAGGGCAGATTCCCCGCCGATCACTGCGACAGCGAGCGGCAACCTTCGAGCACCACCCAATGTCGCCTCACTTCACGCTCCTGCTGCTGTTCGTCGGCCTCGTCCCGGCCTGCGACTCCTCCACGCCCGGCACGGTGCCCTTCGCGCCCTCGCCGCCGCTCACGCCTGACGCGGACTCGCCGCCGATCGAGGGCGACCTGGAGCTCCACGCGGTCTCGGCCGAGCCCGTGACGCTGCACCTCGCGGGTCCCGCGGAGCTCGAGGTGCCTCCGCTCCACGGCGCCGCTACGACGCTCGCGGGGCTCGTGGTCTATCGCGCGCCGTCAACGCAGGCCGCCGTGGACGACGCCTTCGTGGTGCGCACGGGCGGCGACTCGCTCAGGGTGGTGGTGCACGTGGCGCCACCGCCGCCGGCCACGCTCCCGGGAACCGTGGCCTGGTTCGACGCCACGCGCGAGCCCCTCCTCGATCGCGAGGGAGGCGAGGCCCGTGAGGGTGGAGAGGTCGCCCGGTGGCAGTCCGCGCTGGGCTCGGCCGACGCCGCCAACGGGCAAGGAGCGCTCCGGGCCGCCACCGGCCTCCCGGCCGCGCCCACCGCCGTGCGTTTCCTGGGCACCACGCGGTTCTCCACGCTGGCGAAGGTGCCCCAGGGGCCGTTCAGCTACTCGGTGGCCCTGCGGATCCCCGAGCCCACCTCTGACGGACCGGGCGCCCCAATGAGCGTCGTAGCCGCACAAGGCGGACGGACCGGGGTCTTCGTGTTGGCCGGTCGACCGGCGAGCCGCGCGTTCCGACAAGGGGCCCCCACCGAGTGGGTCACGCGGCGGGCGCCGCACACGGGCTGGACCGTCGTCACCGGGCGCTGGACGGGCGAGTGGCACGAGCTGACGATCAACGGCGAGGTCGCCAACGCCCTGCCCTTCCCGCCCGAGGCCGTCGACGGCTTCGTCACGCTAGGCGACAGCGACGCCTCGAGCGACCGGGGCTTCACCGGCGATGTCGGAGAGGTCATCGTTCACGCAGGGGCGCTGTCAGACGGCGACCGGCGCCGTGTCGACCGCTACCTCGTGGGGAAGTGGCTGGGCCACTCGCGTCACGTCGGAGACCCCAGCGAGGCCGAGCTCATCGAGGGCGCTGGGACCCTGGAGGGCGGCGACGGCGATCGCCTCCGGGGCTCCGTTGGCGCCGACTGGTTCGTGATCACAGCGCGTTGCGGGACCGTGATCATCGACGCCTTCGAGCCGCACGACCGGCTCGACGTCACCCACCTCCTCGCCGGCCAAGCGGACGCCCTCGAACAGGTCGTCCGGATCACACCGAGCCTCGCCGACGCAGCCAACGCCGGGTGCCCACCGGCGAGCGCCGAGGTGCTGATCGACGGACGCGTGCGGGTGTGCCTCGGGGGCGCTTTCGAGGTGTCGATCGGGCAGCTCGTGACCGATCTCGAGACCGCGCCGGAGGGCGAGCTGACCCTGGAGCTCGTGAACCCACGCGGGGAGCCCGTCGTCGCCACCACCCCAAGCGACGACGACGGCGGCCTTCACGTCGGCGACGAAGCCACGCTGCGCCTCGTGCGGACCGGCGCCACCACCGCGTCCCCCCCCCCGTCAGAGCGCCCAGCTTCCTTGGACTGCGCGGAGCCGCGTAGCGACCTCGCACCCGCGCCACCCGCACCGGGGACGCCGACCGGACCGCAGCAAGTCGTTCACCCGAGGCTGCGCTTCGAGGTGAGCAACGCGCTGGTGGACCGCGACGGGCGCGTGCGCGCGGTGGCGCCGGGCCCCCTGAACGCACGCGCGGTGCTGGGGGGCCTCATCGTGCCCCTGGCGCCACTGATGATCGCTCCCCCGAGGGCCCTGCCCTTCGAGGAAGAGGCGCCGGTAGTCCTCGGCACGCCACCGGGAGCCTATCAAGGCGGCGTGAGCCACCTGGGCTCTTGGTACTGCACGGCCAATGTGACCGGCGTGGGCCCGCGGCTGTTTCGATACGACGCCAGCTTCGCACCTCTGGGGGAGCCCAGGGATCCCGGGCCCGGAGCCCCCTTCGACCACGCTGGGGGCGTAGGCGGGCACGCCGACCGCCTGTACGTCGCGTTCCTCGACTCGGCGCAGCAGGGCACGCCAACCGCACGAACCGGGATCGCCGCGGCCAGCGCGGAGACGCTGGAGCCGCTCGACTTCTTCGACACCTCGGAGGCGTTCGGCTACCTGGACGCGCTGGCCGTTCACGACGGCGCGCTGTGGGTCTCGAGCGGCGCCAACGCCATCCGGATCCCCATCGGGCCCACCGGACCCGAGCTCGCCGCGCGCACGCGGTACTCGCTCTGGTCCGGGCTCCGTCAGCTCCAGGGGCTCGCGGTGCGCGACGGGTGGCTGTACGCCGTGCCCGAGAGCACCACGTCGCCGCCCGAGCTGATGGGGATCGCGGTCTTCGACCTCGCGCGGCTGGAGCCGGACGTGGTCTATCGGGACGACGGCCTCACCGTCTCCCAGCTCTTCCAGGCCGAGTCGCTCAACGTGCCCGTTGGGCTCTATCGGGTGGAGCTCCCGAAGGGCGCCCCCGACCACGAGTCGGTCTTCGTGGACCCCGACCACCCCCAGCGCGTCTACCTGCCGTGGATCCCCGGTGGCGCTCAGCTCGCACGGCTTACGCTCACGCATCCAACCCGCTGAACACGTGTTCTCATGAGTCCTTGACCGGCGGGGACCTAGAGGCCATCATCCGCGACCCGTCCGCCCCCGGAGTTCGCGTTGAGCACCGCACCCGCCCTGAATTCCCCCGACTACGATGGCTCGAGCATCAAGGTCCTCGAGGGCCTCGAGGCCGT
>SXOO01000216.1 GCA_005776725.1 Pseudomonadota bacterium | reverse complement strand
CGACGCGCTGCGCGCCGTCGGGGACGGGGTCAACGCCCTGCGCTCGCCCGAGCGCGCGATGCTCGTGATCACGCACTACCAGCGCCTGCTCGACCTCATCGTCCCGGACGTCGTGCACGTCCTCAAGGGCGGGCGGATCGTGCGCAGCGGCGACAAGTCCCTGGCCCTCGAGCTCGAGGCACGAGGTTACGACTGGGTGACCTCGTGAGCGATTCCCTGCCCGCGTTCTTCGGCGACGACGGCGACGCGTGGCGCCACACGCCCCTGCGCGACCTCACCCTCCCCGTGAACGAGCGACCGGGACAGACGCTTCGCCTCGAAGGACGCGCCGAGGTACGTCTCGAGCTCCCCAGCCAGGACGGCGTGCTCACGCTCTCGCGGCACCACCTGGAGATCGCCCCCGGGGCCGAAATCCTCATCATCGACGACGGCCTGGGCCACGCTACCGGCGCCCACGTCACCTTGCGTGTCGGGCGGGGTGCGCGGGTCGGTTATGTACGGCGCGCGTTCGACTCGGCGTGGTCCCTCGGCGTGCTCGACGCCCACGTCGAGGCTGACGCGTCGCTTGCGCTCCACAGCATCGTGGCCAGGTCTGGCGCGGCGCGTTACGGCGCCACAGTCCGCCTCAACGGCACGGGCGCGGCCGTCACCGCGGACGCGCTCTTCACGCCCGCCGCCGGCGAGTCGCACGACCACCGCTTCGAGGTGGTGCACTCGGCCCCACGCACCCGCAGCGCCACCAACGCACGCACCGTAGTCGCGGACGGCGGCGTGGGCTCGTTCGTGGCCAAGGTGGTCATCGGCCGCCACGTCGGCGGCTGCAACGCCCAGCAGCTCATCAAGGCGCTCCTCGACGGGCCCAACGCCGTCGCGAACCTGCGGCCGGAGCTGCAGATCGACTGCGACGACGTCGTCGCCTCCCACGGCGCCGCCATCGGGCGGCTCGACCCGGCGCAGCGCTTCTACTTGGAGTCGCGGGGCCTCCCGCCCGACGAGGCGCGCGCAACGCTGGTGCTGGCCTTCCTCCGCGAGCTCGCGGCGCGGCGTCCCCACGACGCCGAGGGCTGCCTCGAGCGTCTCTGCGGCCGGCTGGCCGTTGGCGGGAGTGCCTCCGATGAGTGAGCGGCGGCCCTTCGACGTGCAGGCCCTCCGCGCCGAGTTCCCGGCGCTGGCGCAAGAGGTCTACCGGAAGCCGCTGGTCTATCTCGACACCGCAGCCACCACCCAGAAGCCGCAGCGCGTCCTCGACGCCTACCTCGGCTTCCTGTCCCACGACAACGCCAACGTCCACCGCGGGGTCCACGCCCTGGCCTCACGCTCCACGAAGGCCTACGAGCAAGCGCGGAGCACCGTGGCGCGCGCGCTCGGCGCCCCGGAGGCGCGTGACGTGATCTTCGTGCGGGGCACCACGGAGGCCGTGAACCTGGTCGCGGAGACCTGGGGCCGCGAGAACGTGGGCCCCGGCGACGAGATCCTCGTCACCGCGCTGGAGCACCACTCGAACTTCGTGCCCTGGCAGCGCCTCGCCGCCGCTCGTGGAGCACGCTTCGTCGTGGTCCCCGTGGAGACCGACGGCTCCGTCTCGGTCGAGCGCTTCACCCAGCACCTCACCGCCCGAACGCGGCTCGCCGCTTTCGCCCACGTGTCCAACGCGCTCGGGACCGTGCTGCCGGTAGCCGAGCTCACACGCGCGGCGCAGGCGGTCGGTGCGCGCGTCTTCGTCGACGGCGCGCAGGCCATGAGCCACCTCGAGCCCAACGTGCTCGCGCTCGGCTGCGACTTCTACGCGTTCAGCGGGCACAAGGTCTTCGCGCCACCGGGGATTGGGGCGTTGTGGGCGCGCCGCGAGCTCCTCGAGGCGATGCCGCCGTGGCAGTCCGGCGGCGAGATGGTGGCCACGGTCACCGAGGAGCTCAGCACCTGGGGCCCTCCTCCCACTCGGTTCGAGGCGGGCACCCCGAACTTCGCAGGCGCCGTCGCGCTCGGCGCGGCGCTCGAGTGGCGTTTCGAGCTCGACTTCGTGGCCCTCCAGCGCCATGAAGCCGCGCTCCTCGCGGCCGCCACAGCCCGCGTGAGCGAGATTCCGGGCGCGCGAATCCTCGGCGAGGCGCCGGGCAAGGTCTCGGTGCTCTCGTTCGTCATCGACGGTCTGCATGCCTCAGACCTCGGGATGATCCTCGACCGCGACGGCGTGGCCATACGCGTGGGGACGCACTGCACCCAACCCCTCCTCGCCCGCTTCGGCCTCACGGCCACTGCGCGGGCCTCGTTCGCGCTGTACAACACGCTCGATGACGTCGAGCGCTTCGGCGACGCCCTGAACCGAGCAGTTCGTATGCTCCGCACCGGAGATCCCTGATGACGCCTACAGACGACGCCCCGATCGGCCACGCGGTTCCGCCGCCGGATCCTCACGCGTGGGGCCAGATCCCCATGCTCGCCGAGCTCACCCCGAGGACCCCCGAAGAGCTCGCGTACGCCGAGTCGATTACCCCGAATGAGCCTGAGGCGATCCGCGACGCCATCATCACGGGGATCCGCTCGATCTACGACCCGGAGATCCCGGTCAACATCCACGATCTGGGCCTGATCTATGGCATCGACATCTCGGACGAGCGGCACGTCCACGTCCGCATGACGCTGACTTCGCCCATGTGTCCCACGGCGCAGGGGCTTCGCGACCAGGTTGAGCAGACCGCGCGCGAGGCCCCCCACGTGAAGGAGGTCACCGTCGAGCTCGTGTGGGATCCCCCGTGGAGCATGGACAGCATGACGGAAGAAGCGCGGCTCAACCTCGGCTTCTGAAGCTGTTTCGTGGCCGTCACAGGTTCGTCACAAAGTAGGCGTCTCCTCCGCGCGCATTAGCCGGAGGTTTCCATGCGCCCGTTGCTCTTCGTTCTGCTCGCGCTCATCGCCATCCCAGGTTGCAAGAAGGGTGGAGACAGCGGCTCGGTCAAATTGAACGGGGCGGGGGCCACCTTCCCCTACCCGCTCTACTCCAAGTGGACGCACGACTTCGCGAAGACCGATGGCGGCGTGTCGATCAACTACCAGTCCATCGGGTCCGGAGGAGGCATCAAGCACATCCTCGATCGCACCATGGACTTCGGGGCCAGCGACGCGCCCATGACCGACGAGGAGCTGAGCAAGGCGCCGGCTCCCATCGTTCACATCCCCACCGCGCTCGGCGCCGTGGTCGTCACCTACAACCTCGAGGGCGTCGCGGCCCCGTTGAAGCTCGACCCGGACGTGGTCGCCGACCTCTTTCGCGGCGCGATCACCCAATGGAACGACCCGCGGATCGGCGCCACCAACCCGGGCGTCGCGCTCCCCGCGGCTGAGGTCACCGTGATCCACCGGTCCGACGGCAGCGGCACCACGGCCGTGTTCACCGACTACCTGTCGAAGGTGAGCCCCACCTGGAAAGACAGCGTTGGCGCCGGCAAGTCCGTGAAGTGGCCGGTCGGTCTGGGCGGAAAAGGCAACGAGGGCGTCACCGGGCAGGTGAAGAACACCCCCGGCTCGATCGGCTACGTGGAGCTCAACTACGCCGTTCAGAACAAGATGCCCCACGCTCACGTGAAGAACGCCGCCGGCAAGTACGTCGAGGCCTCGTCCGCCGCGGTGTCTGCCGCGGCCGCTGGCGCCGTGATCCCCGACGACTTCCGCGTCTCGATCACCAACGCCGCCGGCGAGGCCGCGTACCCGATCTCGTCGTTCACCTACCTGTTGCTGTTCGCCGACGTGCCGGACGTGGCCAAGGGCAAGGCGATCGCGCGTTTCGTGTGGTGGGCGCTGCACGACGGCCAGAAGTCGGCAGCGAACCTCGATTACGGCCCGATACCGGACTCGCTGCTGCCGCGCATCGAGACCGCCCTCAAGGCGCTGAAGGCGGGAGGCCAAGCCGCCCTGTGAGTTCGGCCGCGCCCGAGATCGACCCAGGGGCGCCAGGCGACCCCGTGGGTGGCGCTTCGGCGCTTCGCGAACAGCTCAGCAGCAAGAACGTGGGCGACCGCGTGTTTCGTTGGGTCACCGGCGGCGTCGCGGCGATCAGCGTGGCCCTGCTCGCGGCGGTCGCGATCGAGCTGGCGCTCTCGGCCCGGCCGTCAATCGACGCGTTCGGCGCCGGTTTCCTCTGGGGTCGCGTCTGGGACTACGCCGAGTCGTTCGGGGCGCTCCCGTTCATCGCCGGCACCATGCTCTCTGCGGGGCTCGCGCTCCTGTTCGCCGTCCCCGTGGCGCTCGGCGCGGCCCTCTTCCTCACCGAGTTCGCCCCCACGTGGGTCGGTCGGTCGCTCGGCTTCTTCGTCGAGCTGCTCGCGGCCGTCCCGTCGGTCATCTTCGGCCTCTGGGGGATCTTCGCCGTGGCCCCGTGGGTGCGCGAGACCGTCCAGCCCGCGATGGAGGCGTGGCTCGGTTGGTTGCCGTTCGTCGGCGGGCCAAAGACGGGCTTCGGGCTCTTCACCGGGGGGCTCATCCTCGCGATCATGATCCTGCCAACGATCACGTCCGTGTCCCGCGAGGTGTTGCGGGCCACCCCGCTCGCGCTGCGCGAGGGGGCCCTTGCGCTGGGCGCAACCCGCTGGGAGACCGTGCGTCGTGGCGTGCTCCCCGTGGCGCGTTCCGGGCTCGTTGGCGCCATCATGTTGGGTTTCGGTCGCGCCCTCGGCGAGACCATGGCCGTCACGATGGTGATCGGCAATCGGCCGGAGGTGGTTGAGGCGCTCTTCGGCCCCTCGTACACGCTCGCCAGTGCCATCGCCAACGAGTACACCGAGGCCACCAGCGAGCTTCACCGGGCCGCGCTAGCCGAGCTGGGCCTCGTGCTCTTCGGCGTCACGCTGCTCCTCAACTTCGCGGCGCGCTGGCTCGTGTCCCGCGTGGGGCGGCTCGCATCATGAGCCCCTATCTCCGCCGCCGCATCCAGGATCGGCTGTTCCGAGGGGCGTGCGCCCTCGCAGCGCTGGCAGCCGCGGTGCCGCTGGTCCTCGTGGTGCTGTTCGTGGCCAAGAAGGGCGTGGCCGCGCTGGACCTGTCGTTCTTCACCGAGACCCCGGTGCCGGTCGGGGAGCCGGGGGGAGGGATGCTGCACGCCATCCTCGGCACGCTGATCATGGTCGGCCTCGCGGCGTTGGGCGCGGTGCCGATTGGGATCCTCACGGGCGTGTATCTGGCCGAGTCGCGAGCCGGGGACCGCTTCGCAGCGCTCGTGCGCTTCGCGACGGATACGCTCGCCGGGATGCCGTCCATCGTCATCGGCCTCCTGGTCTACGCCTTGGTGGTGGTGCCGATGGGGCACTTCTCCGCCATGGCCGGGAGCATCGCGCTCCTCGTGGTGATGTTGCCGGTGATCACGCGCACCACGGAGGAGCTCGTCCGGCTCGTACCCGACACGCTCCGGGAGGCGGGTCTGGCGCTGGGCTTGCCGCGCTGGCGCGTCACGCTGCGGATCGTGGTCCGGACGGCGGCCAGCGGCCTCGTGACCGGCGCGATGTTGGCGGTGGCCCGCGCCTCCGGGGAGACCGCGCCGCTCCTCTTCACGGCCCTTGGCAGCGACATGCTGTCCACCGCGCTCGACCAGCCGATGGCGTCCATGCCCACGCAGATCTACACGTACGCCGTCTCCCCCTACGAGGCGTGGCACGCCAAGGCCTGGGGCGCAGCCCTCGTGCTGGTCGGCCTCGTGCTAATGCTCAACCTGCTCGTGCGCGCCGTCGTTCGGCGGCCCGACCGCGGTCGCTGAACTGGAGCCTCATGGACCCGCACAAGCTCGTCGCTACTGACCTCCGCGCGTGGTTCGGCAAGACGCTCGCCGTGAAGAGCGTCTCGCTTGGGCTGGCGGACAAACACGTCACTGCGGTGATCGGACCGTCGGGCTGCGGGAAGTCCACCTTCGTGCGCTGCCTCAACCGCATGCACGAGGTCGTCCCGGGGGCTCGGGTGGAGGGCAAGGTGCTCCTGGACGGACAGGACATCTACGCCCGCGAGGTGGACCCGGTCCGCGTGCGAAGGCGCGTCGGCATGGTGTTCCAGAAGCCCAACCCGTTCCCAACGCTGTCGATCCGAGACAACGTGCTCGCCGGCCTCAGCCTCAACGGCGAGCGCCCGAGGCACGCCGAGGAGGTGGTTGAGCGCAACCTCCAAGCGGCGGCCCTGTGGGACGAGGTGAAGGATGGCCTCGGGAGATCCGGCGTGAGCCTCTCCGACGG
>SXOO01000215.1 GCA_005776725.1 Pseudomonadota bacterium | reverse complement strand
CTCCGGCGGCTCCGGCGGCTCCGGCGGCTCCCGTGGCCGATCCAGCCGCCGCGCCCGCGGCCGCCCCTGCTGCGGCGGCCCCGCCTGCGGCTGCACCGGCGAACTGAGGTGGTTCGGGTCGAGCGGCGCGGGCGAGTCGCCGTCGTCACGCTCGACCGCCCACACCGCCGCAACGCGATCGACCGGACCACCGCGGAGGCGCTGGCCGAGGCCTTTCGCGCCTTCGACGCCTCCGACGACGAAGACGTCGCCGTGCTCACGGGCGCGGGCGGCACCTTCTGCGCAGGCGCGGACCTGCAGGAGGTCGCGGCCGGGCGCCCGAATCGGCTCGACGCCGAGGGAGACGGTCCTCTCGGGCCCACACGACTGATGCTGCGGAAACCGGTCGTGGCTGCGATCGAAGGTCACGCCGTGGCCGGCGGGCTCGAGCTCGCGCTCTGGTGCGATCTGCGGGTGGTGGCGTCCGACGCGACCCTCGGGGTCTTCTGTCGGCGCTTCGGGGTACCGCTGATCGACGGCGGGACCCTGCGGCTCCCTCGTATCGTCGGTCTCGGCCGCGCGCTGGACCTGGTGCTCACCGGGCGGGCGGTGGGCGCCGAAGAGGCGATGGCGATGGGCCTCGCGTCGCGGCTCGTGCCGCCGGGCGCAGCGCTTGGCGCGGCCCTGGAGCTGGCCGAAGAGCTCTGTCGGTTTCCGCAGCAATGCCTCCGGGCCGACCGGGCTTCGACCTACGGCGCGTTTGGCGATGACGTCGACGCGTTGTTGCGCGCGGAGTTCGCGCGGGGGGTTGCCGCCGTGGCCCATGAGGGGGTCGCTGGGGCCGAGCTTTTTCGCGCCGGCGCGGGTCGAGGCGGCCGGCCCGTCACCGGGTGAGCGGCGCTAGCGGCCGGCGAGCTGCCCGGGTCGCTCCATGGTGGTCACGGTGACGAAGAGCTGCGTGTCACCTGCGGCCAGCGTGACTCGCTGACCCTCCAGAACGACCGACACCACCCCGCGCTCCGCCAGCTGGGTCGCGAGCTCCTGCTCCACCTCGACCTCCGTGCGATCCAATACGAAGAGGCTCGACGCCCCGGGCTCCGCGTCCACGGGGCAAAGGGGGCGCTCCACCGCCCAATGCGAGGCTGACTCGGGGCCCCCTTGACCGGCGGTCCGCGTGGGAGCGTCCACCACGCCAATAGCCAGCGTCTCCGGTAGGCGGGTCTCCGATACGACGCCCACCGGAGCCGCGGCCGTGTCTCGTCCGAGGTGCCTCGCGACGAGGCGCTCGAGCAGCGGCGCGTCCTCCGTGCGCGTTACGGCGGGCGGCTGGTGGACGACGGGACGCAAGAGCCGCCCGGCCAACAGCGAGCACAGGAGGCCCGCGGCGAGCGCGAGACCGAGCGCCCAGGCTGGGGCGGGCCGGGCGACCGCTCGCTCGAGTCGGCGTCGCGCCAGCTGGGGCAACGGCGGGCACGACCGACGGAGGGACGCAGCGATCTCCGCGTCGAGACGCGCCGCGTCCTGGCACCGGGCGCAGCTGCGCACATGCGCGGCCGAGTCCGGATCCAGCGGGGCGCCGGGCGGGAGAGTCGCCCGAGCGAGGTCAACTTGACGACAGCGTTTGGACTCCATGACGGAGCACTCCCTGATCACGGGCGTAGGTTTCGAGGATGGCGCGCAGCTGGCGCCGGCCGTGAAAGATGCGAGATCGCACGGTGCCGATGGGGCACCCCAGCACCCGGGCGATCTCGTCGTAGGGCAGCTCCTCCACGTCGCAGAGGAGCACCGCAGTGCGTTGTGGCTCTGGTAGGCGCGCCAGGGCCGCTTGGACCACATCGTCGAACGGGGCGTTGGGCGCGTGGGTCTCGGCCGGGCCCGAGGAGATTGGCTCCGGGGTCTCGGCGCACAGCTCCACCCGGCCGTCGCGGCGCATCCGCGAGAGCCACGTGTTCCTCAGGATGGTGAACAGCCACCCCTTGTAGTGGCTGTCCTCAGGCGTTCGGTCGAGGGCGCTGTACGCCTTCAACATCGTGTCTTGAACCAGATCATCCGCGTCCGCGGGGCTACGCGAGAGCTTCAGCGCGAAGCCGTAGAGGGCATCGGCGTGCGGCAGGAGCTCGGCGGCGAACCGACGCTCCAGTCGTGACTTGAACCAGGGCAGACGCATCGTTCTCTCCTCGGAGGGCTGGCCGGCTCCATGCGGCAGCCACCCCTCCAACGCGCCATCCCCGGCGTGGATCTGCGCCTCGAGACAACGCGGTAGAACGCGGCGAAGTTCGTTCACCCATCCCGGGTCATCGGAAACCGTGGCGGGCGGGTTACCTCCGACCCGGCGCGGACCGTAGGGCTAGGTGGAGGATGACCCATGACGCAGTCCCGCAGACAACTGGCCTCTGGAGTGCTTCTCGGCGCCGTGGTCGCATGTGAGTCCGGCGCGCCGCCGCCCGCCGCTACGCCGATCGCCGTCGACCCTGGCGCCCCCGCCACGAGCCAGTACGAGCCGGAGGCACCGTTGTCCATCGGCAACGCGCCTGCGACGGCTAGCGACAGCCAGCGCGAGGCCCTCTACTGGGTGAACACCTGGCGGGCGCGGGCCGGCGTGGGTCCCGTGCAGCAACTGGAGACGCTCAACGGGGCAGCCGTGGGCCACGCAGCGTTCCTGGTGGAGAACCCGGATCTCTACGCGGACGGCTTGTCGGCGCACGAGCAAGCGAGCGAGCGCGCCAACTTCGCCGGTGTTCACTTCTGGGAGCGCATGGCGCTCGCGGGATATGGCGGTGAGCCGTTCCGAGAGGTGATCGCCTACCAGGCCACGGCGGCTGCCGCTGTGGCGCACTGGCTCGAGACGGTCTATCACCGCCTGCCCATACTGCACCCGTCCTCGATGCACGTCGGCTACGCGCAGATCGGGATGGTGGGCGCCTACGTAAACGTGCTCGACATCGGAACCGACAGCGACGGCATGGCGGTAGCCCCACCCGAGGGCGTGGCCTGGCCGCCCGATGGCGCCACCGACGTCGCGCTCGCGTGGGATGGGCTCGAGAACCCGGCGCCCCCCGCGCCCCCCGCGGGCTTTCCGTCGGGTCCCGTCTTGTCGCTTCAGTTCGGCCTCGGAGCGGACCTCCGCGTGACCCGCACCCAGATCGTCGACGAGACGGATGGACGCGTGCTCGGACACGTCACGCTGACGAGTGACAATGACCCGTTTCTGCAGGGAGAAGCGGCGGTGGTCTTCTACCCGCACGCGCCGCTTCAGCCCGGGCGGAGCGTCGTCGCGGTGGTCGAGGGGGTGTTGGATGGGCGCGAATTCAGTCGCACCTGGCGCTTCACCACCGCGGGCTCCACCTCGTGTGATCTGGTGCGCCAGGACTGCAGCGTCGGACGCGCGTGCTATTCCGGCTCCGAAGCCAGCGTCTGCGCATGGGCTGGAGGGGCGGGCGTCGGGCAGGCGTGCGCCTACCAGAACGACTGCGCCAGCGGCGCCACGTGTATCGGCGGAGAGTGCCGCGCCTACTGCGCGCTGAACGGCGCTGGTCCGGACGCCTGCTCTACCGCGTGTCCTGCGGGGTTCTCCCCCATCACGTCTCCAGGTGTTGGGGCGTGCAAGAACCCGTAAAGGCCGGAGCACTTCCCTGGCGGGGTCGCAGCCCACCCCGCACCTGTGAAACACTGAGTCCATGAAGACAGCGCTGACGCTCCTCCTGTTGTGCTCCTGGTCCTGCTCCTCGACCTCGTCGGAGACGGCAGACGCGGGGGCAGCACTGGAAGTTCAAGAGCCAGCGGCCTCTGATACGTCCTCCGCTCCCGCCGACGAGGACATCGCCGACACGGCCACCCCTTCTCCTGACGAGGACATCGTCGACGCGGTCGGTCCCTCGCCCGACGCGGTAATTGCCGACGCGGTCGCCCCGACTCCCGACGAACTGCAACCCCCGGCGGATACTGCACCGGCGCCCGACGCCGCGACCGTCGACACAGAGCACGCAATTCTCTTCGTGGGGAACAGCTTCACGTTCGGGAACGACCTGGAGGCGCTCTGGGCCTCGCTGCACCAATCGCTGGCGCCTGACGTCAAGGTCGACAGCCGGCGCGTGGCCTCGGCCGGTTATCGTCTGGAGCAGCACCTCAGCGACGCCACCACTCCCACCTCCACGAAGGCCCTGCGCGAGCTGCTCGTCACCGCGCCCCCGGCGTGGGACTTCGTGGTCCTCCAGGAGCAGAGCCAGATCCCCGGCTTCCCCCCGGGTCAGCCGGAGCATGACGCCTCCGTCGCGGCAGCCGTCGGCCTCGCCGGGCTGGCCCACGCTGCAGGCGCTGAGACTCTGCTGCTGGAGACGTGGGGATACCGCGCGGGCGACGCAACGAACCCCGACCTCTTCGGGACCTTCGAGGTGATGCAGGAGGCGCTCACCGCGGGTTACGCGGAGATGGCTGCCGCGATCGCGGCTGCCGGTTATCCGGTGCGGGTGATCCCGGCCGGTCAGGCGTTCGCCGCGGCCAAGCTGGTGGATAGCGCGCTCCACTCGCGGCTCTACACCTCAGACACTCGACACCCCTCGGTGCACGGGAGCTATCTCGCCGCGTGCGCGCTGGCGGCCCTGCTGGCTGAGGATCACGTGGTCGGTACCACCTGGGCGCCCGTCGGGATCTCGCCCGAGGACGCGGCCGCGCTTCGGGCTGCGGCACAGGCCGTGTTCGCGGACTAGCCGCCGCGCGCTCAGCGACGTCTGCGCGGACGCGGCGTGTCGTCTGCCAGCGTGAAGTTCTTCCGGACCTCATCGGGGATGGGCTCGCCCCGGGTGTAGCGGTCGGTCATGACCGCGGCGTCCTCCAGGCTGCCCGCCGCGCCCTCGCCTCCGGTCAGCTGCTCCGGGTCGACCGCGGCCATGAACCACGCCGTCTCCGAGAACTTCCGAGCCGGAGCAGCCGCGGGCGCCGCGGGGGCCTTCGGGGCTCGCGGTTCAGGCGCGCGTGGGCTTCGGACGAGCTCAGCGTCGGTGATGGCGGGCAGGTTGATCTCGGTGGGTCGTTCGCCGTCTCCGGTCTTGCGCTTGATGCGGGGCTTCTCGGCGGGCGCTGCCTGGGGCGCCTCCCGGGTGGGAGCCGGCCGAGCGGACTTCATCGCGCCGAGCCCGCTCACATCGGGGCTGTCGGCGAACACCATCGGCTGCGCCATCGTGTCTTTGACGGCGGGCATCTCGAACTGCGTTGGCGCCTCGCTGGAGACGCCGGCACGCGTGGGGGAGATCGCTGGGCCGTCGGGCGTGGTGTCGCCCACGGCGCTGGGCGGTGAGGGGCGCTTGGCGCCGGTTGGCTGGCTCGTAGTGGCTGCGCTGGGCGGTGCGCCTACTGGGGCTTTGGCCGGCGCTGCTGCGGACGGGGCAGCTTTCTCGGGGGATGGCGCGGCGGCTGTGGCCTTGGCTGCCGGGGTGGCTTCCGAGGCCGGGCGCCCAGCCTTGGCATCGACTGGCGTCGCGCGGGCGGCCGGGGCGACCGCCGCTCCACAGAACGGGCAGAACTTGAAGGACGGGGCGGGGAGGGCGTTGCCGCAGCTCGAACAGTTCATTGAGTCTCCCGAAGGTCCAGGGTGGTCGAAGTCTAGCGCAATAGTGCGCTCGACGCCGTGGATCTTCCCCTGTTCGAAACAGCGCTTTCGGCGCTGGACAGGCTTCCGGCCACCCTGGTATGGTGCCATATATGGTCATGGCACGCCAATTTTCCAGCCCGACGCATACGCTCGAGCACTTCCAGGCGATCCCGAGTCAGCTGCGCGCTGAGCCCTTCCTCAAGTGGGCCGGCAGCAAGAAGCGCCTCTTGCCTGCGTACGACGCGCTGTTCCCGCAGCACTTCGACGGCTACCTCGAGCCTTTCCTCGGGGGCGGGGCGCCGTTCCTCTACCTCGCGAGCATCGGCCGCCTGCGCCGGTCGATCCTCAGCGACATCAACAGCGAGCTGATCCACCTGTACCGCGTGCTTCGCGACGACGTGGAGCGCCTGATCGCCGAGCTCGAGACCTACCCGTATGAGGCGGAGTTCTACTACGCCGTCCGCGCGAAGGAGCCGCAGGAGCTGCCGGACGTGGAGCGCGCAGCGCGGATGATGTACCTCAACCGCACGTGCTTCAACGGCCTGTACCGCGTGAACCGCAGCGGGCACTTCAACGTGCCCATCGGGCGCTACGACAACCCGGTGATCTGCAACGCGCAGAACCTCCGAAACGTCTCGCGACTGCTCCAGGGGGTCGAGCTTCAGCGTTGGGGCTTCGAGACCACCCTCGAGGTCGCGCGTCCGGGGGACTTCGTGTTCCTGGACCCGCCCTCGCAGCCCATCGGGCCGGTGAGCGACGACGAGTTCGAAGAGGAGGCCTTCGACCCAGCCGACGATCAGCGGCTCTTCGAGCTCTTCCGCGATCTCGACGAACGAGGCTGCCTCGTGATGTTGGCGCAGAAGGTCTCGCCCGCGGTGCGGCAGCGGTATGCGGGATACGACATGCGGGACGTGCGCCTGCCTGGACCTCGCAAGGAGCGCTCGCGCACCGGCGAGCTCGTGATTCGCAACTACTGACGCCCCGGGGACCCTTAGTGGGCCCACGTGGAGCGGCGCGTTACTTCGCCTTCAGCTCGTTGAACCGGTCCTCCGGATCCTCGGCCCGGGCCGTGTGCACGGGCGTGTAGTAGAGATCGGCGTGGCGCAGGAACTCATAGCGGCACATCAGGTCGAACAGGTCGCGGTTCTTCCGGAGCGACTTCCAATCCCGCTGCTTCAAGGCCGAGTACACCTCGTCGTTGGTTTGCAGAAACTGCGTCGCAGCTAGCGCGTGCAGGTGCTCTAGCGCCTCCGGGCGAGGGCCGGTGTTCTCCTCGAGCCCGGCGATGACTCGGAGCAGGAAGGCGTTCGGGAAGACCTCCGGGTCTGCCACGTTCCACCCCATCACGAAGCGCGCCACATAGCTCTTGTGGTAGGGCAAGGCCATAGCCTCCGCCTTGGCACCCCAGCGGTGCGTGAGCAGTACTGCGGAGGCCAGCAGCACATAGACGATCAGGGCACCCCGCGCCGCGCCGAGCAATCCGCCACCGGTGCGGTCCAGCCAGCTCCCGTCGCCCCCGTGGATCTCGGCCTCCTGGATCAACGCGGCCAACACGAAGTGCGCGATCATCGCGAAGATGCACACATACGCGAGGAAGCAGATCCCCTGTGAGAACTGGGGGGACCAAGCCACCGCCTTCAGGATCGCCGTGGACGTAGGCTTGCACAGTAGCTTGGCCGCGGCTACGGCGCCGAACGTGCCCCCCAAGCGGTACACCGCGGCCATCGAGCCGCCCAGACGTCCGCTGTTGAGAAAGACGAAGACGATCACTGCCGCCATGGCATCCAGAACCACACGCACCTCCCGAGAGAGCAGGGCACTCTAGCGTGGACTCCCCAAAAACACCGGTAAGTCCGCGACTTCGGCACGAGATCGCGACGTCGGCGCGGCTGAGCAGCGTGAGTGCCGCCCGGCCGGCCCGCGGCTTGTCAGGTTCCGAACGCGAGGTAGCCTACCCGCCCCGTTCGCTTTGCAGGAGGCTCACTTGGTTCACCCCACATTGGAAACAGCGCTGGCAGAAGCTCAAGGGCGCCTCAAGGTCGCCTTGAGGAGTCCCCGCGGGCGCCTCGCGCTTCGTGAGGCCTTCTACACCCGCGAAGACCGGTACCGGTCGTTCGGTCGCTCGGAGTTGGCATTTCTGCGCTACGAAATCAGCCGTGGCGTGCTCACACGCGGGCGATCGGCGTGGTGGCGCGGGATCAACGCTGGGATCTGCCGGGACGCCGAGAGGGCGCTGGCGTGGCACGACGCTCGGCGCTTTCCGGATGCCACCGAGGCTCCTGCGGTCCGCCTCTGGGCCGAGTTCTTGGACGCGCCCGCCGACGAGATCTGGTACCGCGCGCACAACTCGTCCGTGGCGCGCGCCTACGTGAAGAGCAACACCGTGGCGCGGAGGGAGGTTCCTACGGAGCGCCACTTCATGGGCGAGGTGCTGGACCGAGTCCTGTTCGCTCACGCGCTCGCTGCCGGGAGGGCCGGCGACTTCGGGAAGTTCGTGGCCGATCCCGAGAGCGCCGGGGTTGAGCTATTGGTCCGCGACCCCGACCTCTACCCCCCGGTGTACCCCGCGCCCAAGGACGTGCAGTCGCTCCTGGAGAGGCTCCTGGACACGGGGATCGCGCTGCTTCGAAGCGAGCTCTACGACTGGTCGGCGGAGGCGCTGGGTGTCCCCGAGCTGCGGCGCATTGGGGCGGTGGGTTACCCGCTCTGAGTCGAGCTCGGCTCCCGGCTTCACTCCACCGGCCGGAGCCGGGCGGCGGCGTCCGGCGGTAGGTCCGTCGGGGAGTCCCAGTCCAGCAGCACGCCAGGATCGGCCAAGGGGAGCTCTGTCGCACCCAGCGCGGCGGCGAGTGGCTGCAGCGCGTGTTGACCGCTCGCGAGCGCCTCGAGCGCCACGGGCAACGCCGCGTTGACGAGCCACCGAGCAGAGAGCAGCTCCCAGAAGCGCGAGCGGGGTGCCACCAACGCCGCGTCGGGCGCCGCAGACAGGAGCGCTTGCAGCAGCGCGCGATCGGCGCGGGGGAGGTCGCAGGCCAGGGAGATGACCCACGGAGCCGCCCGTTGTGCGGCGTGTTCTAGGAGTGCGGCGAGCCCCCCGAGGGGGCCAACCCGTGCGTTGGCGTCCATACCACTGGGCCGCTTCGACCCGGCCGCCGATGTGGTTTCGAGACGATCCTGGAGCCTGGGCCAGGGCAGATGCGCGTACGCCGAGTGGTCGCCTACCAACACCACCGAACCCGCGCCGCACACCGCCTCCGCGTGGCCCGCGAGGGTCTCTACCAGCGACAAGCCGCTCTCGGGGTGCCGCAGCAGCCCCTTCGGGATGCCGCCCATCCGGCGCGCTGCGCCGCCGACGAAGATGCCGACGACCACGGACCCCGGGACTACCAGGAGAGCCCCATGGCGCCGGTGAGGAAGCGCTGGAGAGGCGCCAGCTGCCGACAGGCGTCCGCATAGCGGTCGAGGAAGTCGGCTGCGATGACGTCGGCCGGCGTCAACGTGACCGAGGCGACGAAGTCCTTCCGGCGAAGGTCGTCAGCGAACCGGTGGGTGGCGTCGTAGCCCGCGGGCACCTTCTTCAGCTGCTCGCCCCACATGGTGCGCGAGGCCGTTGCCTCTCCCCACGCGTCCGGGCGCGCCAGGATCGCCTCCCGGACAGCCTTCAGGGAGTCGGGCGGCGGCTGCCAGAGGCCCCCGCCCGCCATGAGCTCGTCGGCCCCAATACCCAGGTAGAAGCCTGGCGCATGGACGTCTTTGGTGGTGGCGGCGTGCCGGAAGTGGATCCCGAGCTGGGTCTTGTAGGGCGTCTTGTCCTTCGAGAACCGGGTGTCGCGGAAGATGCGGAACATGGATCCGCCGACCGGGCGAGGGTCCGCGACGAAGGAGCCGGAGATCTCCTTGAGCCGCGGCGCGAAGTCGCTGATGAAGCGCAGCGCCGGGTCGCGCACGTCCCGCTCGTACCGGGCCTTGTTGGCGGCGAACCAGTCCTTGTTGTTGTTGGCAGAGAGCTCCACGAAGAAGGCGAAGAGGCCGGGGCCGAAGTGTGGGGTTGGGGGGGCCATTCGTCTCTTCGCCTCCTTCGTGGGCTCGACGGGTTAGATGTACGGTGCGGCCGGCGCCAGGGCAAGACGTTCGCTGCTCGCGCGTTCAGGCCTACTGACAGCGTAGTGTCAGGAGCCGCACGGTACGGTGGGCTCGCCCGGCGCGTCCACCGCGGTGACCGTGGCGCCGACCACCGCGAAGTCGTCGCCACGGCTCAGGACCAACACAGACCACCGCCCGGCGATGCACGGCCCGGACAGGCGCAGGACGCGCGTGTTCTTGGAGGGTGCGTCGAACGCGAGCCGTGCGACCGCGTCGCTGCCGTTGTCCCCGCCCAGCTTCACCGCCCCGCCGGGCTTCACGAGCCCGTCGATTACCGCGTCGCCCTGAACTTGCAGCGTCAGGAGCACCTCCTGAGCGCCCTCCGGGACGTCCACGCCCACCTGTACGAAGCCGGGGGTGTCGTCTCCGAGGGGACCCGGCCCGAGCGCCCCGCCGCCCGCGAACTGCAGGGCGAGCCGCGCTCCCAGCTTCGCAGCCGGTACGACCCGCTCGCAGCCGAGCAGGCCGCGGTCGATGAAGACCTGGCGGACCTTGTCGGCCGTGGCGTTGTCGAGCTGGTCCTCGGCCTCGATGATCGTGGCCTCGGCGGCGGCGGCGAAGTCCGTTGCCTGCGTGAACCCGATCACGGCGTCCAGGATCACCCGGTCGGCCACCGCGGGCCCGAGCGCCTCGCGAATGGCCCACAGCGCGCTCGCGAAGATCTCGCCGTCTGCGTGCACCTCGGCCGTGAGGTCGTCGGGACAGCGGCGGTCCGCCGTGAGGTCGCGCTGCAGGTTGCCGCTGACCGACAACGGCACCCCGCAGACCGTGAGCCCCTCCACCGCGTTGAGCGCGTAGTTGCCGATCACGCTCTCGTCCGCGAGCGACGTGGCGAAGTAGTCGGCGTACGCCTCGTTGAGCGCCCCCGGGAGGTTGTTGAGGCCCTGCTCGTCCACGAAGATCGCGTTGAGGCGCGTGGAGCCCACCATCGCGTGGGTGTACTCGTGAGAGATCACGTCCGCCTCGTAGGCGAAGTCTTTCGTCGCGGTCTGCCCGAACATGATGGCCGGCTCGTCGATGTCGAAGTCGAACTCGATCGCGTAGGTGAAGCTGCCCTCGGGGGTGAACAGCGCGTTACCGAAGGCCGACCAGGTGTCGCAGAGCGGCAAGTACACCTGGAGGTTGACCAACGCCGGCAGCGGGTGGTCGAGGTCGGTGAGCCCGAGGCCCTGGAAGTAGTCATGGATGCGCTGGAGGTGGTGATACATCATCACCTCGGCGAAGGCGTCCGAGTCGATCACGGGCGTCTCGGGCGGGCGAAGGTGGAGGTAGGTCCCGTCGTCTCCCGGGCGCGCGGTGTGGTCTGGCGCGCAGAGCGTGAGCTGGAGGCCGATGCCGCCGGGATCCACCGTGACCACCTTGCCGCGCTCCTTGTCGGCCACGCAGTTACGCACGTTGGCGAACTCGCCCACTAGGCGCCCGTCAGGATCAGTGAGGTGCAGCAGCGTGACCTCAGTGGTCTTGGGGCTGTCGATGGGGTTCTCCAGCCAGACGCTGGCGAGCGGGCCCAGGGGGACGTCCGGCGCGCTGCCGACGTCTTCTCCGCTCCCCACCTCCGGCTCCACGGCGACGACGTCGTCGTGCGTTTCGCTTGCGACGCCTACGTCCACCCCGGCGTCTGCAGCGACTGGCGCCGCCGGCGACTCGGTACACGCGGCCCAGAACACGCACCCGCAGACGAGCGCTCTCATCGGGCCACCTCGCGGTGCTGAAGCGCCGATTGCGTGCTGCGTACCACCAAGCCGGTCACGCGCGAGACGTAGAGCCAGCGATGATCCACGAAGGGCATCACCACCACAGGGACCCGCCACACCGGCTCCAGCGGGCCGAGCGCCAGCGGTAACCAGCCGGCTCGCGCGTCGCCGGCCCGGCCCAGCGCGGTGGCGGCGCTGACGGCGACTTCTGCACGCACCGTGGCCGCGCTGGGGGTCGCCACCGGCAGGCCGTCGAAGTGCACCCGGCGCGCGACGCCCGCACGGTCCAAGACCACGCTGAGCCGCCGCTCGAAGACCGGCGCCCGATCGGGCCCCAGGAGCTCGAACGACACCGCCACCCGCTCGTGGGTTTCGGTGACCGTGGCCTCACCGAGGCGTCCCAGCACCGCCGGCAGCGTGGCAGCTACGGCGGACCGGGCGCGGTCTGCGGAGCTCCCCGGCGGCGTCACGTGGTGAATCCGCCCGTGCCGCGCCGGAGACGCGACCTGCCCGGCGGACACGCGCCACGCGCTGCTCGGGTCGCCGACCGTGCTGGGGAGGCCCCCGGCCTCGAGCGTGGGATCGACGCCGGCGAGCCGTGTCGCGAGCGCCAGAAGCGTCATCCAAGAGGCGTTCATCCGAGTCCCCCAGCGAGCCCGAAGATCGCGTCGGGCTGCAGTGCAAATGCCTGGTTCACTTCGACGCGGCTGGCGCACCAGCACGTGGGGCAGCGCGCCGGGGAGAGGCGATGGAACGCCTCGGCGAAGCCCAGCGCCACCGCGTCGAAGCTCTCTTCGTATTCGCCCATCCGCCCGCAAATCATGAGCCGCCCGTCGTGGTCCACGCGGCAGAACAGGTACCCGCCCGCGCAGCGCAGGGCGGGGGCGTCGGGCCAGCCGCGGAGGTACTCGAGCGCGCTCAGCGAGTTGGCGATGGGCGCGCCCTTTCGCTTCTCGGCGATCAGGTGGTCGATCGTCTCGCGATAAGGCACCACCTCGGGCGCCAGCGGGTTGCGCTCCATAGAGCCCAGGATTCGGTGCTCGGCGGGCTGGAAGAAGACCTCCACACCCTCCGCGCGCGCCAGGTCGAGCAGCGCGTCCTCCGCACCGAGGCTCTGGGCGCTCATGACCGCGTTGAGTCGCAGCTTCAGCCCGGGCAGCGGTCGCGCAGCTCGCAGCGCCGCGACCACTGCGTCGAAGGCCCCTTCGCCCCGAATGCCGTCGTGGACGTGGCGATCGCCGTCGAGGCTGATCGTGAGGCCGGAGAGCCCCCCGAGCCGGTCGATGAAGCGCGGCACGAGCACGCCGTTGGAGTTGAGGTTGACCTTCATGCCGAGGCTCACCGCCAGGTCGATGAGGTCCGGGAGGTCCTTTCGGGTGAGCGGCTCGCCCCCGGTGAGGATGAGGCGGCGCGTGCCCAGCCCCGCCATGTCGCGGATCAACGTCTCGAGCTCGGCGGTGTCGAGGCGGCGCCCGCTGCCATCCCAGCGGTCGCAGTATCCGCAGGAGAAGTTGCACCGGTTGGTCACCACCACGGAGACCACCAGGGGGAGGCGATGCCCCAGCGCGCGCGCCCGGACGAACGCGACCCCATGCTCGAGCTTGGAAGCGAGGCCCACGGCGGTCAGCCTAGCGGATTCGCCGGGGCGGCACGACCCCGAGGCACGAAACCCTTGCGCCTGACGCGATTTCTCCCTAAACGGCGACCCATGAAAATCCGCGTCGCAATTGCGCTCTTCGCCTTGGCTTGTGGCACCGAGACCAGCTCCATCAGCTCTGACGTCGGGAGCTCCGGGTCGGACGCCCAGTCTCCGACCGAGGACGGGTCCGAGGCGCCTCCCGACGTCTCTCCGGGACCGGGCGCGGACGTGGAGTCGGCGGACCTCGTGTCCCCACCGGAAGACACGGCACCCGACGCAGGGCCGGATGTCCCGGCTCCCAAGTGCGACGAGGACGGGGCACCGTGCGAGTTGGATGGCGATCCCTGCACCGTCGAGGTCTGCGGCGGCGGCAAGTGCCTCCTCACGAACGGCGTTGAGAGCTGCGCCGCCGACGCGGCGAAGGATCCCTGCTGGACGTTCAAGTGCACCACGGGCAAGGGGTGCGAGCGCTCGGTCTTCGCCAGCGGCATCGCCTGCGACGACGCGAACGCGTGCACGGTGGGCGATCGCTGCCAGCCGGGCGTGAAGGCGTGTCTCGGCGACGGGATCCCGGTCGACGACCAGAACCCCTGTACGGCCGACACGTGCCTCGAGGGCACCATCAGCCACTCGAACATCGACGGCGCGCCGTGCACCGGCGGCCTCTGCGACGGCGGCGCCTGCGTGCCCAACGGCTGTACGCCGGTCGACGGCGGCTGGTCGGTGTGGCAGTGGACCTCGTGCAGCGCGCCGTGCGGCGGCGGCACCCGCGACGGCACCCGCACGTGCACCGCGCCCGCGCCCACGTGCGGCGGGGCGAGCTGCGTCGGCGAGCCCACGAGCACCGAGACCTGCAATACGCAGGAGTGCCTGCCGCTCACGGAGGTGACAGCGTGCCCCGCCGGGTTGCCCTTCGGCCCGAACCCCACGTGCCTCACGCTGCCACCCTCGCAGCCGTACTCGAAGCTCGTGAACTCCTCGAAGAACGCCGACTCGTACGGCGTGAAGCTGGTCGCGGGCCCGGGCGGCTCGGTCGCGGCCCTCTACGCCGAGCAGGAGTGGTTCGAGCGGCTGGCCTCGGATGGCACGGTGCTGCAGGCCCCTGTGTCGCTGCCGGCCAAGAACCCTACCGTGGCGCCCGGAGCGCTCGGCGACTCCGGCTTCCCGGCTTTCTATGGTCCCGCCCTCGGCTTCGACGGGACGAACTACGCGGTGGCGCGCCCGGCGAAGGAGCTCGGCAATGTGCACGTCTACACGGTGGACGGCACCGGCACCCTGGTGGACGGCCCCATCACTATCCAGGGTCCACCGGGCTCCATGTCCGGCGACCGGGGCCCCGCGATCCAGTGGACGGGAGACGCGTGGCTGGTCGCGTGGGCCATCTACTCGCCCGACGGCGTGGTGGTCTCCCGGGTGCTGGGCGACCTCGTCGTCGACCCGAGCTTCGGCGATCTCGGGACCCTCTTCGTCGAGGGCGCCTCCAGGCACCCCGAGATCGCCGTCTCGAGCGACGGCGCGGTCGCGGCCATGGTCTCCGGCGAGACCACCTTCCACCTCGCGCTCTTCGACGCCGTCTCCGGCGGGCTCATCGCCACCACCCCCGGCGGCTGCCAGGGCGGGGCCGGCAGCTACAACGGCGACGGCCACGACATCGCTTGGAACGACGCGCTCGGCGAGTTTGGCCTGATCCACACGACCCAGGGCGACGGCCTCTGTGACGTCACCTACACCTCGGTCACCGCCACGCTGATCCGCCTCACGCCCAACGGCGAGTGGATCGGCTCCCCGCTGCCCGTGCTCTGCGGGTACCCCATCGGCGCGGGCTACCGCGGAGGCGTGGCGGCGTGGCCCGATGGTCGCTATGCGGTGGGCATGCAGCGCCACCACTCGGAGCCGTTCTGCGTCGACCCGTTCCCCAACGGGTCGAAGGGCATCAGCAGCTTCGACCTCGTCACGGTGAACACCGGCACCCAGGCGATCGACACCTGGCGCACCAAGTCGGGGACCACCAGCGTGTACTCGCAGTCCGACCTCGTGTTCACGGGCACGCACATGGTGGGCATGAGCCCCCGCGGGATCGGCGGGGCCACCGCGGGCTACGTCTTCGAGGCGCCCTAGGTCTCCGTCGCCCTCCGTCGCCCCAGGCAGCCCTGTCTCCGCGCGGATATTGAGCTTCCGCGCCAAGTGAGGCAGGGTGCGCCCCGCACAACTGCCATCTACGCGTTCCAGGAGCATCCATGAGCAGCAACAAGCTGATCCTCGACTACGTCTACGACCGCGAGGCCGCGTCGCCCGATACGGTCTACCTCACGCAGCCCACCGGCGGCGGTGCGGTGCGCGACTATACGTGGCGACAGGTCCTGGACGAGGCGCGCCGGATGGCCGCCCACCTGCAGTCGTTGGGCCTCGAGCGCGGTGACCGCGTCGCCCTCTTGTCCAAGAACTGCGCGCACTTCTTCATGGCTGAGCTCGCGATCTGGATGGGCGGCTACACCACGGTCGCCATCTTCCCCACCGAGGGGGCAGACACGGTCCGCTACGTGCTGGAGCACAGCGAGTCGAAGGCGATCTTCGTGGGCAAGCTCGACACGTGGGCCGCGCAAGAGCCCGGCGTGCCTGAGAACCTGCCGCGGATCGCGTTCCCGCTGGCCCCCAAGACCTCGTTCGACACGTGGGACGCCATCGTCGGACGCACGGCGCCGCTCACGGGGCGGCCGGCACGCACTGGCGACGAGCTCGCGATGCTCATCTACACGTCTGGCTCCACCGGCCAGCCGAAGGGCGTGATGCACAACTTCGCGGGCGTCACGCGCGCCAGCGAGGGGATCGTGGCGGAGATCAAGATCACCCCCGCGGACCGCGCCCTCTCGTATCTGCCCCTCGCGCACGTCTTCGAGCGCGCGTACGTCGAGTGCGCCTCCTTCGTGGGAGGCATGCACATCTACTTCGCCGAGGCGCTCGACACCTTCGTGGCCGACCTCAAGCGCGCACGCCCCACCATCTTCATCTCGGTCCCGCGCCTGTGGCTCAAGTTCCAGGCCGGAGTGCTGGCGAAGATGCCGGCCAAGAAGCTCGACCTCCTCCTGAGCATCCCCTTGGTCAAGCGCCTCATCGGCAAGAAGGTGCTCACTGGCTTGGGCCTGGATAGCGTCCGCCTCGCCGGCAGCGGCTCCGCGCCCATCCCGGCGGAGCTCATCTCCTGGTACCGCCGCCTCGGGCTCAACCTGCTCGAGGGCTACGCCATGAGCGAGGACTTCGCGTACTCGCACATCTCGCAGGTGGGCAAGGCGCTCCCGGGCTACGTCGGCGTTCCGCTGGCGGGTGTGGACGTCCGCATCAGCGAGGACGGCGAGGTCCTCATCAAGTCGCCGGGGCGGATGGTGGGCTACTACAAGCAGCCCGACCTCGACGCCGAGTGCTTCACCGCGGACGGGTACTTCCGCACGGGCGACAAGGGCGAGCGCCGGCCGGACGGGCTCCTGAAGCTCACGGGTCGCCTCAAGGAGCTCTTCAAGACGTCCAAGGGCAAGTACGTCGCTCCGGCGCCCATCGAGAACCGGATCAACGAACACACCCTCATCGAGATGTCGTGCGTGTCTGGCGTGGGCCAGCCGTCCGCCTACGCCATGGTGGTGCTCTCCGAGACCGAGCGCCCCAAGATGAAGGACGCGGCCGAGCGGCAGCGCGTGGAGGCCGAGCTCACCACATGGCTCAAGGCCGTCAACTCCGGTCTCTCCAACTACGAAGAGCTGGCGATGTTCGTGGTGATCTCCGAGCCCTGGTCCATCGAGAACGGGATGCTCACGCCCACCATGAAGATCAAGCGCTCCAAGATCGAGGCCAACGTCGAGCCGCACCTCGACGCCTGGTACGGCGCCAAGAAGCCCGTGTTCTTCGTGTGACCGTGGAGCGATGGCGATAGCATGGGGGGCATGCGCGCCCCTCACCGCGGTCGTCTCGCTTCCGTGCTCCTCACCCTCGCGTGCAGCGAGGCCTCGTCCACTGTCTCCACCGACATCGCCCCGGCCGACGCGGTCGCGCCCGACACGGCCGCCGCGCCAGAGG
The DNA here is from genome assembly GCA_005776725.1 of Pseudomonadota bacterium. Classification (GTDB taxonomy): domain Bacteria; phylum Myxococcota_A; class UBA9042; genus SXOO01. The sequence continues at coordinate 16,744 of SXOO01000215.1, read as the reverse complement.
CCGACACAGCGGCTCCGGACGACAGCGACGGTGCCCCCCTCCCCGAGCCTTACCCGCTAGACGACGTGCTGCGGGTGAACCACCTGCAGTGCCTCGGTACGCACAACAGCTATCACGTGGCGCCCGGCGACGGCATCGTGCCCGACTGGGCGTACACGCATCCGCCGCTGGCGGAGCAGCTCGGGCGGTTCGGCGTGCGTAACTTCGAGATCGACAGCTACCCAAACGCGGAGACGCTCGAATTCCCGGTGGTCCATCTTCCCATGCTGGACCCTGGGACCACCTGCGCGTCTCTCGCCGAGTGCCTCGGACAGATCGCCGGCTGGTCCCAGGAGAACCCCGGCCACCATCCGCTGTTCATCATGCTGGAGCTCAAGTCCACGCAGGGGGCGGAGGTCTGGGTAGACGCGCTGGACGCGGTGGTCCTCGAGGCCCTGGGCCCCGAGCGCGTGATCACCCCCGATGAGATCCGCGGCACCGCCTCCACGCTTCGCGAGGCCGTCACCACGGCGGGCTGGCCCAGCCTCCGAGCCACGCGGGGTCGCGCGTTCGTCATCGTGATGCAGGACGAGGCGTTCTACGCGGCGTGGAGCGCGGGGCACCCTGGCGGCGCTGGGCGAGCCGTCTTCGTCCACGTCCCCACCGAGCACCCAGACGCCGCCTTCGTGAAGCTGGACGACCCCACGGACGACCGCGGCCAGATCGAGGCTGCGGTAGACGCCGGGTTCATCGTGCGTACGCGCGCCGACACGATCACCGCCGAGCCCGGCCCGGACGGGCTCTACGAGAGCGTGCAGGCCCTCGAGGGCGGCGCGCAGATGCTCTCCACGGACTTCCTCAGCGCGCGCGCCGGCGGCACCTATCGGCTCACGCTTCCCGGGGGCGTCCCGTCGCGCTGCAACCCGCGGATCGCGCCGCCCGAGTGCACCGCTGAGGCCATTGAATCGCCCGATTGGCTGCGGCCCGTTTCGCGGTAGCATCCGGGTCCGATTAGGAGACCGCCATGTTTGCTTTCGTCTCGCTGGTACTCATGGCCCCACCCGCCGGGATCCCGATCCAAGGGCGGCTCGCGAACGGCGCGGGCGGCGTGGCTCCCGATGGGGACTACGGGCTCACCCTGCGGCTCTATGCCGCGGCCGGCGACGCCGTGCCGCTCGCCGTGGACGTACAGCCGGCCGTGCCCATCCGCGACGGCGTCTTCTCCACGGTCATCGGGCAGACCGTGCCGGTGGATCCGGAGATCTTCCGAAGCGCAAACGCGGCCTGGGTGGGCGTCCAGGTGGGCAGCGAGCCGGAGCTCCCCCGTCAGCCGCTGCGCACGGTGCCCTACGCGGTCCACGCGCAGGTCGCCTCTGACGTTCGGTGCACAGGGTGCGTCACGCCGGAGGAGACCTCGTTCATGGCATGCGTCGACGGGAGCATCCTGGTGCGCTCTGGCGGCACTTGGGGGTGCGCGCCGCGCCCGTCCGGGTCGGACTTCGCGCTCAGCGGTCAGCAGTGCCCCGCGGGCCAGCTCCTCCGCGGCGTGAAGGCAGACGGCAGCGCCCTCTGCGCCCCGGACAACGACACCACGTACTCCGGCGCCAACTTCGCGATCTCGTCGGCTGGTTGTGCCCCGGGCCAGGTCATGGTCGGCGTGAGCGCCGACGGCTCCCCGGCCTGCGCGCCGGACAAGGACACCACGTACTCGGGGGCCAACTTCGCGCTCTCCGCCCAGACCTGCGGCGCCAACCAGGTGATGCGGGGTGTCGACGCCGCGGGGAAGCCCGTGTGCGCCCCGTCCATGCCGGCCGGACTCATCGGGTTCTTTCTCGGGAGCTGCCCGTCCGGGTGGACGGAGGTGACGGAGCTCCGCGGGCGGACGCTGCTGGGCACTCCGGCGGGCGGGGAGCCCGGTCTCTCGGTGGGTACCGCCCTCGGGAACGGTGGCCAAAGGCAGATCTCGGAGGTGCCCGCCCACAGCCACGCCGCCGATCCCGGCGCCTTCTCCTCGGCGAACGCTGGCGACCACAGCCACTCGGTGGATCCCCCCGGGACTTCCACGAGCGACGCCGGAGCCCACTCACACAGCGCCGATCCCCCGGACGCCAACACCAGCACCAACGGGAGCCACTCGCATACGGGGTTCGCACCGGGGCATGACTCAGACAGCGCGAACAGCCAGGGCTACCCGGCGGGCAACAACCACAACTCGTTCCGCACCACGGACCGCGGGCGGGAACACGCAATGAGCGGCGGGGCGATCTCCACGAACGGGGACCATCAACACTCGGTGGACGTGCCGGCCTTCTCCACCGGCACCAGCGGCGGTCACTCCCACTCGGTCGACATCGGCGGCTTCAGCTCGGCGAGCGGCGGCTCCCACACGCACACCGTGGACGTGCCGGCGTTCTCCACGGGGTCCACGGGCAGCGTGTCTGTGGACGTGACCATGCCCTACCTTCAGCTCACCGCCTGTCGCTTCACCCCATGACTCGAGGCGCGTGGCGCGCCTGGCGCTTCGGCGCTGCGGTGGCCCCGCTCCGCTCTGCAGACCGCGACGGCGCAGCGAACCTCTTGAGAAACGGCGTGGCCCCGCGGCCTCCCGCGGTGTAGTCCCCCGCCAGCGCTGCGCCCAGCGGCGCGGCTTCGAGACCGCGCGCCACGCCGAACTCGAACAGCTCCTCGGCGACCGTGCCCAGCGCCACCGAGTGAGTGCGCCCCAGCCGGCCAAAGAGCCACGACGTCAGCGCATCGCAGAGCGCGAAGGACGGCGGCCCGAGCAAGGGCAGCGCCGTGGGGAAGTGGCCGCTGTTCCATGCGAGATCCCAGACCTGTGAGAAGCGCCGCAGACGCTGGATCGCAGGGAAGTCGAGGGTGGGAGTGGCCAGGATCTCGTAGGGCGGCTCGGGCGCGAAGACCAGCCCGAAGGCCTCGCCATCGAGGGGCATGCCGCGCAGGCGCTTCAGGATCCCCACCTGCACCTCGTGCGGCCCCAGCCCCACCAGGCGGTCGAAGCCTAGCGCGAACGACTCCAGCGTCTCGTGCGGCAGGCCCACGATGAGATCCACGTGGAGGTGCGCGGCGGTCTCGGCGCCGAGGAAGCGCAGGTTGTCCTCGAGGCGCTCGACGTCTTGCACCCGGTCCACGGCGGCCATGACGCGCGGATCGAGGGACTGGACCCCCAGCTCGAGCTGCAGGCTGCCGGGCGGGAAGCGGCGGAGCAGCGCACGCACTGGCTCGGGCAGGCGGTCCGGGATGAGCTCGAAGTGGAGGAACAGCGGGCCGTAGCGCTCCATCCTGTCCAGGAAGAACGTGAGCACCGCCTCCGCGGCGCGGAGGTCCACGTTGAAGGTGCGGTCCACGAACTTGAACTGCCGGAGCCCTCGCTCCAGCAGCTCCTCGAAGGCGGGCAGGATCCGCTCGAGGGGGCCCTTCCGGACGCCCTTGTCCAGCGCGGACAAGCAGAACGCGCAGCGGAACGGGCACCCGCGTGAGGCCTCCACATAGACCACTCGGTGCTCGAGGTCGTGGTGGGTGTACTCGCCATAAGGCAGCACCAGCGCAGACAGCGGGAGCTGACCGCCGTCCACGCGGCGCGGAACAGGCAAACCGGCCAGCGCCGCTTCGCACACGCCCCGGAACGCGTCCTCGCCATCGCCGGTGACCACCACGTCGGCAGCGAGGCACACGGGGTTCGTATCGACCTCGTGGCTCGCCTCTGGGCCCCCGACCACCACCAGCACCTTCGGCGCCACGCGCTTCAGCACTCGCACCAGCTCCAGGGACTCGCGCGCGTTCCAGATCGATACGGAGACGCCGACCACGCGCGGCGCGTGGGCCAAGACTTGCTCCGCGACGTCGGCGGGGCGTGCACCCACCACGGCCTCCAGGAGCACCGCGCGCTCGCGCAGGGCCGGCCCGAGGTTCGCAAGGAGGTATCTGAGGCCGAACGCGGCGTGGAGGTAACGCGCGTTGAACGTGGTGAGGACGATGTCGGCCACCGCCCGACTCTACCTCGGGGCGAGGCGATCCCGCCGCTGTCCATCGTGTTAGATTGCCCCCGATGCGACGCCTCCTCCTCGTGACCGTTCTCGCCGCTTGCGCTGGTGACGGCCCCTCGGCCCTCGCGCCCCGACCTGCGGGCGGCGGGCCGACCGTGGTGTGGGACTCGCTCCACCGCCCCGACCCCGAGCTGCCCTTCCCGAACGACGCGGCCACGCGGCTCGAGGTCGACTCGCCCACGGGCCGGCGCCTCAACCTCTCCACCGTGGTCCACCTGGCCGCCGAACGCCGCCTGCGGCAACAGCTCAATCGCCTGGACGGGTTCAGCGTCTTCGGCCCGATCACCGTGTCGTTCGATCGTCCGCTGGACCTCGCCACCGTGAACGACGACACGGTCCGCGTCGTCGACTTGACCCCCACCTCACCCGAGTTCGGACAGCGGATCCCGCTCGACCTCGGGCGTGGCGGCGTGCCCACGTCCTTCGATCCCCGAGACCTCCACAGCTACGACCCCAAGGGCGATCGCCCCGACCTGCTCTTCGGCGACGACAACACCGTGGACGGCGTGCGGGTAGAGCACTACGAGGTCGCCACCCACACGCTCATCATCCGGCCGCTCCTCCCGCTGCGCCAACGGAGCCGCTACGGCGTGGTGCTCGGCTCGGGGCTCAAAGGGACCGACGGCCAATCGGTGCGCTCGCCCTTTCCCGGGGTGAATCACGCCGCCCAGACCCAGGCCCTCTCCGCGGTGCCGTTGGGTGACGACGTGGCCTTCGCGTGGACCTTCACCACGCAGTCCGTCACCCGCGGGCTCGAGGGCGTGAGGGACGGCCTCGACGGCAAGGGTCAGCTCGCGTGGCTTGCTTCGCAGCCCCTCACGTTCAAGTCCATTACGGATGTCGGCTTCGAGCCCCTGGGCGAACCGGGCGGCGCGACGGATCGTTATGCGCTCGACCCGACCCGCCTCCAACAGATCCTCGAGCCGTTCGCGTTCGTCGGCTACGGCGTCGAGCAGGTCTCCTTCGATCACGTCGCGTACTTCGTCTACGGCATGCTCGACGGCCCCGACCTCCGCTCACCAGGCAGCGTCTTTCCGGGCTCTACCGCCACCCGCGCGGACGTCCCCTTTGCGCTCGCGGTTCCGCGGACCACGGAGCGCTTCAAGCCGCCCTTCCCCGTCGTGCTCTATAGCCACGGGGCCCGCACCTCCCGCTTCGAGATGATGTTGATCGCGAACGAGCTGACCCAGCACGGTCTCGCGGTGATGACGATCGACGCCGTGGGCCACGGCCCCTTTCCCGGCGAGCTCGAGCCCATCCTCGAGCTGCAAGCAGCGGACTTCCCACCTGAGATTGTCTTGGCCATTGCCCAGGCCGTGGCGCAGACCGTGCTCGGGGCGGACTACGACGTGACCGGAAAGACCCTCCACGACATCTTCACGGACCTCGGCGACAACGGCCTCTTCCGCACGTTCTTCGTCGAGGGCCGCTCCAAGGATCTGGACGGCGACGGCGTGCTCTATTCGGGCGACAGCTACTTCGTCCCCAACCCCTTCGACATCGCCGCGGCCGGGCAGCAGACCCTCGTGGACACGCTGGGGGTGCTCCGGCTCCTCCGGCGCCTGGGGCCGGTCCCGGCCGGTGACGCCAGCGCGGCCAGGCTCGCAGGCGACTTCAACGGTGATGGTGTGCTCGACGTCGGCGGGCCCGACAACCGGTACTACGCGGCGGGCACGTCGCTCGGCGGCATCCACACCTCCGTACTGATGGCCGTGGAGCCGAGCCTCGTGGCCGGCGTCCCCATCGTCTCGGGTGGTGGCATGACCGACGTGCTGGTGCGCACCACGCTCGCCACGGCCGTGCGCCCCGTGCTGGCAGAGACGATCGGGCCCGTCGTCGTGGGTTGCCCCGACCTCGGTGGCGTGTCGCTGTCCTGGGATCACCAGGCCGACGGCTGCAGCGCCTCGTCGTTCATCGAGAGGGCCGAGGTGGCGCGCGCTCCGCATGCTCCCGGGGGCACGGTCACGCTCGAGAACCCGCGCCTCGTGGCGCTCGGCGCCCCCGAGGCGGTGGACGTGGCCACGATCGCTCCGGATGGTGGCTTCGGCGTGGCCGTCGGGGCCGACGCCGGCGAGCCCCTCACGCTCACGGTCCGCGACGCCGCCGGCGAAGTCGTCGGCGACCCCGTGACTCTGGCCGCCCTCCACGACGGCCTGGGACGCAAACGCAATACGCCGCGGATGCGCCGTGTGCTCCAGATCGCGCAGCTCGCCCTGGACGCCGCGGACCCCATCGCCTGGGCGCGGCACCTGCTGCGCGAGCCCTTCGGCAAGAAGGTCAACGTGCTCCACCTCACGGACGTGGGGGATCGGACGGTGCCCTTCGCCTCCATGGTGGCGTGGGACCGCGCCGTGGGACTCCACGGCCTCGAGTGGCCGGCGGCCTACGAGCTCACCGCGGAGCTGGTGAACCGCGACGTCCTCGCCCGGCCGGGCGGCTGGGACATCGACGACCTCGAGGGCGGCGGAGATGGCTGGGGATTGCTCCCGTCGATCGACACGGGCCACGGCGTGGCGGCCGTCCGTCACGCGCCGGTATCGCGCCACGAGTTCATCGGGATCACGGATCCGGGCGCCGCTTTCGACTGGGGCAGCTACTTCCGTCGGCAGCTGGCGTGGTATCTCGCCACGGACGGTCAGGAGCTCATCGACGACATTTGCTTCGAGGACGGGTCGTGCGCGTGGCTGCCGTGAGACGTCCGCTGGGAGTACGCGGCGCCGCCACACGCGTACGCCGCCGCTCGCCCCTCACTCGCGTCGCGGCAAGCCCGCATCGCATTACGCGTCGGTAGTCCCCCGTGCGCTTCCTCCACACCAGCGACTGGCACGCCGGACGGCGATGGCGCGGCGTCGACCGCCTCCCCGAGCTCGTGCGGGTCTTGGACGGCCTCGCCGCTGCGGTTGAGACCCAGGGCGTAGACGTGGTGCTGCTCACCGGCGACGTCTTCGACACGGGGACCCCGCCGGCCGCGGCCGAGCGCGCGGTCTTCTCCTGGCTCCGCCGGGTCTCCGCCGCGGGCGCTGAGACGGTGGTCATCGCCGGAAACCACGACGATCCGCGCCGCATCGAGGCGTGGGGGCTGCTCGCAGAGCTGGCCCGCGTGCGCGTGGTGGGCCGCCCCCGGGAGGCGGAGGAGGGCGGCCTCATCGAGATCGTACGGCCCTCGGGCGAGCGCGCGTTGATCGCGGCGGTCCCTTTTGCCGGCGCCGCCGAGTACGTCCGCGCGGACGTCCGCGCCACGGACGGCAGCGCCTCGAGACAGTCGTACGCTGACGGCTTGTCCGGGCTCATCGCCAGGCTGTCCGCGGGTTTCCGGAGAGACACGGTGAACGTGGTGCTCGCCCACACCCACGTGGACGGCGCCGTGTTGTCCGGCTCAGAGCGCCGCGTTCACCTCGGTGAGCAGTGGGCGGTGACGGGCCAGTCGGCGCTCCCCGCCACGGCCCACTACGTGGGCCTCGGGCACCTCCACCGACCTCAGTCGATCCCAGGGCCCGTCCCTGCGGAGTACGCTGGCTCTCCGCTGGCGATGGACTTCGGAGAGGCTGAAGACACGAAGTCGTTCGTGCTGGTGGACGCCGTCCCGGGCTCGCCCGCCGTGCTCACCCGCGTGCCCTACACCGGGGGAAAGCGCCTCGTGCGCTTCGAGGGCTCTTGGGAGGCGTTCGAGGCGGCCGCCGATGGCTTCGGTGATGCCTGGGTCAAGGTGACGCTGCGCCTCGATCGTCGCGCCGGCTCTGGCGGCGACGCGGGCTCGCGGGACCTCGCGGCGCGCGTTCGCGCTCGTGTCCCTGGAGTGCTCTCCCTCTCCATCGTGGTGCCTAACGAGGCGCCGCCGGCTGCGGAGGGCCGGACGGCCCGGTCGCCCGTGGATGCGTTCCGGACCTATCTGGCCAGCAAAGACGCGGCGGCCGATCCCGCGCTGCTCGCCGCGTTCACCGAGCTGCTCACGCAGGCCGAGGGCGCCTCGTAGCGAGCCCTCGCTCTGCGGGCACGCGCGCGGCTCAGCGCGCCAGCTCGAACGAGTCGGCCTTGAGCTGCTTCACGGCCGCGGCGGGCTCAGCCGGCGCCGCGGACGGGAGGGCGGCACCCTCGAGGACGCCCTTGGCCCGGGTGAGGTTGTCGAACTGGGCCTCCATACGAGCGGAGCCCGAGCTGGCCGCCTGGGCCCGGATCTCTCGGGCGTTGGACTCGAGGAACTCCAGTGCGCCAGCGTTGTCACCCCGGCGGGCGCGCTCCGCGGCCTCGTTCAGCACTTGCGCCGCCCGGATCTCCACGAGCCGCTCCTCCACGGAGGGGTCCCGTCCGGCCTCTACCTGGGCGGAGTCGCGGGTGACCGTGACGGTGAGGGGCACCACACGGGAGACGCTCACACCGTCGAGGCGCGGGTCCACGTAGGTGACGGAGACCTCGCCCACGCGGAAAGTCCCCTCGCGGATCACGGGCACCGTGAGCTGCAGCGCGAGCGAGCGCCGCTGGCCGCCGAACATCTCCGCGAGGGGCACCACGACTTTGTCGCCGATGCGTGTGTAGGCGTACCCGAACACGCTGGTCAGCTCGCTGCCGTCGTCGAGCGTGAGCTGCACCTTGGCGTCCTGGGCGACGGTGGACGCCATCTTCGTGAGCTCGGCCGCGAGGACCGTGGGCACGCTCGGCGCGTCAGCCACGAAGTAGTAGTTCCCGCTGCCCTGGTCGGCGACGGCCGTCATGAGGTCCTCGTTGTAGTCGGTGCCGACCCCGATGGTGGTCACCGAGATCCCGCGCTGGGCTTCGCGCTGCGCGGTGGTGGCGATCGCCTTGGTGTCGATCACGCCGCGGTTCGCGAGGCCATCGCTCATCAGCAAGACCCGGTTCACCTGGCCGCTGAGGAGGTTGCGCCCCACCTGCTCCTGGCCCCGATAGAGCCCGCCGGAGAGGTTGGTGGAGCCCGACGGCTGCATCCGGGCGATCTCGAGCAGCGCCTGCCGCTTGAGCTCCGGCGTGACTCGAGCCGCCGCGACGTCCACGCGCACGTCGTCGGAGTAGCTGACGAGGGCGAAGGTGTCCCGCTCGTCGAGCCCTTCGACGAAGCGCTTCGCCGCCTCTCGGGTGCGGTCCATCTTGTCGCCGCGCATCGAGCCCGAGCGATCGATGACCAGCGCCACGTTGAGCGGGAGCCTGTGGCCGTCCACCGCAGGTGGTGCGTCAGTGGCTCGGAGGTCTACGACCACCGTGAGCGTCCCGCTGCCGGTCATGAGCACGTGCGAGCTGGACTGCCGCGTATCCACGCCCACGGCGGGCGGCGGCTCCACCACCGTCGGCTGGATATGCGTGACCACCGGGCTCACCGGCGGCGGTGGTGTCTGTGGTTGGGGCGGTGAGGCCGGCGGAGTCGCAGGCGGGGGCGCACCGGGGGGGGCCCCGGTGGGTGGCAACGTCTTCACCTCGACCAGCCGCTCACCCGGCGGCGCGGCCACGGAGGGTCCGTCAGCTGACGCCGTGGCCGGCGCCTCCGCCACAGCGAGGGGGACCGCCGTCGGGCGAGCCGGGGCTGCGTAGTCTGAGCAAGCAGAGACGAGTGCGAGAGCAAGGACAAGGCGCATCGACGTACCTCCAGTGCGCCCCGTGAAACGCGCCAGCCACCGCGGAGTTCTATTCGACCCTGGGAATTTTTCGGCGGGCCCGTGCTCGACGGCGCCGTCGGCCGCGCCCACGGGAGGGGACGCGGCTCAGGCGGCGGCCATGGCGGCGGCCAGATCGCCGAGCACCGTGTCCGATCGGACTGCGCCACTCCCGTACGCGACTACCGCGATCCGCAGCTCGACTTGTGCCAGCGTGCCCTGCTGAACCGCTACATCCACGGCCTCGCGCAGGCGCTCGGCAAAGCGCCGCATGCCCGGCTCGTCCGTGTTGGGGCACACGACCACGAAGTCGCCGAGCCCACGCCGCGTACACACATCCACCCGACGGACGAAGTCCATGAGGACCTGGGCGAAGGCGACGTCCTGGCCCAGAGACGCGCTGCCGGTGATCACCGCCAGGACCCCGAAGGCCGTCCCGTAGCGGCCCAGCCGATTCAGCTCGTCCTCCACGCGCTCCACGAGGTGGACTGTGTCCCACAACCCAGTAGCGCCATCGATCGAGGCGCGGACGGACACACTCGAGGCCTCTACCGCCGCGAGCTGTGACCTGAGCCGAGCCACCGTGGCGTCGAGCTCGCGCTTCGCCGTGGCGGTGCGGCCGTGATCGCGCATACGGAGAGAACATCGACCGACGATGTCCGGCGCCGACGCGTCGCCCGCGAGCAATATGCCCTCTGCGTTCAGGCGGTTCAGGACCTGGACCAGCCGCGGGAGCTCTGCGTCATGCCCCGCCACGAGGAAGGTGGCATCGGTGGAGGCCAGCCGGTCGATGAGCGAGTCTTCGAGCGCCGCGTCCACCACCGCAACGCTCGGTCCCGCTTCCCGCCGCGCCAGGAGCTCGGCGGGGCGGACCACCGTGACCTCGGCCGCCAGCTCCCGAGCCGCTTCCGCGAGGGCCGCGGGCAACGCGTCGTTCTGCGAGATCCAGTCGATGCTTGAGGTCATCACTTACTCCGCTGAAGTCTCGGAAGGCTAACACGACTTCGGGCACACCCGTGCGTGTGTGCTCGATGTGTTAGCGTGCGCCCCCGACCGGCTTCCCTGGGGGATCCTGAATGCTCGGAGCGAGCGGCACATCCACGGCTACGGCTCGAGCGGCGAGCTGGCTGAGTTGCGCGGTCGCTCTCGCCGCAGGGATCGCCCAGCTCACGGTCCATCGCGACGCGCTGGTTTTCGAGTCGGAGCACGACTGGCTTCTCGGGCACGCCGCCGAGGTGTTCGAACGCGTCGAGATCCACAGCTCGCCCATCGGCCCGACGGGGTTCGATCACGGACCGCTGTTCTTCCTGTTGGCGGGCCCCCTCGTCCGGGTCCTGTCCGGAGCGGAGCCGCTCCAGATCGCCTGGGTGCTCCTCGCGTCGCTCGGGGCGTGGCTGCTCGGGGCCGCCGTCAGCAAACGGCACGGGGCGCTTGCCGGCCTCGCCACCACGTGCACGCTGGTGGGCAGCTGGTTCTGGTACGAGACGTGCCGACAACTCTGGCACTCCTCCCTCCTACCGCTACCCGTCGCGCTATTTCTCTCGGCGGCGTGGCAACACCTGGCCACCGGTCGCCCGAAGCACCTGGCCGTCGCGGGTCTGGCGGCCGCGGTCTCGGTCCAACTTCACGCGCAGACCGTGGGCCTGGGGGTCCTCACGCTGGCGCTGCTCGTCCGCTCCGCCTGGCGGCTCGGCTGGCGACCCACGCTGGGTCCCGCCCTGGTGTCCGCCGCCGCGCTGGGGCCTGCGGTCCTGTCGGCCGTCTCCCGCCTGAGCGGGGACGCGGGGCCGCCGGTCCCCGCGGGGCCACCCAGCTACGGAGCGTCTGTACAGCAATGGCTGCCGGCCCTCGTGCGCCTCGGGAGCGCTCCCGCCGAAGGGTCGGCCGACTCCATGCTCGGCCTCTGCGTGGTGCTCCTGGCGGTGATCGGGCTCTTCCTCGCCCGCCGCGATGCGCTCTTGGTCGCGATGGCCGCGCTGGGGCTGGGCACCTTCATCATGCTCGTCGGGTGGTCCGACGCCCCGCGATACCTTCACGCGGTCGCCTACCCGCTGGCGGTCGCCGCCGGCGTTGCCGCGGCCACGGGGCTCCCTTGGCTCCTCGAACGGGCCCGGCTGTCGGCTGAAGCCGCGGAGCGATCCACGATCTTGCTGTTGGTCTGCGGGGCAGCGTGGGCGGCCTTCACCCCCGCGCGGCCGGACGCCACGCCACCGCTGCTGAGCGCCCGCGCGCAGGCGCGCCTGGCTGTCCAGGTGGCGGAGCACTCTGGCGAGCCCGACGGCGCTCACGGCTGGTACCTCAACGACCGCGGGTACCTCATCGGGCTGGGCTGGTTCCACGACCGCGCCATGGCGGCGAGGCCTGGGGTCGGCGAGCCGCGGGTGAAGCAGCTCGGCGTGTTCCCGCCTGAGGTCACGGCGAGGGTCGCCAACCCCGAGGTGGTCGGGGGCGAGCCCACGCCGCTCGGTCCCCTCCAGGTGGTCCTCTTCGACAGCGCGGTGGCGAGCAAGTCGGCAGTCGGGAGGACGGCGGAGCTGGCGTTCTCGCCATGGGTGCGACGACGAGCGAGCGGCCCGTTCACGGTTGACGCCGTCGTGCGCTCCGGGCGCCCTTCGAGGACCGTCTTCGTCCACATCCGCCGCCAGGGCGAGGACGAGCGCGGCTGCACGGGGGTCGCCGAGCAGCACGGCCGGGCCCTGCCCCTCGAGCCCATCCCCGCGCTCGGCCGCACCGAGCTCTACGGCGTACAGGCCGCCGGTGGCGCGCTGACGCTGCGCTTCGCACCGTGCGAGGAGCCACTCACGGTCGGCGTCTTCTAAGCACCCTGCGCCTCTGTTGGCGCTGGCCTCCGGCGCCGCCTGGTCGGGGTTGTGCCGGCCCCGGGCCAGGTGATACGCGAGTGGCGTGCGCACCACACTCCCCGGTCCGGGCGGGCTGCCCTTCGTCGGCGTGCTCTTCGACTTCCTGCGAGACCCGCTCGGCTGGCTCACGGAGGCGCACTCGCGCTACGGCGACACCTTCGCCTATCGGGTGGGTCCGTTCGAGGTGGTGCAGCTCCACCACCCCGCGGACATCGAGGCTGTGCTGGTCAAGGAGGCCGGGAAGGCCAAGAAGGACGTGACCACGCGGGATCTCGCGCGCGTGATCGGCGACGGCCTACTGACCGGAGAGGGCGACCACTGGCGGAAGAACCGGCGCCTCCTGGCCCCGCTGCTCACGCGCCCGCGCATCTCGCGTTACGCCGGCACGTTCGTCACGGCCACGCGGCTGCATGCCGACCGTCTGCGGGCCCGAGAGCAAGCCGAGGTCTCCTCGGTGTTCATGGAGCTGGCCTTCGACATCGTCACCGAGGCGCTCTTCGGCGGCGCCGGCTCGAACAAGACCGGGACGGGCGCCCGCTCGGTGGGGCAACAGATCGCGCACGACGTCGAGACCTTGATGCGGGAGTACAGCCGCACGATCCAGTCGTGGCCGGCGCTCCTGCCCGAGTGGGTGCCGATCCCCGGTCGGCGGCGCTTCGAGGCAGCGGTCCGGCGCCTGCACCGGGTCACGGACCAGCTGGTCCTGGAGGCGACGCCGCGCTCGGAATCCCGAGAAGACCTGGTCTCGCGCCTGGTGGACGCGCGCGACGAGGAGGGTCGGCCCATGAGCCCCGGCGGCGTGCGAGACGAAGCGCTCACCATGCTGCTCGCCGGCCACGAGACCACCGCCCTGGCGCTCACCTATGCCGCTTGGGTCTTGGCCCACGACCCGGCGCTGCAGGATCGGGTCGCTGCCGAGCTCGCTTCCACCCTCGGTGGAGCTGACCCCACGTTCGCCGACCTGGAGCGCCTGCCGCTCACCGCGGCGGTCTTTCACGAGACCCTGCGCCTCTATTCGCCGGCCTGGCTCATCGGCCGCGAGGTGGTCGAGCCGTTCGCGTTGCCCAGCAGCGGGGTGGTGTTGCCGGTGGGCGTGCAGGTGTTCCTGCCCCAGTGGGCGGTGCACCGCGACCCGAGGTGGTGGCCGGATCCCTTGCGGTTCAGGCCGGAGCGCTTCCTCGAGCCGGACGCAGCCCGGCCGAGGTTCGCCTACTTCCCGTTCGGAGGGGGGCCTCGGGTGTGTATCGGGATTCACTTCGCCGAGGCGGAGGGCGTGCTCGCGTTGGCCACTCTGCTGCAGCGGCTCCGCTTCGCGCCAGCGCCCGGCGCTGGCCAGAGAGCGCTCGAGTTCGCACCCTCGATCACTCTCCGGCCCAGGGCTCCTGTGGTGCTGCGGATCTCGCGCCGCTGAGGCGCTCAGGCCCGCCCTCTCCGCGTCACGGCGTGAAGTTCTCCGGGCACAGCTTCACGTCGGCCGGGATCGGGAAGATCGCGGTGCCCTCGTCGATTGAGAGCAGGAACGCCACCAGCGCGGCGCGCTCCGACTCCGACAGCGTGAAGTTCGGGTTGCCGGCCTTCAGGTGGGCCGAGAAGCGCGTGGCATCGAACACGTCGAGGAGCGTGGCAGCAGCCCCGTTGTGCAGATAGGGCGCTCCGAGCGCGAGCCCCAGCAATGACGGCGGGTTGAAGCCGTTCTTGCCCTGCGCCTCGCTGCCGTTGGCCCGCGTCTCGGGCGCTCCGCCCGACGCCGCGTAGGTGCCCACGTCGCGCAGATTGCAGGCGATCCGCTTGAGGGCGGGCGTTCCGGACGAGTCGTCGCCGGCGATGAGGTTGGCGTCTTTGTTGGTCCCCGCCGGCAGCGTCGCGAGCTTCGACGTGTCCTTGGCCGTGGCCGCGGCACGCGCCGACTCGAACTGCCGCGTGGGCAGGGCGCCGGTGAAGACGTTCGGCTTGTAGAACGTGGTGCTGGTGGTCCACTTGGGACCCGAGTGGCACTTGGCGCACCCACCGTCCTCGAAGATCGTCCGGCCCAACGCCACTTCGGAGCTGGCGACGCCGCGCGGCGACTTCACCGTCCGGATGTAGGCGTCCACCTGGTCCCAATCTGGGCAGGTCTTGGTGTTGCCGCAGATCGCGCTGGTCCGCGTGAGGTGGGTCATCGAGCCGTTGAGGGCCTGGTGGTTCTCGACGGTGGTGCCGTCCTCCACCGTGATCTGTGCGAACGTCGCGGGCGAGCCCGGCGGCGACGCCACGGCGGAGCCATCGGCCTTCTGGATCGCGCCCTTGCCGCCCGAGGTCCCGCGGGTGTTGTTCTCGAAGTCGTGGGTCTCGTCGAAGATCGCCGTCCAGTTGAGGGCCCGCATGTCCCCCGCGTTCTTGGAGTCGTACTGACCATCGAGGGCGATGGTCTGGCGGGGGCCCGCCGCGAAGGCCCAGGTCACGCTGTCGGCGAGGCCGAGGTAGTGGCATCCCTGGCAGCTGCCCCACGCCTCCTTGGCCCAGATCCCCGTGCCCGTGTTGAAGAAGCGCTTGCCCTTCCAGATGTCGATCTCGGCCTGTGAGCCCAGCGCCTCCTCGGGCGTCTTGGTCGACTCCAGCGTCGCGATGGCGGCCTGGTCGGCGAAGGAGATCACCGAGAGGTCGCGGCTGATGAGGTTGCCTACGTACGCCTTGGCGGCGGTCTTCGAGTTCTTCGTCACGATGCCCTGGGGGCTCTGTCCGACGGCGATGTTGTAGTTGAACGTGGAGCCCACCGAGACGGCGCCGTTCTCCTCCCAGGCGATGCGGAGCACGATGTCGCTGCCCGAGGCCGCCAGGTACCCGATGGCGAGGTCGGACGTGCCCACGAAGCCCAGGCCCATCGGCATGTTGATGAAGCGCCGGCCCTTGGTGTCGTCTCCGTCGGAGTCGGGCTGCTGCTCCTTGATCTTCTGGTTCAGGTTCACCGTGAGCCCGACCTCTTCCTTCTCGCCGGCGACATCGATGACCGACACCACCGCTTGCATGTTGTGATTGAAGCCGACGGGCCCCTTCGGGCTCGCGCCAACGGAAACCACGTACGCGCGGGTGATTCCGAACGCGGTGTGAATCGTGATCCCGAGCAGTTGGTTCGGGAAGCACCCGGTGGTGACCTCGGTGCCCGACAGGTCGCCGGTGAAGCACGAAGTGAGTGGGGCCAGCGGGATCTCGGCGCCCGCCGTGTGGGTCGCGGTGTCCACAACGTACACGACGCCCTTGCGGCCCTCGTCCTGCATCTCCTTGCCCTCCGGGCGTCCGAAGAACTCTGTGATGAGGATTTTCTCGTCCGTGTCGTCGGTGTCGCCGTCATTCGTCACCGCCAACGCATACGGGTTGGTGCCGACCTTCACCGTGGCGACCGGGGCCAGCGTGGCCGCGGAGAAAGCGCGGAGCTCTCCCGCGACCCAGTCAGTTACGTAGACGGTGGCGCCGGTGGGCGACAAGGCGACGCCGACCGCCTCGCCGGCGACCACGGCGCTCGCGGCGAGCGTGGGGTTGTTCGTGTCGATGCCGGTGATCTTCGCGACCGAGCCGGACCGGTTCGCGACGAACGCCGTCTTGCCATCCGGGTGGATCACGACCGCCATCGGCTCGCTGTTCGCGCTCGAGGCGGTCCCAGCCTTTCCACGGAAGCTCTCGGCGCCGGCGGCGCCCACGTCGAAGAACGAGACCGAGCCGTCATCGGAGTTCACCATCGCCACGGTCTTGTCCTCGCGGTCGATATCGACCGAAGTGGACCGGCTGGGGCGAGCGAGGATCGTGGGCGGAACGACGGGCTCAGTCGCGCACTCGCAGTCGGAGCCACACACCTCACCGGGCGGGCACCCTCCGGGGCACACGGGAGCGTCTGGGAAACACACCGGATCCACGCAGGCACACGTGGCGTCGCAGACCTTGCTTAGCGGGCAGCCAAAGTTCGGTCCGCCCCCGCAGACCGGGGCGCTGGCGTCGCAGACCGGCTCACAAGAGCAGCCGTTGCCGAGGTACACGCAGTTGTAACCGTCGCCGCAGGCCGGGGAGCAGTAGGGCGTGCCCTCCGAACAGACAGGCGAGCCGTCCGTACCATCCGTCCCGTCGGTGGCGTCAGTGGCATCCGTGCCGTCGGTGCCGTCGGTTGCGTCGGTTGCGTCGGTGGCGTCGGTTGCGTCGGTTGCGTCGGTTGCGTCGGTTGCGTCGGTTGCGTCGGTTGCGTCGGTTGCGTCGGTTGCGTCGGTTGCGTCGG
>SXOO01000214.1 GCA_005776725.1 Pseudomonadota bacterium | reverse complement strand
GGCCCACACGGGCACGATCTACCTCGACGAGATCGGCGACCACCCCGCGTCCACCCAGGTGAAGCTGCTGCGCGTGCTCCAAGAGGGCGAGGTCAAGCGCGTGGGCTCGAACGAGATCACCCGCGTGGACGTGCGCACCATCACGGCCACCAACGTGAACCTCACCCAGGCCATCAAAGACGGGAAGTTCCGAGAGGACCTCTACTACCGCCTGAACGTGATCAATGTAGGTCTTCCCCCGCTGCGGGAGCGCGCGGAGGACATCCCCCTCATCGCGTTCCACATGCTGAAGCGTTACTCCGAGCGCCTGAAGAAGGACATCCGCACCTTTGACCCGGGGGTGCTCGAGACGCTCCAGCGGTACCGCTGGCCCGGCACCGTGCGCGAGCTCGAGAACGTGGTGGAGCGGGCCGTGGTCTTGTGCCGTAGCGACCTCATCGAGCCGCGGCATCTGCCGCCGCACCTCCAGGATGAGCGGTTCACCAAGAACGGCGATCAGGTCGAGTTCTCCCACCTGCCCTTCTCCGCCGCGAAGGAGCTGGCGGTGGCGGCGTTCGAGAAGCGTTATCTGAAGGCCCTGCTGGTGCGGACCCAGGGCAACATCTCCGCCGCGAGCCGCGATGCCGGCCTGGATCGCTCGAACTTCCGGCGGGTGCTGAAGAAGCACGACCTCGACGTGGAGGGCCTCAAGGAGGACTGATCTTCACGAGCTTCAGGCGGGACGTCTCGCCCGCCACCAGCGCGACGCGAGTGCGCGACACCTCGCAACACGCCGCCACCCACGCGAGCAGCGCGGCGTTGGCCTTCCCGTCCACCGGGGGAGCGGCCAGCTTCACCTTGAGACGACCATCGTGGAGCCCCGCGGACTCCGTCTTACGCGCGCCGGGCTGAGCGTGGACCCGGAGCAGCACGTGGCCGTCGGTTGAGCAGGTGGCTACGCCCAGCGCCTGCCACTCCGCGAGGATCACGATGCGCGTCTGCTCGACCGTGCCGGGGAGCTCACCCGAAGAGCTCAGAGACCGAGTCTCCTTCGTGGATGCGCCGAATCGCCTTCGCGAAGAGCGGCGCAATCGGCAGCACGTGGAGCTTGTCGAAGACCTTGTCGTGCGTGGGGATCGAGTCCGTCACCACGATCTCGGAGATCGGGCTCTCCACGATCCGCTGCACCGCGTTGCCCGAGAGCACCGGGTGGACGCACGTGGCCTCGACGCCTCGAGCGCCGCGCTTCATGAGGAACTGCGCGGCCTCGATCAGCGTGCCGCCGCTGGCGACCTCGTCGTCCACGATCAGGCAGCGCTTGCCCTCGACCTCACCGATCACGTTCACCGCGCGCGGCTTCTCGTCGTCGCCGTAGCGACGCTTGTCGACGATCGCCATGGGCAGGTTCAGACGGTTGGCGTAGGCGCCGAGCTCCTTCGCCTCGCCGGCGTCGCCCGCCACGAGCACGTAGTCGTCGAGCAGCCCGCGCTGGAGGTAGTGGTCGCAGATGGTGCGAACGGCCTTCAGCTGGTCCACCGGGATGCGGAAGAAGCCCTGAATTTGAGGGCTGTGAAGATCCATCGTGAGGACGCGATCGGCGCCCGAGGTCATGAGCAGGTCGGCCATGAGGCGCGCCGTGATCGAGATCCGGGGTTTGTCTTTCTTGTCCGACCGTGCGTACGGGAAGTACGGCAACACCGCGGTGACGCGCGCCGCGGAGGCGTGCTTCAGCGCGTCGATCATGATGAGGAGCTCCATGATCCCCTCGTTCACCGGCGAGGCGCTGGTCTGGATCACGAACACGTCGCACTCGCGCACGTTCTCTTCGATCTGGATCATGAGGTTCTCATTTGAGAACTTCACGGAGCGGCTGCGCCCGAGTGGGATGTCGAGCAAGTAGCAGATGTCCTCCGCGAGGCGCGGGTGGCTTGCCCCCGCGAAGACCTTGAGTCGTCCTTCCATGCCCGCCCTCCCGCGCCAAGGCGCTCTTCTGCGGGCTTTTAGGGCCGCGGCGGCCCCGGTGTCAACGACCAGCCACGGAACGGCCTCCGGCGCGCGCCCGCGGCTCTCGTGGGCCACCGGTCGCGCTACCATGCGCGCAACGGATGCAGCTTGACTTCGCGCGGGCGTTCGGGGAAGCCCACCCCGTGGTCCGCTCCCGCCTCTACCCCGACACAACCGACGCCGAGTGGGGCGACTGGCGATGGCACCAGCAGCACCGGATCACCACGGTCGAGGACCTCGAGCGGGTCGTGCGCCTCACGGACGACGAGCGCGCCGCCACGCAGGCCACCGCGCGGCGCTTCCGGATGGCGATTACGCCTTATTGGGCCACGCTCATGGACCCCGAAGATCCCGCCTGCCCCCTCCGGCGGCAAGCGGTACCCACGTCAGGGGAGCTCCGCGTGTGGCCCGGCGAGCGCCCGGACCCGCTGGCGGAAGAGACCTTCATGCCGGTGCCCGGGCTCACGCACCGCTATCCCGACCGCGTGCTTCTCTACACCACGCACAACTGCGCGATGTACTGCCGGTACTGCACTCGGAAGCGTAAAGTGTCGGACCCCGACTCTCAGCCGGGGAAGTCCGAGCTGGACGTGGCCCTCGACTACATCCGCCGCACCCCCACCGTGCGCGACGTGATCATCTCCGGGGGCGACCCGCTGAGCCTCTCCAACGAGCGCCTCGACGCGCTGCTGGAGGCGCTGGCTGCCATCCCACATGTGGAGGTGGCGCGGCTGGGCACGCGGAACCTCGTCACGCTGCCCCAGCGCGTAGACGCCGGCCTCGCGGCGGTGCTGGGTCGCCACCAGAGCCGTCACCTCGCCGTGTGGGTGATGACGCACTTCAACCACCCGAAGGAGTGCACCGACGACGCCTGGGAGGCGTGTGAACGCATCGCGTCCACTGGCACACCCATCCAGAACCAGAGCGTGCTGCTGAGGGGCGTGAACGACCAGGCCGACGTGCTGGCCCAGCTGTCGCGGCGCCTCCTCAGGATGCGCGTGAAGCCCTACTACCTGCTCCACGCAGACCTCGAGGAAGGGATCGGCCACTTCCGGACCACGATCGGCGAGGGGAAGGCGCTCCTCCACGCGCTCCGCGGGCCGCTCTCGGGCCTGGGGATTCCCCAGTACGTGGTGGATCTGCCCACCGGCGGAGGCAAGGTGCCCGTGGTGCCAGACTACGAGGCCCAGCGGCCCAGGCCGGCCGGCGGAGACGATCCCGGCGCTGACGAGTGGGTGTTCACCAACTGGCAGGGACGCGCGATCGCGATCCCCGAGCCGCTTCCCGGGCCCGTGGGAATCGGCTAGCGTCGCCCGATGCGACTCTTCGTCACAGGGGCAACCGGCTTCATCGGCGCCCACACGGCCCGGCGCTTCGCAGAGGCGGGCTACACGCTGCGCCTCCTCCTGCGCCCCCAGAGTCGCTGCGATCTACTAGACGGCGTCCCTTTCGAGCGCGCGGACGGCGACGTCACGGACCGGGCCTCGGTCGAGCGGGCGCTGCCGGGCTGCGACGCCGTGGTTCACATCGCCGGGGTCACCTCCTTCCTCCCGAAGGACGCCGCGCGGGTGCACGCCGTGAACGTGGACGGTGTGCGCAACGTGCTGGAGAGCGCGCTCGCCCAAGGGCTCCGGAAGGTGTTGTTCACCTCCAGCGTGTCTGCGGTGGGCGCCAGCCGATCGCCCCACGGGCTCCTGGACGAGAGCAGCACGTGGGACCTGCACCGCGAAGCGAACGCCTACGTCCGCTCGAAGCGTCACGGCGAGGAGGCCGCCATGGCGATCGCGGCCCGTGGCCTCGACCTCATCACGGTCTGCCCCACCGTGGTGCTCGGTCCCGGCGACCAGTACGGCTCGAGCACGCTGTTCCTGCTCAACTACGTGAAGGGCCGGTTCCCGGCATACATCGAGGGCGGTCAGTCGTACGTAGACGTTCGGGACGTGGCCGAGGGACACCTCTTGGCCTTCGAGAAGGGCGTACCCGGCGAGCGCTACATCCTCAGCGCCGAGAACGTCTCTGCGGCCGACTTCGTGGCGTTGCTCGGTCGCACCGCGGGGATGCGGCCCATCCCGAAGATGCCCTACGCCATCGCTGCGGCAGCGGCAGCGGGCTCGGAGCTGCTCGCGCGCTTCAACCCGAAGTTCGCGGACTTCAACCGGGGCACCGTCAGCGTTGGGCGCCTCTATTGGTACTTCCACGCCCACAAGAGCCGCGAGGCGCTCGGGCTCACCTACCGCTCGATCGAGCAGTCCGCTCGCGACACCCTGGTGTGGGCCATGCAGCACGGCTTCCTTCGCCCGAACAACCCCACGCTGAAGGCGCTGCACGCCGAGCACCCCTGAACCCGCCACCACCGCCGCACGCGGTGACACCGCGCGCCCACCCATGGAGGGCGGGCCACGCCTTCGGTGGCCCACCCTCAGAACCCCGTCTCCACACCTCGAGAGGTCCTTCGAATGGCCGTTGGCAGCATGATCCTCCTTGCGCTCACCTTCGGGTTCGGCGCGCTCGACATCCGCCCGAATCCCAAGGCGCCAAGCGCGGCCCATGTGGCTGTGTGGGCTCCGGAGCGGCCGGATTACTTCCTCTTCGCTGACACGGCCGCCTTCGCGCCCAACGCGTGGAGCCAGCTCGTGGCGCTCCGAAAACACCCGATCGTCACCGGCAGCCCGCAGCTCCGGGCCAACGTCGACAGCTTCGTCTCGATGGCGGAGGGCGGGCTGCAGAACGTCAAGGAGCTCTCGGGCTTGGACGTGATCAACGACCTCCACTGGGTGGGCGTCTGGGTGTCGTTCCCGGCGAGTGGCTCGCCAGAGTTCCTGGTGGCCCTGGGTGGCAAGTTCCCCGCCGACTTCACCGAGCGCACCGCGAGCCGCTTCGAAACGCCGACCCGCGTCGTGGGCGGCAGCACCCTCTTGATCAGCGACGACGTCGCGCTCGGGCTCTCGGCCTCGGGCGTGCTCATCGCGGGCACGACGCGCCTCGTGGAAGAGCGCATCGTCGCCTCCTGGAAGCCCGCGCCTGCCGCGCCGGGCGGCCTCAACGCGCGGCTGGGCGCGCTGCTCGCCGACAAGCCTTTCCTCGCGTTCGCCTCAGACCCTGGCGACGCGCTCCGCAACGTGCTCGCCGTGGCGCTGGCGGATGAGCCGTGGGCGGCCGAGCTGGTCATCGGTCACGAGTACTTCGGCCTCGCCATGCACCCGAAGGGCGTTGGCTGGACCTGGGTCGCTCAGGACGTGGCCGGCGCCAAGGTGGCCGAGTCCGTCTCCACGGGCATCGTCGAGCTCAGCCGCGCGGGGCAGCTGGCCGTTCGCGGCGCCACCCGGGTGATCCTCGCCGCCCTTCGAGGCAGTGACGACCCCTCGGTGAAGGAGCTGCTCGAGCACCACGACGCCCTCCTCGCCCTGGTTCTCGAGAACACCAGCGACGGCACCTTCCCGGCCAAGGTCGTGGCCAACCCGAAGACCCGCACGGTGGACGTGAAGATGACCGGCAAGTCGTTCAAGCACGTCTTCCCCTTCGGGATCCTGGTCCCGATCGGCGCCGGCGCGGCTTTCTGGTCCTTCTCGAGAGACTCGGTGAGCGAGCCGGAAACAGCGCCCGCCGAGGTCCTCCCCGCCGAGGTCGCGCCCAGCAACACTGCCCCCGCCGAGCAATAACCCGCTCCCGTCAGGGCGCCGCCCTCAGCGACTCACTGGGGAGGTGGCGCCCGACCAGACGCTACAACTCAATTGACGGAGGCGGCGTTGGCGGTGCTGGCCGCGATCGCCGAGAGCCGGTCGAGCACGCGCCGTAGCCGCTCGTTCACGTCGACACACTCGAGCAGCGCCTGGCGCTGCGCCACGTTGCGAAAGATCACCGGCGCGAGGCGGTCGGCCACTTCACTGGGCGCAGCGGTGGCGCTGACTGCGCGAAACAGAGCCTCTGCGAGATTTGGGACCCGAGCCCCGATCACCCGGAGGCACCCGTTGATCGCCTCCAGGGCCTCAGCCGCCGTCCGCATGTCCACCGCCTGATCGTCCACCCGCTCCGCGCGGAAGCGCCGAAAAGGTCCGTCGGTGACCAGCTCCTGCTTGAGTACAACTCGACACGTCCCTCGGAGGACCACCCCGAAGCGCCCGTCTGGTTGCCGCTCGTGGTGGACGATGCTGCCGGCGCCCGCGGTCTCGACGAGCGGCGGGGAGCCTGGGGCTTCCGCCTCGGAGCCGGGCCGGATCGCGACCACGCTCAGCGGGGAGCCCTCCGCAAGGCATTGCTCGACCAGCGCCAGGTAGCGCGGCTCGAAGACGTGCAGCGGGAGCGCCGTTCCGGGGAAGAACACCACCCGGGGCAGCGGAAATACGGGCAACGACGCCAGTTGAGCGTCGGTAGGCGGCGGCGGCGGCAGGGTGGGCATGGTGGCCCACCATAACCAACCAGTGGCCGAGAAGGAACCCATGAGCGTGGGCGTGCCCTGTTCGGCGCTCAACCCACCTCGCGCGCCAGCTGGTCCACGACGGTGATCCACCCGTGGAGGTCACCGGCCGTAGGGGCCGCGGTCAGCCCCCGGTCGTGGCCCGCGGCGCTCAGGGCGGTCCACGTCCACGCCACGCGCGCGCAAAGCTCCGGCTTGGCCAGGTAGAACGGCAGACAGACGAGCTGCTCGCGCATCGGTCCCTCGGCCAGCTCCGGCACCTTCTTCAGACGCCAGAGCCGGTCGAGCGCCGCCTCGAGCGCCTGTCGAGTGAGGTGGGTGGCCGCCACGGGCCAGACGTGGCGCGTGGCCGGGTCGGGCGTGTCGATGAGCCGGCGCGCCGCCGCGGTGAGTTCCAGCGCGTTCATCGGAGCGCCAGGACGCCGTCCGCGAGCTGCCTGACGTCGGCGCAAAGGCGGTCGTGTTCACCTTCGAAGCCACCGTGGGTACCCTCCTTGATTGCTCGAAACGCGTCGCCCCGCTCCCGTCCGAAGCGTCGGTTGATCTCCTCGTAGACGCCCATCCCGCGCTCCTCGTCGTCGAAGAACGCCAGGGCCGCGAGCGCCGTGGTCCGGCGCGCGCGCTCGAGCGTCTCTTCCACCGCCTCGTGGCGCTCGCCCCGCCCAAGGCGCCGCCGTCGAACCACCTCGGTGAGCGCGGCCTCGACCGCGGAGCGGCAGAGCGCCGGAACCACGCGGTCCTTCACGGCGCGCGGCGCCGCGGACTTCGTGAGGGCGCGAGCGTCCTCCAGGTACTGCAGCACGGGCGTCCGCGTCTTACGAACCTCCACCACCGACTGCGCGCGACGCGAGACCTCGAGCACGTGTGCTGGAATCTGCATGCGCCGGAGTGCCTCGGAGAGCCGCGTGTCGTGCGTGAGGACTACGACCTGCCGTTCGCGCGCCGTCCGCTCCAGCACCCGCGCCAGCCCGTCCACCTTGTAGGGGTCCATCGCCTGGACCGGGTCGTCGATGATGAGGAAGTGGAACGGGCTGGCCTCGTGCGTGAGACGTGGGATGAAGAGGCTCAGCGCGAGCGCGTTGAGCTCGCCCTGGCTCATCACCCCGAGCGCGCCGGCGGCGCTGCCGTCTACCTGGACCGCGATCTCCACGCGGCGATTGGTCGTATTGCCCTCCAGCGAGACGCCGGCGAGCGACACATTGCTGTCCTGGCGCAGGTCGGCCCAGATCGCCTGCGCCTGCTTCTCAATCGGCTCGAAGCGCTCCTTTCGGATGGCGGCCTCGGTCTCCTTGACCCACTTCTCAGCGGCCTTCAGGTCCTTCACGGCACCAGCCGCGCGCTCCGCAGCGACCGCGCGGGCGTACCAGCCCGCCAGTTGGGCGGCCAGCGGCAACCAGCGGCTCTCCCGCGCCGCGAGCGCGTCCGCGGCCCGCGCCCGGAGCGCCCCGAGGGCCTCCACGAGTCGCGCACCCTCGCCTTCGAGGTGATCCGCGAGCGCGAGGGGCGCCTCAGGCCGGCGC
>SXOO01000213.1 GCA_005776725.1 Pseudomonadota bacterium | reverse complement strand
GATCATCGCCCCGCACGTCGCCGCCATCCAATACCGACACCACCTCAGCGCCCCCCGAGACTCCCTCGGAGCCCCCTGAGCACGCGACGACGCAAGCAGTGGCAAGCGCCACCCGACAACCGCTCCAGAGACCTCGACTGTACACGCTGACTCCCGATCGGCCGGCTCGGCGGCAGTGGGTGCCGCAGCTGCCAACAGCGTATGCGGCCGCGGTCACGCGTCGCAACCGGGCCCGGAGACGGGGCGGAAGTCACAGACGGTGGTGGCTCGCCTCGGTCCGTTCGTCCTCTTGGGCCGTACCGCCGCTCGATGAAACCGCTCAAATCAGTCTTCCTCGTGTCAGTCGGTAGTTGCGCGCTGTTCGCGGCCTGCACCGCCCCCGAGGTCGCCCGTGTCAGCGCGAACTACCCGTTCGTTGCAGGGACCACGGCTGACGCCGCGTCCGCCGCGGACACGACACTGAGTGACTCCGCCGTGAGCGGGGCCGACGCGACGCAGGAGTCCGACGTGACCGCACCCGACGCGGGCCCGGCGGTTCCGGACACGGGCGCACCCGACGCGAGCACCGCGGCCATGGACATCGGCGCACCCGACGCGGGCCCGGCGGCTCCGGACGCGGGCGCACCCGACGCGAGCACCGTGGCCATGGACATCGGCGCATCCGACGCGGGCCCGGCGGCGACGGACACGGAGACATCGGACGCGAGCGCGGCGGTTGTGGATGGGGACGTAGCCCCGGGGGGCTGCGAGACACTGTACCGAGGCGCACGAATCGCGGGCGCGGGTGATGCCCCGACCGACGTCTGTGTGACCGGTGGGCTGTTCACCGCGATCGGACCAGCGGGCACGCTCGTGGGGGCCGTGGTGAAGGACGTGACGGATCGCTGGTTGGCTCCTGCGGTGATCGACAGCCATGTCCACCTCGTCTACTACCCGGCCGCCGAGGCGCTCGCCGCAGGCGGCGTGATCGCCGGCATCGACCAGGCGGCGCCGCCTTCGTTCTTCAGCACCGACTTCGCGCCCATGACGGTCCTGGGCTCCGGCCCGATGATCACGGCCACGCTGGGCTACCCGACGCAGGGCTGGGGCTCCGACGGTTATGGGCTCGAGGTGCCGGTTGGCGACGTCCCGGCCGCGATCGCCGCGGTAGACACGGTGGTCAGCCTCGGCGCCGCGCTAATCAAGGTGCCACTCGAGCAGGGTCCGAAGCTCACGGACGAGCAGCTGGTGGCCGTGGTCACCCGAGCCCACGCGCTGGGCAGGAAAGTGAGCGTACACGCGCTGAGCGAGGAGACCGCCGAGAAGGCCGCCCTCATCGGCGCCGACATCTTGGCGCACACGCCGGTCGAGCCGCTCTCGGACGCGACGGTGGCCGCGTGGGGCTCGCGCGCCGTGGTCTCAACGCTCTCGGCGTTCGGCGGCGCCGCGGTCACCCAGCTGGCTCGCCTCCGCACCGCTGGCGCACGCGTCCTGTACGGCACGGACTTCGGCAACACGACGGCGCTGGGGCCCAGCGCGCTGGAGATCTCGCGGCTGACGCAAGCGGGCCTCGATGGCGCGGCGATCCTGGAGGCCATGACCTCCGCGCCCGCCGACTACTGGGGCCTCTCGGACCTCGGCACCATCGGCCCCGGGAAACGCGCCGCGTTCCTCGTCCTGGCCCAGGACCCGGTCCTAGAGCCGGCGGTGCTGGCCAACCCAGCGGAGGTCGTCCTGCCGTGAGCGGCGCTATAAAGGCACGGCCATAGTTCGCCCGCCTCGCCCGCCGGTGTAACTTGCGGCCCCGCGCATGGTGCTCCTCCTCGACCGATACGAAGCCCTCGGTACGCTCGAAAACCGCGCGGGGTCCGGCCTCTCACGACCAGGCTTCCACCTGCGCCGGAGCCCCGCCGCCTCGAGCGCCTCAGCGGCGCCGCGGAGGCGTCGCGCCGGGGAGCAGGCTGAGCCATGACGCGCGGCGCTCTATTGGCCATGGCGCTGGCCGCGGTGGTGGGCGGGTTCACGCTGGACGGCGAGTTCGTACTCGACGACGGCGCCGCGATCGTCGCCTCGCCGGTGGTGACCGGTCAGGTCCCCGCTGGCGAGGCGCTGACGCGCGACTTCTGGGGGCAGCCCCTCGCCACACCACAGGCCGCTTGGCGCCCGCTGATGCCGCTGGTCTGGCGGGGCTTGTGGGCTGTGGGGCAAGGCGAGCCGTGGCCCTTCCGCGCCCTGTCGTTGCTCTTGCACGTGGGGCTCGTGCTTGCGGCGTGGCGGCTGGTCGCGCGGGTAGCGCCCTCGCTCGCCACACCCGCGGCCGCGCTCCTGGCCGTTCATCCCGCTCGCTCCGAGGCCGTGGGCGCGCTGGTAGCGCAGGCCGATCTGTTGGCGCTGGCCCTCGGGTGCGTCGCGGCCCGCCTTGCGCTCGACGGCCGCGCGCTCCGCGGCGCAACGGTGCTCCTCGTGGCGTGCCTCGCCAAGGAGACGGCTGTGCTGGTGCTCCCGCTCGTGGCCCTGGCGCTCTGGCGCGAGCGACCCGAGGTGCGGGCCGTGCTCCGGTCCATGGGGCCGCTCGCCTTGGTTGCCGTGGCCGTGGTCGTGGTCCACCTCGCCCTCCCCAAGCCTCCGGTGATGCCCCAGGACAACCTCGCGATGGCCGCGGAGGGGGCCACGCGCCTCCTCCACGGCCTCGCTACGATCGGCCGCGCGGTGTGGCTGGTGACGCTCCCGCTGGCGCTCGCGCCACACCACGGCTACGCCGGCCTCGACCTGTCGCTCACGACTCTGGCGCCCTGGGCCGCGCTAGGGCTGTCGACGCTGGGAGTCCTGACGTGGGGGCTCCGCACGGCGGCTGCCCCCTTCGCCGCGCTGGCGCTCGCCAACCTTGTGCTCCAGTCCAGTCTGCTGCTCGCGTTGCCCACCGACGTGGCCGAGCGACTGCTCTTGCCCACCGTCCTCGCGGCCAGCGTTGGGCTCAGCGGGCTGGCGGAGCGCGCGCCCAGACCTCGGCTCGCGGCCGCTGCGCTCGTGGTGGTGTTCCTGCCGCTCAGCTGGGCGGGACAGCGACCGTGGACCACGGAGTCGACCCTGTGGGAGCACGCCCTGCTCACCGAGCCCCGCGCCATGCGCACGCAGCGCAACGCCTCCGCCATCGCCTTTCGCGAGGGCCGCACCGACGACGGCCTCTGGCACCTGATGGTGCTGCGCCACCTCGAGCGACAGCTGCCGCAGCCCGTGGACTGGGAGCTCGTGGATGGTCTGGCCCACCGACCCGACCGCGTGACTCTCGGGCCCGGCGCCTTCGCCCCGGAGGGCCCATGCGACTTCGCCCTCGAGTGGCTCAACGGCGCCTTCCGGATCCCGGAGCAGGCGCTGGAACAGTGGGGCCTGTTCCAGGATGTCTACGGGTGCCCGCCGCTCCGGTAGCGTGGGGTGGCCACACCGGGTCGCTGCCCCCTGCGGCGCCCTGAGCCTTCGAAGCACCCTTGCGACGGCGGGCGCGCCCCGGGGCCCAGTGTAGAAAAACGCTACGCTGGCCCTGGCCGCTGGTGTACCTTGCGCCCCCGCGCATGGACCTTCTTCTCGACCGATACGAAGTCCTCGGCACGCTCGGAAGCGGGGCGCAGGCCGAGGTCTTACGGGTCCGCGACCGCCAGCGTGGCGGGCGCGTGGTCGCCCTGAAGCGCGCGCGAGCGCCGGGGCGGCTGCTCGACGAGGTCGAGTGCCTGCGCTCACTACGGCACCCGAACCTCCCAGAGATCTACGACGTCCACGCAGACACGGGGGACGGGCGCGCGGCCTACACCCTCGAGGTGGTCGAGGGCGAGGCGCTCGACACGGTGGCCGAGCAGGTCGGAGCGGCCGCGGTGCCCGGGCTGCTGCTCGGTCTGCTCCGCGCGCTCGCCGCGATCCACGCGCGGGGCCTGGTCCACGGCGACCTCCACCCGCGCAACGTGCTGGTCTCCGGAGGGGCGGCGGGCCTGCGGTCGGCGCTGTCGGCCGTGTCGGAGTCGGCCGCGGCCGTCGAGGCGGTGGCTGGCACGGTGCGACTCCTAGACGTAGCGCCCGACGCGGCGCAGGCCTTCGGCGCCCTGCCCTTCGTGGCGCCCGAGCGGCTCGAGGGTGGCCCCGCCACGCCGGCGTCCGACTGCTTCTCCGTGGGCGTGCTCCTCCACCTGCTGGTGGCGGGGGCGCTGCCGTATCCGGACTACCCGGCCATGACGGGAGAGCCGGCGGGCGCGTCGCGCCTCGGCAACTTCGGCCCGCTCGTGCGCTCGATGCTCGATGCCGCGCCGAGGCGCCCGCAGAGCGCCGCGCGTGCAGTGGAGTCGCTCGCACAGCTCCTCGGTCAGCCCCTGAGCTTGCTCACCCGCGAGGCTGTGAGGGGGGGGCTGCGCTCGGCCCCCGTCCGCTCACCCGAGGTCCCGAGCACCCCCGGCGTCACGTTGTGGCGCGGGGTCCCCGGATCGGGGCGCAGCCGACTCCTCGTGCAGACGGAGATGCGCCTCCTCCGCGCCGGGGTGCTCCCGATCCGCATCGGCGCGGAAGCGGACGACGCACCCGGAGCCCTGTTCGCGCGCCTCCGCGCCGCCCTTCCGCCCGCCCTCTCGCGCCTCTTGCCAGGCCCGGTCGACCGCGCGGACGACGACGTCGCTCGAAGCGTGGCGATCGCGGTGGGTCGCAGCATCGACGGCCTCTGCACGGCCCACCGGCAGCGCCCCTTCCAGCTGCTTGTAGACGACGTCCACACGGCCACCGCGTTCGACCAGCGCGTGCTCGGCGGCTTCGTACGCGCCGCTCCCGACGCGGTGCTCTGGGCCACCGCTTCCCCGGAGATGCCGGGCGACTGGTGCCGAGGGGCCGCCCTGCGCGAGCTCGGCCTCCCACGGCTCGACGCTGGCGGCGTCGCGGCGGTGCTCCACGCCGGCTTCGGCGGGCTCGAGCCCGCGGACGCGCTGGTCGAGGCGCTGCTCCTCCGCTCTGGGGGACACCCCGAGCTCACGATCTCGATCGCGGAGGCGGCCCTCCAGGCCGGCGCCCTCGCGTTCGACCACGCGCGGGTCACGCTGGCAGGCGAGCTCCCCACGGACGGCGCGGCCCCCCTCGAAGCGCTGTCCACCACGGACCGCGCGCTGGCGCTCCTGATTCATCGCGCCCCGCTCCCCGTGCCCGAACGCGTGCTCACCCTAGCCCTCGGGCCGACGGCCCTGACCGCGCTCAGCCGGCTTGACCGCCTCGCTGTCCTGCGGCCCGTGGTGTCGCTGGGCGAGTCGGCCTGGCGGGTGGCGCGGCCCGGTGTGGCCGCTGCGCTCGCGGCCGCGGAACCCGACGCCGAGGCCACCGCTTTCGACGCCGCGCTCGCGGACCTCGAGGACGGCCCGCTCAGCCCGGCGTCCGCCGCGGTCACTGCCAGCGCGGCGCTTCGCCTCGACGACGGGGAGGCTCCTCGGGCGCTCGCGGCCGCCCAGCGCCTGCTGGAGCTCGGCCACGCGGGTGCGGCGCTCTCGCTCATCGAGTCCGTGAAGAGCCCGGTCGACCCGCGCCTTCGAGGTGAGGCGCTGGCGCGCCTCGGCCGAGACGCCGAGGCCTTGGAGTGTTACGGGCGCCTACCGCCCGGCGACGCGGTCCGCCTCCGCGCCCTGCTGCTGCTGCGGCGTGGGCGCTACCCCGAGGCCGATGCGGTGTTGGCGCAAGCCGACGACGCCGACTCGGCGCTGCTGCGCGCCCGCTCCGCGATCATGCAGAACCACGTGGATCGGGCGCTGGCGGAGTGCGAGCGCGCCCGCGGTCGCGCCGATGATCCCGCGCTGCTCACCGTCCGCGGACTCGGGCACTTCTACCGCGCCGAGTATCCCGAGGCGCTCGCGGCGCTTGGGGCGGCGCGTGCCGCGTTCGAGGCGCGCAACGAGCTCGTGGAGCGCGCCAACGTCGAGAACGCGATCGGCCTCGTGCACTACCGCCGCAGCGAGCTCGACGCCGCGCTGCAGCACTACAACGAGGCCCTGCGCCTCGCCCGGGAATCCGGCGACGCCGAGCGGGCGTTGCTCACTCTGATGAACGTGGCGATCATCGAGCAGTCGCGGGGTCATTACGCGCTGGCCGAGTCCCGCTACGCCGAGGCGCTGGGCCGGGCCCGCGTCCTGGCCCACCGCGCCGGGACGCTCAAAGTCGCCCAAAACCTGGGGAACCTCCTGCGGTATCTGGGCGCGCTCGGCGACGCCCGGCGATATCTCGAGGAGGCCCTGGCGCTGGCCCGCGAAGACCAGAACGCTTACCAGACGGCCTACTGCACCGGCCTCCTCGGCGAGGTGGCGTGGGCCGAGAGCTCAGAAGGCGCCGACGGCGCCGAGGCGCTGCTCGAGGAAGCGGCCGCGGGCTTCGCAGCCACGGGGTCCACCGCCGAGCTGGCCGACGCGCACGCGCACCTCTCGGCGTTGGCGCTGCGCAGAGGCGACGTGGGGCGCGCCGCCACCTACCTCGCAGGGGCCGAGGGCTGCGCGAACCCCGCCGTGCAGTTGCACGCGCAGCTGGTCGCTTCGGACCTGGCGCGTTCGAAAGGAGACCCAGATCTGGCGCTGGCCAGGGCCCGTGCCGCCGAGCAACTCCTGGGCGATCGCCAAAACACCGACCGGGGCTGGCAGGTGGCCCTGGCGGTGCACCGGGCGCTGCGAGATCAGGCCGACGCCAACGCGCTCGAGGCAGGGCTCAAGGCGCTCTCGGCGCTCGAGGCCCTCGCCGACGCCCTGCCGGACACGCGCCGGGCGGCGTTCCTCGCCGTTCGGAGCCGCCGGGAGGCGCTCTCCGAGCTCACGTGGTTGCGGGTCTTGGCCACCGCGCAGCGCGCGGGCGGCACGGCGTCTCTCACGCGCCTCCTAGCCGTCAATGAGCGCCTCTCCGCGGAGCACGATCCCACCCGCCTCCTCGAGTACATCATCGACTCCGCGGTGCAGCTCACCTCCGCGGAGCGCGGCTTCGTGCTCCTCCGCTCGGCCGACGGCGCCGACGGGATGGACGTGGCGGTCGCGCGAAACATCGATCAGGAGAACATCAAGAACCGGAAGTTCAAGGTGAGCTACTCGATCGCGCAGCGCGTGTTCGAGACCGGCGACGCGGTGCTCACCACCGACGCCATGGGCGACGACCGGTACTCGCAGTATCTGTCGATCCACCACCTCAAGCTGCGGAGTGTGCTGTGTGTGCCGCTGCGCCGAGGCTCGGAAGTCATCGGGGCGCTGTACGTCGACAATCGGTTTCAGTCCAACGCGTTCTCGGCAAGCGATCTGGAGACGATGAAGGCGTTTGGCCACCAGGCGGCGATCGCGCTCGGGAACGCGCGCCTCCTGGACGAGCGCCAGCGCATGCTGGAGGAGCTCGAGAAGCGCCGCGCCGAGGTCCAGGCGCTGAACCAGCGGCTCTCGGAGCGTCTCGCAGAGAAGGAGCGCGCGCTCGAAGAGACCCAGCGGCTCCTCGTAGTGCAGCGCCAGGCCCCGCGAGGGAGCCGCACGTACCCCGAGCTGATCGGTGACAGCCCCGCAATCCGGGCCGTGTTTCACATCCTCGACCGCGTCCAGAGCAGCGACATCCCAGTGCTGGTCACGGGCGAGTCGGGCACGGGG
>SXOO01000212.1 GCA_005776725.1 Pseudomonadota bacterium | reverse complement strand
CGCCGCCGCCGCCGACCCGGTAGGCTCCCGCGCCGCCCGAGGTGGGGCCCGCGCCGGGGGCATATCCCTGGCTGTCGGCGCTGATCGTGGCGCCCGTCTCGACCACCACGGACGCGGCGTCGATGGTGCTGCCAAAGCCCGTGGTGGGGTCGGAGGCCACGGTGAGCGTGACCCCGGACTTCACGGTGACCGTGCCGTACACGTGGGTGCCGGCCGGCAGGGTGGTGTTGGTGGTGACCACGAGGTCGATGGCGCCCGCGCTGGCGGGACCGAGCGCCGCGAGGGCGAGCAGGGCCCGGAGGCCCCAGGCAGTGAGCGCCCCCGCTGAAGTCGGCGCCCGGCGCGCGCCTCCCAGGATCCCAGGGAGGCCTCCCGCGTCACGGGTGGTCCTGTTTCTTGCGCCCATCGGTGCCCCCTCTGCGACCTTCGACCCGGGTGACCGAGGTCGTTCCGGGGCGGTGGGTGTTGCGGCCAGACCGCCGTCCGGCGCTGGTCTCCGAGCGACTCGCACTCTGCTTAATCCCGGCGTGGAAGCTGCCAGACACACCCGCGCGAAGCAAGGCCCGGGCATGACACTCGTCAGCGGTCGGCCGCGCAGCTATGCTCCGCCCGCCATGAACAAGTACTACTCCCGCGCCGCGATCGACCACTTCCTCCATCCCCGGAACGCTCGGGTGATGGACGCCCCCTCCGGCGTGGGCGTGGCGGTCAACAAGGCGGACGACACCGTAACGTTCTACGTACGCCTCGAGGGCGGGGCGGTCACCGAGGCCTCGTTTCAGGCCCAGGGGTGCGCCGCCACCATCGCCACGGCGTCGATCGCTACGGAGACGCTGCGGGGCCTCAGCGTGGCCGAAGCCCGCGCCCTCACGGTCGAGCACCTCGCGGACGCGCTCGGCGGCCTGCCGGCCTTCAAGGTAGAGCGGGCCCTGGTCACCGTGAGCGCCTTAGGCGCCGCGCTGGACGACGCGACGAAGTGAGCTGGGGGCAGTTCACGCTGGAGGCCGAGGGCGCCGGTCGCGTGCACGAGATCGGGCCCACCACGTTGTGGCTGAGCCGCGCCGGCCGCGAGTGGCAGCTGGCCTTCGAAGGGGAGGGCGACGCACAGTCCGCCGTGCTCTCGTGCACCGACAGTTCCGCGGCGCCGCCGGGGCTCTCCGAGCCGGAGCGTTACCTGGCGGACGAGGGCGTCACCTACACGCTCACCCCGGTGCTAGCCGACCGCAGCGTCGTGGTGCGGCCCGAAGCCCGCCTCCACGTGCTGCCCGGGTGCGACGTGCCGCTCTACGTCTCCACGCCGGTGTGGTGGCGCTTCACGATCGGCGAGCGCGTCGCCGTGGAGCGGCCTGTGAGCCGCCCCTCCGACACCTGGTTCGGGCCGTCGCTGCGCGAGGGCCAGCTCTGTTATGCCAGCCGAACGCGGGCGCTCCTGTCGTTCCGGGGCGTGCCCCCGCGGCCCGCGCGCGCCGTCACCCGCGTCCTGCTCCAGAACCGCCGCGAGACGCCCCTCGAGGTCGAGCGCCTCGCGCTCCCCGTGCGCGAGCTGGACCTGGCCGTGGCCGCCGACGGGCACATCTGGACCGACGCCGTTCGCGTGACCGTGGGCGCGGACGGGGAGGCCAGCATGGTCATCGAGGCTACTCCGCCCGACGAGGCCGGCCCGCTCAGCTCGGCGATCCCGGCCCGCGAGCCCAGCCCCCGCTTCCAGATGTTCCGCGCCCTGTCGGCGCTACTCCAGTAGGCCGGCCGCCGTGCTCACATTCCTCGAGCCTGATACCCGCGAGCTGGTCTTCGGCGCCGTGCGCGCCGCGCTGCTCGTGCTCCTCGGCGTGGCGCTCGCGAAGCTGTCGCGGCGCGTCATCGATCGACTCTCGGGCGTCTCCCCGCAGCACCGGATGTTGCTCCGGCGCGCCGTGGCCTATGGCGTAGGCGGGCTCTGCGGGGTGGCGGCGCTGAGGGAGGTGGGCTTCGATCTGTCGGTGCTGCTGGGCGCCGCGGGGCTGCTCACCGTGGCGATCGGCTTCGCTTCGCAGACCTCGGCGTCCAACCTCATCAGTGGTTTGTTCCTGATCGGGGAGCGGCCCTTCGTGCTCGGCGACGTGATCAAGGTGGGCAACTTCACGGGGGAGGTGGTCGAGATCGGGCTCGTCTCCGTGCATATCCGCACATTCGATAATCTCCGAGTGCGCATACCCAACGAGACGCTGTTCAAGAGCGAGATCGTGAACTACTCGGTCTACCCGATCCGGCGGTTCGAGATCCTCGTCCAGCTGGCCCACGGGCAGGCGCTGGAGCCCCTGCGTGCGGCCGTGCTCGCGGCCTTGAGCGGGGACCCCCAGGTGCTCGACGAGCCGCGGCCCGTGGCCCTGGTGTCTGACGTGGGCGCGGCGGGTGTCACGCTCAAGCTGCAGGCGTGGTGCGAGCGGGAGTCGCTACTCGAGGTGCACGCCAGGGCGCAGCTGCTCGTGCACAACGCACTCGCGGCTGCCGGGGCACAGCTGCCGAAGGCGCCGGTGACCACGGGCGAGCTCCAGGTGGTCTGGCGGTCGCCGCCCGAGGTGCCACCGCCGGAGTCCAGCGCCCGAGGTGGCGGTCCGGGCGCGGCCTGAGTCGGCGCGGAGAGTCGTTCGGGGCTCGAGGGGGGAGCGGCGGTCCGGGTCTCGCGTTGGGGGATCGCGAGGTTGGACGCGACACTGAGCTCTGTGGCGGGCCCGGGTCTCGCTTTGGGGGGGATCACGAGGTTGGGCGCGACGCTGAGCTTTGTCGCGGGTGAGCGGCGGTCCGGGTCTCGTGTTGGGGGGATCGCGAGGTTGGGCGCGGCTCTGAGCTGACGAGCCTCGGGGGGCTCACGGCGCTTCGTGCGCTGGCCGTCCTCGGGCTCCGGGTCGCGGAGCCCGAGGCGGCGTAGCGCATGCGCTCAGAGAGCGCTCACTCCGAAGCGGGGGCCTCGGAGCACTTGGCCGTGATCTTGGCGCAGATGTCCTCGGGTGCGCCCTCCTCGGAGCACTTCGCGAGGCCCTTCTCACACTTGTGGGCCTTGGCGGCCGCGACGCTGGCCTTCAGACAGTCGCGCGCCTCGGTGACGCACGCGCCGGTCTCGCCGCCGTCCGTGACGCAGGTGGCGAGGTCGCCGATGCAGGCCTTGACCACGTCGCCGTGGTGGTCGATCTGCGCCTTGGCCTTCTTCGCGGCCTTCATGATCATCTTGCACGACGGGGCCTCGGCCGGCTGGCTGGCGAGGTTCTCTCCGCCCGCGAACGCCGGCGCCTCGTCGGTCTCGGACGAGCCGTCGGCGGGGGGGGCCTTCGGCGGCGGGCCCTTGCCCTCGCCGCCGGCGGGCTTGCCGGGCTTTCCGGAGTTGCCGCCCTCACCCGACTGGCCGGGCTTGCCGGGCTTGCCCTGCTTGCCCTCGGCGATGCACGCCTCGGCGGCGGCCTTCAGCTTGGCCAGCTTCGGCGGCTTCGGGGCGCACTCGCGGAGGGCAACACCGCAGCCGTCGGCGCCGCTGCCAACGCACTCGGCAAACGCGACGAGGCACCCGCCCGTTTGCGACTCGAGCTCGGTGACGCCCTCGCCGGTGGCCTCGATCTCCTCCAAGGCGGCCTCAGCCTCCTGGTAGGGGTCCACCGCGACGTCGGACGTCTCGGCGCAAGCGCCGGCGGCCAGGAAGAGGAGCGAGGAGGCCGGGAAGAAAGAGGTGAGGCGCTTCATGGGAGGGCTCCGCGGGGGCAAGGGTTTCGGTGGCCCCGGCCGCCGGGACTCGGCGCCTGTCGGGCTCGGCGATAACGCATTACACGCGGCGTGCCGGCGCCCGGGCCGGATGGCTGATCGGCGTACTGCGCCACGATTGCCCGGGCGTTGCCGCCCAACCACCTGTCAAGCGAACAGGTCAGGTGGGGGGTCGGTGGTGCGTCGGCTTGTCAGGGCGGCGGCTTCGCCTCGGCCGGGGCGTCGTGTTAGACGGCGGGGATGCCTGAGCCGAGCCTCCTCCCGCCGGTGGCCGATGCCGCCGCGTGGTCCGCCATGGAACTCCCAGAGTCGACGTATCGGGACGCCGTGGGCGTCGTCGCGGCGCGCCACGGGCTGCGCGTGGCGGATGCCGCCAAGGCGGTGCGCGGCTCGTCCCCGGTGTTCCTCACGGCGGCCCACGCGTTCAAGCTGATCCCGCCGCCGTGGCTCTTCGAGCTCCCGCGCGAGCTGCTGGCCCTCGAGCGCGTTCACGGGCGCCTGCCGGTCCGCACGCCGGCCGTCATCGCGTCCGGCCACCTGGATGGCTGGGGGTACCTGGTCACCGAGCGCCTAGACGGCGTGGGCCTACGCGAGCTGCTCCCCTCGCTGGACTCCGCCGGCCGGGCGTCCATCGGGCGGCAGGTGGGCGAGGCGCTGGCGGCGCTCCACGAGGTGCCCTGCGCGGACCTCGAGCTGCTCACCGTGGACTGGCAGGCGTTCGCGGCCGAGCGCGCGGAGGCGTGCATCGCGTTTCAGCGCACCCACGGGCTCGCCCCCGCGGCGGTGGCGGCGCTCCCGGAGATGCTGGCGCGCGGCGCCCCGTGGGTCCCCGACGCCCGGCGCGCGCTGCTCCACGCCGACCTGCACCACGAGCACGCGCTCGTCGAAGCTCACGGCGATGGCTGGCGCCTGACGGGCATCATCGACTTCGGCGACGCGGTCGTGGGCCACCCTGAGTACGACATGCTCACCCCAGCATTCTTCGTGGCGGGCGCGGACCCCGCGTGCCTCGGGGCGCTGTTCGCCGGCGCTGGGTTCAGCTGCGACTCCACGGCGTCGCACCGCCTCATGGCGTGGTCGGCGATGCACCGCTTCAACGCACTCGCCCGCTTCTTGCCGGCCGACCACGGCGCCGACGCATTGGAAGACCTGCGCTCCCGGTATTGGCCGGTTACTCGTAGTGCGTCCACATCCGCAGCACCTTGACCACGTTCTCCGCCTCGACCACCTCGTAGACCGGGCGGTGCTGGATATTCACCGGAGCGCGAGAGCGCGGAGGTGACCCCCGGGCCGGGGAGCTCTGCTGCCCCGGCCCCAGCGTGAAATTGATGCGCCGGGAATACTCGCCGGAGAGATCGCCGACGAGCGTCTCGTAGGGTGGCGGGTTCTGGAATGGGTTGTCTCGGAGGACAGCCAGGAGCGCCTCCGCCTTGGGCTTGAGCCCCGCGGGGCCGAGCTTCTTGGCGTCCTTCTGTGCGTACTTGGAGAACACGAGCTTCGAGCTCACCAGTCGAGTTCCTCAACCATCTCGGAGTGCGGGGTCGCTATGCCCTCGCGGATGGACCCGACCATCCCCGGGACCTGCGCCAGGTGGAGGGTCTCTTGGATCGCCCGCCAGTCGTCCTCACTCACGAGCACGCCGTTGTTTCGCTTGCCCGTGATCACGACTGGCTGGTGGTTGTCTGCGACCTCGTCGAGAAGGCCAAACAGGCGGCGCCTTGCTTCACTTGCGGTTACGGTGGACATCGAGGCCTCCTGGGACCGTGGTACGTGATCCCGTACACCTTCGTCAGCGAGCTGTTGCCGTTGTGGCGCCGCGCCCTTGACGGGCGACTGCAGCCACTGCACGTACACACACGTCGGGTGAGCAGAGGCAGTCATGCGGTTCTGGGTAGGCGTCACGGATAACGACTGGTTCCGCTACCACGCCCGTCATCGCGCGGACGAGGTGTACTTCTGGCAATCGTCGGGCCGCGCGCCCTTCGGCGAGCGCACGTTGGGAATGCCGCTTGACGCGGCGTGCGAAGAGTTTGATTGGCGTTGAGTTATGGTCGTAAAAGCGAGGCGTATCAACTTGAAGCGCCGATCCTCATCTCGGGGCCGACCCTGGCGCAGTGCTCGGAGCCGTGAACCTTCCGGTCGCGCTGGCTGGGCGACGTGCGGCCGCGCGGGCGGGCTTCGCTGGTGGCGCTGCACGAGATCTACGAGCCGCTCGATCCTGCCGCGGCCGACCTGCGCGACCAGACGAAGCCGCGCATGGAGGAGGCGATTCGGCGCTACCTCGACCGGCAGTGGAGTGACGCCCGGCGACTGTTCCGCGAGGTGCTGGCAACGGATACCGATGATCTCGCGGCGCGCGCCTTCCTTTAGCGCGCCGACGCCAACGCCCAGCAGCCGGATGTGGGCACCCCGAGCGCTCTGGGGACGCTCGACATCACGATGCTCTGAACGGGAGTGGGTGTAGGCGGGGAGGTGCTGGCGCGTCAGGTCGTGGACAGGGCGCCGTCACTGTGCCCGCGCTACTTCCCGTAGATGCAGCAGACGCCCAGATTGCTGGTGTCTATGCCCGACCCGTCGCCGCGGTGCTTCGTCTGCAGATAGGCAGCATCGCTCGGAGCTTTGGCGGCGCCACCGGTCGTACACTGGCCGTTGCCATCCCAGTTCCATGCCGGCGCCGTGCCGAAGGTGGTGCTACACGTTGCCTCGTCCATGTGGCCACCGTAGCAGGCGATCTGCCCTGTTGGAACCGACACGGGCGGAGGCTTGCTGCAGTCCGCGAGGCCTGCCGGGATCGGCTCGTAGTGGCAGCATAGCCCCATATTGTACACATCGCTGCCGGAGCCGTCGCCACGGTACTTGTTCTGAATGTATTCGGCGTCCGAGCTGCTCTTCGGGGTATCGCCCGTGTTGCACTGTCCGCCGCCAACCCAGTTCCAGCCAGGCGATGTGCCGAAGGAGCTGCAGTTGTTTTGGTCCATGTGCCCGCCCCAACACCCGACCTGCCCCGGAGTTACGGCCAGCGGAGGCGACTGGCTGCAGTCCGCGAGGCTGGTCCCGATCGGCTCGAAGCGACAGCAGATCCCGATGTTGTAAACGTCGACACCTGAGCCATCCCCGCGGTGCTTGGTCTGGAGGTAAGTCGCGGCCGAGGCGTCCTTCGGCCCTCCGCCCGTGATGCACGCTCCGCTGCCTCCCCAGCTCCAGTCCGGGGACGTACCGAACGCAGTGCAGGTGCTCTCGTTCATGAGTCCGCCGTAACAGGCTACCTGTCCCGACGGAATCGACACGGGTGGCGGGGCCGAGCAGTCCGCCAGAGCGGCGGGATCGGGCTGATAGCTGCAGCAGACGCCGAGGTTGTAGACGCTGCTCCCCGAGCCGTCCCCGCGGTGTTTGTTCTCGAGATAGGTCGCAGCGGTGGGATCCTTCGGTCCT
The DNA here is from genome assembly GCA_005776725.1 of Pseudomonadota bacterium. GTDB lineage: Bacteria > Myxococcota_A > UBA9042 > SXOO01. Next base: position 468 of record SXOO01000212.1, on the reverse strand, counting down.
CCGCCGGTGACACACTGACCGTTTCCGGCCCAGTTCCAGTCCGGCGGTGACCCGAACGTGGCGCAGTGCGCCTCGTTCATGTGGCCGCCGTGGCATGCGACCTGCCCGGCGGGCACTGTGACGGGCGGCGCGGTGTTGCACACGGCGATCACGGGCGCCGCGGGCTCGAACGTGCAGCAGACGCCGAGGTTGTAAACGCTGCTCCCGGAGCCGTCCCCGCGGTGTTTCTTCTCGAGATACGCCGCCGCGGACGGGTCCTTGGCGGCGCCCCCCGTGACACACTGACCGTTTCCGGCCCAGTTCCAGTCGGGCGGTGACCCGAACGTGGCGCAGTGCGTCTCGTCCATGTGGCCGCCATGGCACGCGACCTGCCCGGCAGGGACGGTGACGGGCGGCGGGGCGGTGCAGGCGGCGATCACGGGCGTCGCGGGCGCGTAGGTGCAACAGACGCCGAGGTTGTAGACGCTG
>SXOO01000211.1 GCA_005776725.1 Pseudomonadota bacterium | reverse complement strand
TCATGCGTCTCGCTCTAGTCCTCAGCCTCTCCCTCCTCGCGGCGTGCAGCGCGTCCGAGTCCGACACCCCTGCCCCGACCGACGGCGCCGATTCCACGGACAACGCCGACGGCACGGATACCACCGACGGAACAGACTCGGTCGATGCCACGGATGGCACTTCGGTCGGAGATGTCGTGGTTCCCGGTCCGGTGTGCACACCGGGCGAGGTGAAGGGGTGCTCTGCCGACGTGCAATCCGCCGTGATCTGCAATCCCGCCGGCGACGGCTACGAGACGCGCCGCTGCAAGGACGACCGCGGTGAGCAGTCGCTCTGCAACGACACGCTGGGGTGTCTGCCGTGCCTGCCGGGCAAGCGACGATGCCTCGACGACGACACCGTGCAGCAGTGTCCCGACAACGGCCAGGGCTACGTCACGGCGCAGTCGTGTGCCGCTGAAGGGACGAGCCAGATCTGCACCCTCGGCGCGTGCCTCGAGCTCTGCGAGTTGGCGAAGAAGCTGAACAGCTACATGGGCTGCGACTATTGGGCCGCAGACCTCGACAACGCCTTCGTCCCGGGCGGCGGGCGGGGCTACTACGACGCCGCCGGGGCGCAGTACGCGATCGTGGTGTCGAACCCCTCGGAGAAGAAGTCGGCCACGGTGGAGGTGTGGAACAACGAAGGCCGAGTCAACTTCGACTCGAAGCAACAGCCCCTGGACACTTCTCCGCTGCCGCCGGGCGGCCTGCGCGTGCTGGAGCTGCCGCGTCGCGACGTCGATGGCACGATCCACGCGCCCCTGGCATACCGGGTCACCAGCAACATCCCGATCACCGCCTACCAGTTCAACCCGCTCGAGAACGTCGACGTCTTCTCGAACGACGCCAGCATCCTGCTGCCGGAGAATGTGTTGGACAAATGGTACATCGTGATGACGCGCGAGCAGACGTTCGACATCCTGCGCAGCTACCTCACGGTGATCGCGGTCTCCGAGACCCCCACCGAGGTGGCCGTCACCGTCACGGGACCCACGCTCGAGAACAAGGAGCAGGGGATCCCTGCGCTGAAGGCCGGCGACACGCTCACGCGCACCCTCAAGAAGTGGGACGTGCTCAATATCGAGACCAATCGCCCAGGCGCCGACCTCACCGGCTCGGTGGTGCTCGCGAGCAATCGCGTGGCGGTCTTCGGCGGCAGCGAAGCGGCGAACGCCCCCAACACTGCGTCGTGCAAGGTGGCCAAAGGCCAGACAAAGGGCGTCTGCGTCTGGGACGGCAAGACCGAGTGCGAGACACCCAGCGACTGCCTCGAGTTCAACACCTGCTGCGCCGACCACCTCGAGATGCAGATGTTCCCGGTGCGCACCTGGGGCCTCCGTTACATCTGCGCCCGCTCGCAGCCGCGCGGCAAGGCCAAGGACGTGTGGCGGATCATGGCCGCCGAGGATGGCACAGTAGTAACCACGGTGCCGCCGCAGGCGAACATCCCGGTGCTGAACACGGGCGAGTGGTTCGAGTTCGAGTCAGACAAGGACTTCGAGATCGTCGCGAAAAAGCCGGTGCTGGTGGGGCAGTTCCTGGCGGCCCAGGACGCGCCGGACCCGAACGTGGGCGGCAACGCACAAGCGGACGACGCCAAGATCGGCGACCCTGCGTTCATGCTGGCGGTGCCGTTCGAGCAGTATCGGAGCGACTATGTGTTCCTCACTCCCGACAAGTACGCGTCCAGCTACGTCACGGTCACCGCGCGCACGGGCTCGGCGATCACCCTCGACGGTACGGTGCTCGCCACGGACAGCTTCAAACCCGTGGGCACCGGGGAGTTCAGCGCCACCACAGTCAACCTCAACCCGGGGAACCACACGATCCGAAGCGACGACAAGTTCGGGATCATCGTGTACGGCTTCGACAAGTACGTGTCGTACGGCTACCCGGGTGGCCTGGACCTCAACGACCTGAAGCTGGTCAAGGCACCCGACGAGAAGTAGGCCCGCTTCCGAAGCGGCGCCCAGGGGGCTCCCTCACCCTGCGCGCCAGACCAGCGTGGGTTCCTCGCGAACCTCGCGACCCAGGTGCGCGGCCACGCGAAACACCCCGCCCCGGTCCTGTAGCAGCAAGCGACTGCATCGACGCCAGACTAGGTAGAGCCCGATCCCGGCGCCTGGCGACGGCCCGGCGAGCGGCGCCCCTTGGTCGCGCACCGCGCGCTGGATCGCCTGCAAGCAACGCGACACGGCCGGAGCAGAGGGCGACTCGACCACCAGGTCGAGCCCCAGGTCGTCGAGCCCTAGGCCCACGCGAACGTCGGCGGACTGGATGCTCTCGCGAGAGGCGTTGCTCAAGAGCTCGTGCAGCACGAACTCGGCGTCGCGGCGGAGCCTGGGACGCAGCTCCAGGGCCTCGAGGAGGCGCTCAGGCTCGGCGGAGTCGCCCGCGGTCCACACGAGGCTCACCTCGCGCAGCTCCAACAAGGGCCCCAGCGAGCCGTTAGCGCCCTCCCATGGGCTCACGGGCCACCGCCCGTCTCGACCTCCGGGAAGTCCGGTAGGCGCAGGCGACCGCGGGGTGGCTCCAGCGGCGGCGCGCGACGTACCTGGAGCGGCACGTTCGGCTCCAGCGTGAGCGTGCGCCCCGGCGCCCACACGGGGCGTTGCGGACCTCCCCCACCGTCCACGGCCCGTCGCACGGCGGCGAGGTAGTCGCGACTCAGCGCCTGCAGCCGACCCAGGACCCCGGCGGGAGTGGCAGTGAGCGGGACGCCGTCTCCGCGCAGGGCCGCCTCGAGGCGCACGCGGTCCACCTCGGTGAGGCGGCCTCCCAGCTCCACCAATATCGGGAGCGCCAGCCGCTCGAGCGGCGCGGCGACGTGCAGACCCCAAAGGGGGGCCTGCGCCTCGTAGGCCACCATCGCCTCCACGCGGCCGGCGCGGACCCACTCCGCCACCTGCTCGAGCTCGCCCTCCTGTCGGGCACCGAAGAACGTGCTGGCGTCGAGCTGGCCTCCGAACGCGAGGTGGGTGAGCAGCGCCGGCTCCGCGCCCGTGGTGCGGGCCACTCCCAGCGGGCGGCCCGCGAGCCCCAGCACGCCGCGCTGAGGGGTGCGCGTCAGCACCGCCAGGCGTGGTGTGGGGCCCTCCGCGCCCGTGCCCTGCGCGAGGATCCGCGCATCCGCAAGCGCCAGGACCGCTAGCGGGTCCACCAGCGCCAGCGCGAGGCGCCCGCTGCTGGCGAAGGTGGTGAGGTCCTCGAAGGTGGAGAAGGCCCGCCCGCGAATCGTGATGCCCGAAGCGGCGCCCAGGGCGTCACCCGCGCGTTGGGCCCACTCCGCCCGAGAGACCGGGTCGCCCGTGAGCACCCGAGGCACCCACACGCCCAGCTCCAGCTCGGCGGCAGGCGCTCGTAGAGCGAGCAGAGCCACTGCCGAGACGAGAAGCCGACGTAACGCGCCGCTCATGGGCCGAACACGCGCTCGTATTGCTCGAGCCGTTTGCGGGCGATCGCACGCGCGACGCCGGTCCCATCCAGATAGGTTCGGAAGCGGGCGGAGGCGCCGGCTGGGTCGCGCCGGATGTCCGCGAGGTACAAGCCGAAGTTGAGCACGGCCTCGGCGGGCGCGCTGGCCAGCGCGAGGTCTTCGAAGACCTTCGCCGCCTCCTCGTGCCGCCCGGACCCGTAGGCGAGGCAGGCTTGGGCGTGGCGCACCCGGGCGTCGTCCGGGCTGAGCGCCACGGCACGCTCGACCCGCACGCGCGCCACGTCGAGGCGCCGGTCCGCATAGGCCTCCTCCGCGTCCTCGAGGAGCGCCGCCACAAGGAGACGGCGGGCGCGTTGCTCATCGGGCCGCACGGCGAGGAGCCGCTCGAAGCGTTCGACCGCGCCGGCGTGATCGCCCATTCGATACGCCACGTAGGCCCGGTACAGCGGGGCGTCCTCGACGAGTCGCCTGAGGCCGCGCCCCTCGGGGACACCCACATCCAGGGAGCCGAGCAAGCCGTCGACGCGCTCGAGGCCCACCCCGCTCTGGAGCCGCGCCACGGCCAGGAGCCCGGCGCGGGCGCGCGCCTGCTCGGGGCTGAGCGGGCCGAGGGAATCGAGGAGCGCGATGGCGTCAGCCGCGCGGCCGGCCTGCAGCGTGGCGGTGGCTTTGTCGAGGGCGACGTCCGCGGCCGCGCGCGCGGTGTCGAGCCCCCCGTCGGCCGCCGCTCCGAAGGCCTGGAGAGCCGCGTCGTACTCGCCGTACCCTGCGTGCAACGCCCCTTGGACCAGCCAACGGAGCGCCGGATCGCGCGCGCCATCGGCCCGCAACAGAGCGCGCGCCGCGTCGTCGTAGCGGGCCCCGCGGGCGGCCACGTACGCGAGGAGCAGCTGCAGGTCGGGGTCGATCGGCCGGTGCGCGAGACCGGCGCGGATGGCGCGCTCGGCGCCGTCCAAGTCGCCCCGGGCGTCTGCCTGCCACGCGAGGTTCCACCACGCGTCTACAAAGGCGGGGTCCACCTCGAGGGCTCGTCGCAGGTCAGCCTCGGCCGCTGGGTCGTCCCCCGCCTCCATGAGCCTCACGGCCCGCTGCGTGCGGGCCACGGGGAGCCACCGCTTGACTCGAAGCTCACCCGCATCGAGCAGCTGCGCGGCCTCGAGGTCGCTGATCCCGGCGTCCGTGTCGCCGCCCAGAGCGCGGGCCAGGCCCAGCTCCGCTCGGATGGCCGCGCCCTTGGGATCGAGGCTCTGGGCCAGCTCGAGGCGCTGGATCGCCAGTCGCAGCTCGCCCCGCTGACGAGCGATCACGCCGCCGGTCCGCTGAATCGGAGCGCTCTCGGGCTTCCGGAGGATCGCGAGCGCGGCGTATAGCTCCGCGACGGCCAACTCCCGACGCCGTCGTAGGAGCTCGGCCAGGGCGTGGGGCGCCCATGGATCGGTGGGCGACAGCTCTGTGGCCCGTCGCAGGCGCTCGATGGCAGACGGCTCGTCGCCGCTCCGAGCCGCGGCGAGGCCGCCAAAGTAGTGAGCGCGCGCGTCGGTGGGGACTCGCGCGATGCTGGCACCAAACGCGGTGGAGGCCTCGCCGTAGCGCTCCAGGGCGAACAGCGCGCTGCCGAGGTTGTATTGCACCTCGTCCAGCGACGGGTCTGCGCGAAGCACGTGCACGTACAGCTCGGCGGCGCGCTCGTAGTCCCTGAGACGGAAGAGCACGTTGCCGAGGTTGACCCGCACGGGGAGGTTGCCGGGGTCGAGCCGGAGCACCTCGTCGAAGGCCTTCACCGCGGCCTCAGTGCGGTCGTTGCGGAGGTGGACGTTGCCCACGAGGCCCACGATGGAGGCGTCCTTCGGGCGCTGGGCCAGGTATGCCTTGGCCCAGCGCAACGCCCGATCGTCGTCGCGGAGACGATAGTAGTACCCCGTGAGCAGGTAGGTGGCGTCGAAGAGCGAGGGATCTTCAGTGGCCACGCGTTCGAGCAGCGGCGCGCCGCGAGCGCCCTGCCCCAGGCGGAAGCGATGCACTCCGAGGCGAAGGCTCAGCTCGAGGTCATTGGGCGCGGCGGCGAGCGCTCGGGTGAGGAGGCGGTCGGCCAGCGCGTGGTCGCCGAGCTCGAGGAGGACATCGCCCAGGACCACACCGGCCCGCGACAACCCCGGGGCCAGCTCGAGCGCCGCGACCAGGTCGTCACGTGCCTCGACCAGCAGCGCTTGTCCCTCGGAGCCGGACGTGCCCAGCCGTCGTGCCAGCGACAGGGCGCGCTCCGCCGCGTGCAACCGCTCTACTGCGGGCGCCTCGGGCACGCGATCCAAGAGCAGGCAGAGGCAGGCGAGAGAGACCAGCACGGCCGCAGCATAGGGGTGGCGCGCCCTGGCTGGCCAGTCGAATGCCGGCCGTTCTAAACCATCGCTCCGACGTGCGTGACAACGAGGACCTTTGGCGCTTCAATCCGCCGCCGTGGCGCTGACCTATCTCCAGGTGGATCCCGACTACGAGCTCTGGAAGCTCGGGCCGATCGCGAAGAAGCTGTCCTCCGGCGGCGTCGGCGTCATCCCCACCGACACCGTGTATGCGTTCGTATGCGACCTTGGTGACAAGGCGGCAATCGAGCGCCTCTACGCGATCAAGCAGCTCGACCCGAAGAAGCCGCTGGCGATCCTGTGTAAAGACCTCGCTGCGATCGCTGAGTACACACGCGGAGTGCCGAACAACCACTTCCGCGCGCTTCGGCGCTGCGTGCCGGGGCCGTTCACCTTCATCCTCCAGGCCAGCGCTGCGGTGCCGAAGCTCATGCTCACGGGGAAACGCCGCGAGCTCGGTGTCCGTATCCCGGCAGACCCCATCTGCCACGAGCTGCTCGAACAGCTCGAGCGCCCGCTCCTGTGCACGTCGGTCCGCGCCCCGGACGACTCGTTCTGGAACAACCCCGCGGAGATCGCCGACACCTACGGGAAGCGCCTTGACTTCGTGGTCGACGGCGGCGAGCGCCTGTACGAGCCCTCCACGGTGATCTCGCTGCTCGAGGACGAGCCCGAGGTGTTACGTCTGGGCAAGGGCGACCCTGAGCTCTTCGTGTAGTTTCAGGAGGCGTCCACTATGCTCGGGCGATGCTCAGCGTGACTCTAGTCTCCACCTTACTAGCCGCCCCGCCCGCCTCCGACCTCCCGATCGCGGCCGCGGGCACCGACTGGCTCGCGCGACAGAATCGCCCTGAGCTGCTGCTCCGCGGGGCCGAGGCCGCCCTCGAGCGTTGGGGTGACCCTCGCCGCATCCGCGCGGACTTCTACGTCCCTGATCCCGTCTCCGAGCTGGTGGTCGCGCTGGTGGCCGTGGACCGCGCACGCGCCGACGGCGCCAGCGCGGAGGAGACCTCGGTCTCGCTGTTGGCCGCGCTCGGCGACGCCTGGGCGGTGTTGGGCGCCACGCCGCTGCTGGTCGAGCTGGGCCACGACTTCGTCGCGGCGTATCCCGAGGCGCAACGCGCGGCGGTACAGGCCTACCTGGCCACGCTGGAGCAGCTGCCTTCGTTCGTCGGTGCTCGCTTGCCGGCTGAGGCCGAGGCCTTGCTCGCACGCGACCCGAAGAACGTGGCGGCGCTTCGGGCTCTGACGCGATGGGAGCTCTCGCGCCTCCGCCCTCAGGCGGCGTTGCCCACCAGCGAGCAGCTCGCGGCGCTGTCTGAAGACGCCGCGGATCACCTGCTCCGCGCCGAGGCGCTGGTGCTCTCTGCCGAACACGACGCCGACGCCAAAGGCGCCGTGTCTGCGCTGGTGCGCCGCTTCCCCGAGACCGCGCTGGCCGCCCGCCGGCTGCTCGCGCGCCGCGCCCCGTTCCGGGTGGTGGCCGGAGCCCAGCCAACCACTCTCGAAGAGGCTGTGACTCGCCTCGGGGCCTTCGGTAGCTGCCTCCCCCCCCGGCATCCCGCGCTGGCGAGGGCGATGCTCGACGTCCGCAAGGACTTCCCGGGACCCGACGGCGATGCGATGGGCGCTGGGTGGCTCATGCTCGTCAACGCCTACACGCTGGCCCTGGAAGCCGCCCAGAAGCTCGGGGAAGTGGAAGCAAAGACCCCGCTCGCGCGCGGGATCCGGTTCAGTCTCGGGATGGTGGCGGCAGCGCAGCGCCTCTTTCAGAGCGACGACGCCGAGGGCGTTGCCAAGAGCGCCCAGGGACTCAACGAGCAGCTCGACGCCTTCCCGGGGGGCTACGAGGTGGACGTGGGGCGGGCCGTTTTCGCGCTCATGACGGACCTCACAACCTCGCCCGAAGGGAAGGCGGCTTTCGCGGCGTTTCGCGGCGGGGGCGAGGGGGCCACCGCGGCGATGGCGGCGCGGATTGCACCAGCGCTCGAGCCCCTTCGCGAGCGCCACAAGAAGCGCGCAGGTCCCCACACCGTCGAGTTCCTGTTGCGTTTCCTCACGGAGCCCGACGCCTTCGCCGGCGTGGCTGCCCAACGCCTCGCGGAGCTGGAGAAGGGGATCGCTGAGAGCGACCGCAGCACCTTCGACTGGGCCTCCAGCGTGTTCCTGCTGCGACTCGGCCGGCGCCCGGGACACCACGAGCTCCTGGGTCTCGCTGAGGCGCGCGCGATGCGCCTCATCGAGCGCTTCGAGGCCTTCGAGGCCGGCGTACGAAAGCTGCCCGCCGCCGCCACGGAGATCTGTCCGAAGACCGGCTGTGCAGACATCGCCGGGGCATACTCCGTCGTCGGCGCGGCCCGGAACGCGCGACGCGCGACCATCCCGGCCGACGAGCAGCCGGCGTGGGACTTCGCGACCATCGGGCTCATGCGTAAGGGCGAGCGACACCTCGCCGACCACGGGGACACCACCCGGGCGGCCCACGCCGAGATCATGAGCCACCGCTGCGCCGCGCTGCTGCACCGAGGCGACGTGGCAGCGGTGGAGCAGTGCGTGTCGGATCTGGTCGACGCCCACCCCGATGACGTCCTGGCGCGCGCCGGCCTCGCCGCGCTCTACGCCGGCGACGACCGCGCTCGGGAACGGTCTTTCGCCACCCTCGCGTCGCTCACTTCCGAGGACCACCCCCTGTCGCTCCGCCACGCCGCAGCGCGCTGGGCCGCGGGCGTCGCCCACAACCTCGGCGACTCGGGGAGAGCCGCTGACTTCGCCCGGCTAGCGCGAGAGACGCGCGGGGCCCGGGGCGCGCGCGGCGACGCACCGGAGCTCT